>CACWQE010000028.1 GCA_902762905.1 uncultured Lachnospiraceae bacterium | reverse complement strand
CGGGTGGGCGATAAGCACAGCGTATATGCTAATGACAGTATATTGTGCCAACCTCAGCTTCGGAGAGAAAAATTTGGATTCCAAAGAGGGGCATTTGCGTCTGTCGGTGCTTAATGAGTGCGTAGCACGAATTTAGCATCCGCTACTGGAGCAATTAAGTGCGAACGGCCCCGGCTTGGAACCAATTTTTCTAGGCCGTTGCGTCCGTTTGGCACATCCGTCCGTCACTTACGCTGTGCAAGGGTATTCATGCTGACAGTCCAGCGAGATATCCCGTCGACCACGCAATCTGAAGATTAAAACCTCCGGTAAGTGCATCCAGATCAAGCACCTCACCCGCAAAGTATAAACCGCCGGTAAGTTTTGATTCCATAGTACCAGGATCAACCTCTTTCACTGAAACGCCGCCTTTCGTCACGATTGCTTCATCCCATCCACGTAATCCGGTAATCACAAATGGTAGGTTCTTGATCGTGTGTCCTAAGATCTTACGTTCCTCTTTTGTCAATTCGTTGATCTTCTTATCTCCATCTAATCCGCTCTTATCAATCACAACAGGAATCAATGCCCGCAATAATAACTTGTCCAACGCATTCTTTAATTGCTTATTCTGAAATAACTGAAAATCTTTCAAAATTCGCTCATCTAATTGTTTATCATCTAAAGCAGGTTTCAGATCAATCGTAAGAGAAAGGTTCTTTTGCAAATATTTCTGAATATAAGCACTCGCCTTAATGATGATTGGCCCACTTACCCCAAAATGGGTAAACAGCATCTCGCCAAAATCAGAATATATCTTCTTATTATCTGCATAGATGGCAGCTGACACATTTTTTAAAGAAATTCCCATCAAATCTTTACAGCAATCATCTGCTAACTCCATCGGAACCAGGGAAGGACTCGGTGCAACAATGGTATGTCCTGCCTGTTTTGCAAAGGTATACCCGTCCTTGCAAGCACCTGTTCTCGGATACGACACACCTCCGGTTGTTATAATTACACTGTCCGCATATAATTTCTCTTTTTTATTGGCAAGTTCTATGCCCTTACAGATATTTTTGTCAATGATCAATGATTTTACTTTTGTATTGAGACAGATCAAAACACCTAACCTTCTCATTTCCTTCTCTAGTGCTTTAATTACATCAGAAGAATGATCAGATGTTGGAAATGCCCGATTACCCCGTTCTACCTTATATGGCATACCAAGTTCTTCAAAAAAATCCATCACCATATCGTTGGAAAAGGTATAAAATGCACTATACAAAAACTTTGGGTTCGACACTACATTACCAAACAGATCTTCCAGATCACACGCATTGGTAAAATTGCAACGCCCTTTTCCTGTAATAAAGAGCTTCTTCCCTAACTTTTCATTCTGTTCTAAAACGGTTACTTCTTTTCCATTTCTCGCCGCAATGATTGCAGCCATCATCCCAGCAGCACCACCACCGATTACAATTACCTTTGCCATGTTATACTCTCCACTCAACAATCTCTTCTAATTCTTTTCTTGGACGTGCGGCCGGTTCCTCATCTGGATACCCTAATGCAACTGCCCCAATCAACTGATTTTCTGTCTGTAAATATTCTACCAATTCCGGATAGGCGAAACAGGTATTGGCAATCCAAAGTGTTCCCAGTCCAAGCTCCTGCGTTTCTAATAGCATATTCTGTATAAACGCTCCAATAGAAAGGCTGTCGCAGATCTCCGACACTCTCTTATCCTCATCAATTGGAAGAAATGGACTTCCACCATTCGTATTCAATATCACAATCACTACTGGTGCCTGACGCATAATACGAAGCGTATGCCTTGCATCCGGCAAACCAAACCGTGACTTAGGAAGCACCGCCACTCCTTTATATTCCCGTTCTAAGCCCCGTTCCATACATGACAGTAATTCTGCTTTTGCCTCATTCTCAAAGACAATGCATTTCCATGGCTGACGGTTCTTTGAAGATGGCGCCTGTCTTCCTGCATCTAAGATCTGCTCAATCATTTTTCTGGATACTGGTTTGTCTTTATATTTTCTAATACTTCTTCTGTCATATATCGCTTGTATACTCATTCCTGCTCCTTATCTATCTCTACAGATATTCCTGCATTCTGTAACACTTCAATTAAAATCTGTGCATATTCCCCCAACGCACTCTGTAAATGTTGCATATGCTGAATGCTAATTTCTGTAATTGCCTTCGAACTTGTCAAACAATCATATAATGCATCCAAATTACCACCATAATAGGCTGGCAAAGACAATTGCTCCTTCAGGAATTGATGCAACTGTTTCTTATCCGTAATTCCATCAAAATCTAATTTAACTCGCATTTTCGCCCCTTTACAAATCAATACAATTGCTGAAAAGTTGCATAATGATCTGACGTATAAAAAATCAGCCCATCATTCGAATAAACGATACGCTCAGCACCTCTTTCTAGCGCTCCTAATGTATTGATATCACATTCATAATATATTCGACCGTTTTCTGTTGGCAAAGTCCGCTCATAATTGCTATATATATTACCACCAATACACTTTCCCTGTGCATACGAATTCAACGATCCTCCCCGCCATCCAAGTAGTTGTGCTTGTTCTTTGGTAATGAAATTATCCGGCAGCTTCCCATATGTATGAATATATAAAGCAACTTTATCTCTACTTGTATAAATCCCATCTATACGAAATTCCGAAGTCTCATTTGATGTAATAGTAACATTACAGTAATATTCTTTTCCATTACATTTTGCCGTTATAACTGTAGTTCCTACCCCTTTTGCATATAATACATTATTCTCTACATATGCAATTCTTGTATCACCAGAAAACCATGCAACTTCTCCTTTAGGATTCAATAATGAAATTGTCCTGCTTTCTCCGTACTGTAACTGCATATTTTCATCACTGATTTTCGTAAGATACACAGTACATTTACAGCGATATTTCTTTCCTGCAACTTTTGCAATAACATTCGTCTTTCCTTCTTGTCTTGCTTTCAGTTTTCCTTTTTTTGAAACGGTAACAATCTCTTTATTATTTGATACCCAATTGATCTTTTTTCGATTATTCTTCAGTTTTAATTGTGTACTTTCCCCTACCCATAATGTAACTTGTTTCTTGTTAAGCTGTACCTTTGCAGCTTGAACCGGAATTGATATACCTCCTATACACAATACACATAAAAACATCCATATCATATATAATTGTTTCCACCATGTTCTTTTCATATCTTATATACCTCCCTTATACGTTCATTATATCGTGAACCCGCACTTCGTGCACTTATGCGCGAACGCTCACTTCGAAACCTTCGGTTTCTCAGTGTTCGTTGCACTCATATAACTTTTTTGTCAATCATTGGCCTGCAAGCAGTTCATGCTTGACTTCAAAAGTTGCATTCGCGCTTATGCGTTCATTATATCATAAAAAAACTGTATTTTAACGAAAATTTTTCATCAAAATACAGTCTTTCATTCATTTCACTATAAAATCACAGAATCTCCTATACTGGATATACTCCGTTCTCTGTATCTGCAACAGATGCGTCTACACCAGTCTGCTGAGCTTCTCTATACTTGAAGAACTCAGTAGCAACCTGAGGGAATAATGCGTAAGATAATACATCCTCATCCTGCTGCTTGTACTGTGACATCTCAGCCTCTAACTTCTCAAGCTGTGGCTCAAGGTCATCAGCTGGACGATATGTGATTGGCTTATCCATTCCAAGTGCATCTAATGCTTTCTTCTGAACCTCTGGATTCACTGGCTTAACAGTCTGTCCATACTTACCAACTAATAAGTCACGAGACTCTTTTGTCATGTTCTTATAACGCTCGCCTAATACGACATTTAATACAGCCTGTGTACCAACAATCTGTGAAGAAGGTGTTACAAGAGGTGGCTCACCGAAGTCTTTACGTACACGTGGTACTTCTTCTAACACTTCATCAAACTTATCTTCCTGCTTCATCTCTTTCAACTGTGATACAAGGTTAGACAACATACCACCTGGTACCTGATATAACAATGTCTTAATATTAACACCCATTACCTTCGGGCTTAACAAACCTGACTCTAACCACTGCTCACGTAAAGGACGGAAGTAATCAGCGATCTCAGCTAATAAGTTCTGATCAAGACCTGGATCATATGGTGTTCCCTCAAATGCCTTAGCCATAACCTCAGTAGCTGGCTGAGAAGTACCCATTGAAAGTGGTGACATTGCAGTATCAATGACATCACATCCTGCCTCTACTGCCTTCATATAAGTCATAGAAGCTACACCTGAAGTATAATGTGTATGCAACTGGATAGGAAGTGAAGTTCCATCTTTCAATGCCTGAACTAACTCAGTTGCTGCTGTTGGAACCAACAAACCAGCCATATCCTTGATACAGATAGAATCTGCACCCATATCCTCAATCTTCTTAGCCATGTCTTTCCAATAATCCATGGTATAAGCATCACCTAGTGTGTAAGAAAGAGCAACCTGTGCATGACCTTTCTCTTTGTTAGCAGCCTTAACTGCTGTCTCAAGGTTACGAATATCATTCAAACAATCAAAAATACGAATGATATCAATACCATTAGCAATTGACTTCTGTACAAAGTATTCTACTACATCATCTGCATATGGAGCATATCCTAAGATATTCTGTCCACGGAATAACATCTGTAACTTTGTGTTCTTAAATCCATCTTTTAACTTTCTAAGTCTCTCCCATGGATCTTCTTTTAAGAAACGAAGGCACGCATCAAATGTTGCACCACCCCAGCACTCTACAGAATGATATCCCACTTTATCCATCTTATCGATAATTGGAAGCATCTGTTCCGTAGTCATACGGGTAGCAATCAATGACTGGTGCGCATCACGTAAAACTGTTTCGGTAATTCCTACCGGCTTTGCTGCTTGATTTGCCATTTTATTTTCCTCCATAATCATATTCATACGATTCTATTCATATTCCAATCTTCCATACCGAGTTGGCGAAGTATTCTGGCACTTCGTCAACACGATATCCTGTAAGAAGATTCTATATTATCAAAATACACCGAAAATAGCCATGAATGTACCGGCTGCTACGGCAGTACCGATAACACCAGCTACGTTAGGTCCCATTGCATGCATCAATAAGAAGTTTGTAGGATCTGCTTCAGAACCAACCTTCTGTGATACACGGGCTGCCATAGGAACAGCAGATACACCTGCGGAACCGATCAAAGGATTTACCTTACCCTTTGTAACTAAGCACATCAACTTACCAAATAATACACCTGCTGCAGTACCGATTACGAATGCAATCAAACCAAGTGCAACGATCTTCAAAGTATCCAAATTAAGGAATGACTGTGCTGTCGTTGTAGCACCTACAGAAGTACCAAGTAAGATAACTACGATGTACATAAGTGCATTAGAAGCTGTCTCCGTCAACTGCTTAACAACACCAGACTCACGGAACAGGTTACCAAGCATTAACATACCAACCAACGGTGCAGTTGTTGGAAGAATCATAACAACCACGATTGTAACGATAACAGGGAATATGATTCTCTCTAACTTAGAAACCGGTCTTAACTGCTCCATCTTAATCTTACGCTCTTTCTCTGTTGTCAAAAGCTTCATAACTGGTGGCTGGATAACTGGTACTAATGCCATATAAGAATATGCTGCAACTGCAATTGGTCCCATCAAAGTACCACCCATTCCAAGCTTACCAGCAAGGAAGATAGAAGTTGGTCCATCCGCACCACCGATAATAGAGATCGCTGCGGCTGCCTTATCACCAAATCCCATCATAATTGCAAAGAAATATGCGGAATAAATACCGAACTGAGCGGCTGCACCAAGCAAGAAACTCTTCGGGTTTGCAATTAACGGACCAAAGTCTGTCATCGCACCTACACCTAAGAAGATCAAGGATGGCAAAATACTCCACTCATCTAACATGTAAAAATAATGTAATAGTCCTCCATCGGCAATGATACCAGGGAACATGTTCGCCAATAACATACCAAAGGAAATCGGAACTAACAAAAGTGGCTCGAAGCCAAATTTAATTGCCAGAACAAGGAAGACACATGCAACTGCGATCATTACGAAATTACCCCAGTAAAGATTCGCAAATGCAGTCTGTCCTGCTAAATTCGACAATGTTGTCCAAATATAATCCATCTGCACTGCCTCCTGTCAAAAATGAATCATCAAACATCAACTAGTTCAATGTTGCAAGTGTGTCACCTGACTCTACACTATCACCTACAGCAACATTGATTGATGCGATTGTTCCATCTTCTGGAGCAGTAATCTCGTTCTCCATCTTCATAGCCTCTAAGATCATAACAACCTCGCCCTTCTTAACTGCCTGTCCTGCATTAGCCTTAATAGCTAAGATCTTACCTGGCATTGGAGAAGCAACTGTGATTGATCCTGCTGCACCGCTTGCTGCAGGTGCTGGAGCTGCTACTGGTGCAGCTGCCACTGGAGCTGCTGCGGCTGGAGCTGCGGCTACTGCGCCTGCTCCTAATTCTTCTACTGCTACATCATAAGCGGTACCATTAACGGTAATTCTATAATTCTTCATATTATAATTCCTCCTAAATTAATATCTCTTTGCTTTGCGGATAGAACGAACAACTAAGGAATCTGTTCCACCTGCTGCTTCATTTGCTGCGGTTACAGCGGCAGTAATTACTGCTACTAACTGTGCATCATCCATTGGGTTTGCTGTTGCTGTCTGTACCTGTGGAGCAGTTGCTGCAACTGGTGTTGCCTCTTCTTTATCCTTCTTACCGGATGTCAGCTTCACTACCAACGCATTAATACTTGACAGACGACCAATGATCAGGGAAATGAAGATCAATACGATAAATACGGTACCCATTCCCATTAATGTATTAGCTGCTGCCTTACCCATAATCTCACCAAATGAATAATCTGGTGTAGCGGTAATCTCTTTCACCTGATATGGAGATACGCTCTGGCCTGTCAATTCATAAGAATATGCATAAGCACTATTCTCTTCATATACAAAACTGTACTCAACATCATGTTTGTCATATACAGCCTTGACATTCACTGTTACATTTCCATTGTTCTCTTCAATCGTATAATCTAACATACTGATGAATGTAAGAAAATCATCCTGTGCAGTCTCGTCTTCGGAATTCTGCAGTCTGCTAAAATCATACATGATTGTGCTTCCGTCTTCTTTCGAACGATAGCCTTTGAACTCGCCACAGTCTTTCTTCGCATTATCCATGTTCGAAATTCCTGTCAACAATACCTCAGCCATTGGATCATCATTGTCTGCAAGATATGCGCGATACGCATCACTTACAGTCTGCATGTTATATGCCTGATATACCGTATCGGAAACAATATCTGTGTCCGTATATTCAAAAGTTACAGCTTCCTGCCCACTACTGCAGGCGGTCAAACAAAAGAAAACAGCAATCATAGAAAACAATAAAACAATCTTTTTCATTTTCATATGGCTACTCCTCTCTATACTGCACCATGCTTCTTTAATGGTCTCTCTTCTCTCTTTGTGTAGAGCATCTCAAATGCAGCGATCAAACGCTTTCTTGTTGCAGCGCCCTCGATAATATCATCTACATAGCCACGCTTAGCTGCTGCCATAGCACTTGACATCTTAGTTGTGTATTCTGCTTTTGCTTCTGCAATCTTGTCTGCATCTTTCTCGTCTGCATACATGATCTTAACTGCCATATCCGGCTCCATTGTTCCAATCTTAGCAGTTGGCCAAGCATACTCGATATCTGCACCGATTGACTTAGAGTTCATTGCAAGATATGCACTTCCTAAACCGTTACCCATTACAAGGTTAACCTTAGGTACAGTAGCATTGGCAAATGCATATGTAAGCTTCGCTGCTGCCTTAGCCATACCAGCTTCTTCTGCAACAGTTGCTTTATAACCTTTGACATTGGTTAAAGTAAGTACAGGGATATTAAATGCATCTAAGAAGTTCACGAACTCTGCTGCAATATAAGCACCCTTGGTAGAAAGAACATCTCCACCATCAGCAACCTGATTCGCTACACAGCCAACGGTTGTTCCATTCAACTTAATAAATCCAATTACCATATCCTTAGCATATTCTTTCTTCAACTCAACAAATACATTGCTGTCTGAAATATGTGTAAGAACAGCTCTTGCATCATCTGCAAGACCTTCTAAGTTCGGAATCTCACGATTCAGATCATCTACACAGTCAACAAAATTAGAATCATCTTCATTGTTAGATGGAAGCATTGCAACAACCTGTCTGATTCTACCAAGTACAGTAGCATCATCCTCTAACACTTCATCTACTAATGCATTGTTGCTCTCCTGATATGCAGCATCTGCTGTATCAAGCTTCTCTGCATAGTTGTTAGCCAAAGCATTTGGACTATTTACAAATAATTTGGCATTATCTTTTACCATGAAAGTAATATCTGATAAACCAGGAATGATCGTGCTACCGCCACCACATACACCGAATACTCCGGTAATCTGTGGAATAACACCAGAAGCCATAGACTGCTTCAGGTAAATGCTGCCAAATGCATTCAAAGAATCAGTTGCCTCCTGTAATCTTAATCCTGCGCAATCTACCAACCCAATTACTGGTGCACCCATCTTAAGTGCCATATCGTAGATCTTAGCAATCTTAGCGGCATGCATCTCACCAATAGAACCACCTAATACAGTAGCATCCTGGCTGTAAACATACACTAATCTTCCGTCAATTGTACCGTAACCTGTTACGACACCATCTGCCGGTGTTTCATGATCCTGTGTGTTAAAGTCGGTATTTCTAGCAGTTACGTAAGCACCAACTTCAACGAAACTTGAGTCATCAAGTAATGCATGAATACGATCACTTGCTGACAACGTAAGTTTATTGCTCATTTTTAGCCCTCCGTTTAAATTTATTATCAGGCTTACAAAAAGGTAAGCCAAATTTTAGCCAATTGTATTGTATAACTTTTGTTCCGTAATTTCAAGGAAAACTTCTATTTATTATTTTCTGCCAAAACTTCCTTGTTATGGATCAGATAATCCAGTAAAGATACGATCGTCAGAATTAATGCAATATAGATCAAGATGTTCTCAAATAGTGTAATTCCGGATGCTGCATTTGGAAAAATGCTTCCAAAATCAGCCAGGAGAATACACAGCATCACCATCTGCTCTGCTGTCTTCACTTTACCCCAGATTCCTGCCGCAATTACAATGCCGTTATCAGCTGCAACCAGACGGAACCCACTGATAATGAACTCTCTTGCAATAATAACAATTACGATCCAGCATGGAATTCTACCAAGCTCAACAAATGCAATCATAGCAGAAGACACTAACAGCTTATCTGCCAGCGGGTCCATGAACTTACCAAAGTTCGTAACCAGATTATACTTTCTAGCAATCTTTCCATCTAACATATCAGTAAGTGATGCGATTGCAAAGATCACCAGTGCAATCCAGTTGCCATATGGCACAGCATCCCATAACATAGCCACAAGGAAAAACGGAATTAAAATCGTTCTTAAAATCGTTAATTTGTTTGGTAAATTCATACTCTCTCTCCTATCAAATCATATTCATTAAAATCCGTCACCTTCACATCAATGAAATCTCCGGACAATAATTCTTCCTCTGATGCAACAAACACACACCCATCAATTCCCGGTGCATCCATATAAGACCGGCACATATACATCTGATCCTTGTATATATAACCATCTACGATCACCCGCATCTGTTTACCGACTAATGCACTATTCAGATCATAGGATATCTCCTGTTGTAATGCCATGATCTCATCCCGCCAGGTCTCTTTCGTCTCTTCCGGTACCTGATCTTCAAATGCTGCAGCCGGTGTTCCTTCTTCCGGTGAATAGGTAAATACCCCTAACCGGTTAAATTCCACCTCATCGATAAATGCAAGCAATGCTTCGTGTTCCTCCTGTGTCTCTCCCGGAAATCCTGCGATCAGGGATGTACGAAGTACAATGTCCGGTATCTCCTTACGGATCATCCGAATCGTATTCAGAATCTCTTCCTTCGTCGTTCTTCTTCCCATCCGTTTCAAAATACTGTCTTCACAATGCTGCAATGGCATATCAATATAATGGCATACTTTCGCATTATCCCGGATCTCGTAGATCAATTCTGGCGTAATCTCTTCCGGATAACAGTAAAGCAGACGAATCCATTGCAGATCTTCTATCTTAGAAAGCTCATGCAATAATTCTGGTAACATCTTCTTACCATAGATATCCACGCCATATACCGTTGTCTCCTGCGCAACTAAGCATAGCTCTGTAATTCCGTTCTCTACCAGATACTTCGCCTGCTCGATCAGATCCGGCATCGGTACACTCCGGTAATTACCACGGACTTTCGGAATAATACAATATGTGCAGTGCTTGTCACAGCCTTCTGCAATCTTAAGATATCCCATATACGTCCCGGATGTGATCACACGCTTCGTATGACTCGGCGGAAGATAATTGATATCTTCAAAATGCGTATATCCTTTTCCTTTCAAGGTCTCTTCCACTGCTTCTACAATCGCTTCTGTTGCCGTTGTTCCGACAATTGCATCCACCTCTGGAAGCTCTGCCTGGATCTCATCCTTGTAACGCTGTGCCAGACATCCGGTTACGATCAAAGCCTTCAGCTTACCGGTCTGTTTTAATTTACCCATCTCAATGATGTTCTCAATACTCTCTTCCTTAGCATCCCCAATGAAGCAGCAAGTATTGATCACAACAACATCCGCTTCTTTCTCTTCGTTGGTAATTGCATATCCCTTATCTTCTAAAAGTCCCAACATAACTTCACTGTCAACCAGATTCTTGTCACAGCCAAGGGATACAAATAAAATCTGAATCATATATTTCACCTATTCACCAAACATCGTTGCTGCTTCCACGCAGTTATGCATCAGCATGGCAATTGTCATCGGACCAACTCCTCCTGGAACTGGTGTGATCTTCGATGCAACCGGTTCCACACTGTCAAAGTCCACATCACCACAAAGCTTGTTATTCTCATTCCGATGGATTCCTACATCAATGACTACCGCACCCTCCTTGACATAAGATGCATCAATCATCTTTGGTCTGCCGATTGCAACCACTAAGATATCTGCACGCTTACATACTTCTTTCAGGTTCTTTGTACGGGAATGTGTAATGGTTACAGTTCCATTCTCTCTTAACAGAAGTAACGCCATTGGCTTGCCGACAATATTGCTTCTTCCAATCACAACACATTCTTTTCCTTCAATCTCTACTCCGCTTCTCTTTAGCAACTGAATGATTCCAGCCGGTGTACAGGATACAAAACCTGGCTGACCGATTGTCAGTGCTCCTACACTTTGCGGATGGAACCCATCGACATCCTTCTTAGGAGAAATAGCTTTAATAATGGTATCCTCATCAATATGTTTTGGAACCGGAAGCTGTACTAAGATTCCATGAATCTTATCATCCTGATTCAACTTGTCAATCAATGTAAGCAGTTCTTCCTGTGTCGTCTCTTCCGGAAGCTCATAACTTTCGGAACGGATTCCGATATATTCACACGCTTTCTTCTTGTTGCCAACATACACAGAGGAAGCCGGATCATTTCCCACCTGAATGACTGCCATTCCAATTTCCTTGCCCTGTTGTTTCAGAGCCGCAACTTGTTCCTTTAATTCATCTTTGATCTGTTTGCTGATTGCTTTGCCATCGATTAATTCTGCCATACTTATGTCCTCCTTGTCATTCGAACTTCATTTATGAATCAAACAATTCTATCTAAAATTAGAACAAACCAACAATCTTATCATCTACTACGTCAATATTCTCTGCGGCAGGAACCTTAGGAAGTCCTGGCATTGTCATAATAGAACCGGTAATTGCAACGACAAATCCAGCACCTGCATTCACATAGACATCTCTTACATTGATATCAAATCCGGTTGGTCTTCCAAGCTTTGTCTGATCATCAGATAATGAATACTGTGTCTTCGCCATACATACCGGAAGATTACCATATCCAAGTGATGTGATCTTATCTAATTGTTTCTTAGCAGCTGCTGTATAATTCACGCCATCCGCACCATAGATTTTCGTAGCGATCGTATGGATCTTATCCTCTAATGACATATCATCCTCATAAAGCATCTTAAAGTCTGCTTTCTTGTTCTCTAAAATGTCAACAACCTTCTCTGCTAACGCAAGTCCGCCTTCGCCACCCTTTTCCCAAACCTGGGCAAGTGCAAAGTCGCATCCTTTACTCTCTACAAATTCTTTGACATAAGCAAGCTCTGCCTCAGAGTCCGTAATAAACTGATTCAATGTTACAACGATTGGAACACCAAACTGCTGTAAGTTCTCAATATGCTTTTCTAAGTTCACAATACCTTTCTTAAGTGCTTCCACATTCTCATTACTAAGGTCTGCCTTAGCAACTCCACCATTATATTTTAGGGCACGAACTGTAGCAACCAATACGATCGCATCCGGAGAAATACCTGCTTTCCGGCATTTGATATCCAAGAACTTCTCTGCACCAAGGTCGGCACCGAATCCCGCCTCTGTCACTACGATATCAGAAAGCTTCAATGCAAGCTTTGTTGCACGAACAGAGTTACATCCATGTGCAATATTTGCAAATGGTCCACCATGGACAAATGCAGGTGTATGCTCTAACGTCTGGATCATATTAGGCTTCAATGCATCCTTTAATAACGCTGCCATAGCACCTACTGCCTTCAAATCAGCCGCTGTTACAGGCTTGCCATCTACGGTATAAGCAACAATGATCTTAGATAACTTATCTTTCAGATCATCCATATCATTTGCAAGGCAGAGAATTGCCATAATCTCTGACGCAACAGAGATTACAAAATGATCCTCTCGCACATAACCATCCATTTTACTTCCTAATCCAACTACGATATTACGAAGTACACGGTCATTCATATCCATACAACGTTTCCAAACGATCTGTCTCGTATCGATATTCAATGCATTGCCCTGCTGAATATGATTATCTAACATAGCCGCTAACAGGTTATTAGCAGATGTGATTGCATGAAAATCACCGGTAAAATGAAGATTCAGATCTTCCATTGGAACAACCTGGGAATATCCACCACCTGCCGCTCCGCCTTTGATACCAAAACACGGTCCAAGGGATGGCTCACGAAGAGCGATCGACGCTTTCTTCCCCATCTTGCCAAGTGCCTGACCAAGACCTACTGTTACCGTTGTCTTGCCTTCTCCTGCCGGTGTTGGATTGATTGCGGTTACTAATACAAGCTTACCATCCGGGTTGTTCTCAATCCGGTGGATCAATTCATCAGAAAGTTTTGCTTTGTACTTTCCATAAAGATCCAATTCCTCTTCAGCAATGTCTAACTTTGCTGCTACCTCTTTCACATGAACCATTTGTGCTTCCTGTGCGATCTCAATATCTGTCTTCATAATTGTATATCCTCCTGCATTGTTATCCTTTTATCTTTCGTCACATTGTAACGATATATTTGATTTCCGTCAACCAAGAAAGACAAATGATTGCATAAATTATCCGTATTTCTTTTAAACTTAACGAAAATAAGTACATTCTTAATATTCGAAACCTCTACTATGTAATAAAGACTTCTAGAAATATTCATCTATATATTCCTCAAATTGTTCTTCACTCATCAACACCTGACGCGGTTTTGTTCCCTCTTCCGGTCCGACCACTCCGGCTTCAAACAACTGATCCATAATTCTTGCAGCCCGGTTGAATCCAATCTTGAACATACGCTGTAGCATACCAATGGATGCTTTGTTCTTGTCGATAATGAACTTGCCGGCCTGCACAAAATATTCATCTCTCTCGTTCTCCGACGAACCACCACCAATGGCGGTTGCTGATGAACTCGAAGATGTGATCTGTGTCGTCACCTCTTCACTATAGGTCGTCTCACCATTCTGTGCTTTCAAGTATTCTACCACATTAATTACCTCATCATCCGATATGTAAGCACCCTGTACACGCAATGGCTTTGGATACATCGTCGGATAGAATAACATATCACCGTTACCAAGTAACTTCTCTGCACCTACACTATCGATAATCGTTCGTGAATCTACCCCAGAGGATACCGACAAAGCGATTCGTGACGGCACATTTGCTTTGATCAGTCCAGTTACAACGTCCACGGAAGGTCTCTGTGTGGCAATAACTAAATGAATACCTGCCGCTCTGGCTAACTGTGCAAGACGTACAATCGCCTCTTCCACCTCTGCCTTCGCAACCATCATAAGATCTGCTAACTCGTCTACAATAATGACGATCTGTGGCATTTTCTCCAGTTTTTCTTCCTCTATCTTGCCGGATTCCTGCACCTCACGGACTTTCTCGTTATATCCCTGAATATTCCGGACATTGCATTCCGAAAACATCTGATATCGCTTGGTCATCTCTGCCACCGCCCAGTTAAGAGCTCCTGCAGCTTTCTTCGGATCCGTAACAACTGGTGTTAATAAATGAGGAATGCCATTGTACACCTTCAATTCCACCTGCTTCGGATCGATCAGAATCAGCTTCACTTCATCCGGTCTTGCCTTATAAAGAATACTCATGATCAGTGTATTGGTACAGACTGACTTACCAGAACCTGTCGCACCCGCGATCAACAGGTGGGGCATCTTTGCAATGTCCTCAACTACAACATTACCTTCAATATCTTTACCAACCGCAAATGCAATCTTCGAAGGATGTTTGATGAACTTCTCCGTATCGATCAACTCCCGGAACCCAACACCGCTTCGTTTTGCATTCGGTATCTCAATTCCGACTGCAGACTTGCCCGGAATCGGTGCCTCAATCCGGATACTCTGTGCTGCAAGATTCATCATAATATCATCTGCAAGCCCGGTAATCTTGCTTACCTTAACACCTTGTTCCGGCACCATCTCATATCGGGTAACCGATGGGCCACAGCTATAATTCGTCATTGTGACATTAACACCAAAACTTTTCAGAACCTCCTGCAGTTTCACTGCATTCTGCCGGATCAGATCTTCTTTCTCTGCTGCCTGTGTCTTGCCCTTCTTAAGTAACTCCAAAGGTGGAAACTGGTAGGTATGGTCACTGTTACCTACTTCCTTTGCAGACATATTCTCCACGGTAGCAGCCGTTTTATTCTCCATTGCAAGGGTATCTGCTTTTGCATTGACAGAGCTCTCCGGCTGTGACATTTCTGGTTGAGAAACTGTCTGTGTCTTAGTCTGAACCGTCTGTTCCCGCTCTGGCAACACTTCCGGTACAACATTCTTCTTTGCTGATTTACGTCGGCGTCTGGCAGGTGCCTTCGCCCCATCCTCTATATGATCTGTTGCAGATTCCATATGTTCCCCCGGCAGATTCAGATCATATGTCATCGTAATCTCATGTACTTCCTCATTAAGTGGAAGGGATTCCGACTCCTTCGACGGCAGAATTCCCTGATCTGCATCCGCAGGAAGTACCGAAATAGATTCCAATACGGAAGGTTTCTTTCGCTCCGTAAACACCTCGTCCCTCTCAGGATAATCTTCCTTCACAATCTCTTCATACCCCGTTGTCTTTCGTCTCCGACGAGCTGGACGTTCTACTTCCTCTTCTTCCTCTATCTCCTCATAATCACATCCATCCCGATGAACATCTGCAATCGTGCCAAATACCCCTTGCATCAGATCGATCACAGAAACTTCCGCAAACAATACAACACAGATAATAATAGCCACTATAATAATAATATAGGTTCCAATCTGTCCAACAGCGGTCTGTAATAGGTATGCCAGCGAACCACATACAATTCCACCACCACGCTGATCATCAAATCCTTCCGAAAACATATGTACAAAATCATACTTATCAATTCCGGATGCAAGTTGTCCCAGCATACCAATACACAGCAACACAAACGAACCAAACACAACCTTATTCACAGCCCGCCTCTTATACTCATTAATATGTAAGAAAAATGCTGCAAACATAACCGCAACCGGCAATACATATTCAATAATACCGAATACACCAAAGAAGAATTTGCTCACATAGCTGACTGCACCACATAGACCAAAGTTACCCAGTTCAATAATCAGCATCACAGCTCCGATCACCCATATTACGATCTCTGATGCATAAGAAATCTCTTCCTCCTCGATCGGTTCCGCTTTCTTTCTTGATGCAGGCTCCGTCTTTTTCTTAGAAGTATTCTCAGTTCTGCTCCTGGTATTCGAATTACTACGAGTAGATTTATTATTTGAATTTGTTGATTTGCCTTTTGAATTAGCCAATCATCCATCCTCCCTTTTCTGACTCTTACCCATGATGCTGCCTTTTCTCTTAACTCCTCATTGCCGATACGCAACAATTAGTAGCCAAGAGCGCAAAACACCACAATATTTATATATTACTATCTTTTCTTTCATTTATCAAGTCATATAAATAAGAAAACGCTTCCCGGATTCCTCCAACTTCATCAATTAAACCGATATCCACTGCTTCTTTTCCAACCAGCACACTTCCTACATCCTTCGCTAATTCCTTCGTATTGAACATAATCTCTTTTAACGTCTTTTCCTTTATTTCAGAGTGATTACAGGTAAAGGAAATGATCCGCTCCTGCATCCGGTCAATATACTCATAATTGTGTTTCACTCCTAGTACCGGACCATTCATCCGAATCGGATGAACCACCATCGTTGCTGTTGGAACAATAAAGGAATGATCTCCTGACACACTTAAAGGAACTCCGATTGAATGACCTCCTCCTAACAACAATGTAACAACCGGAACCGATAACGAAGCGATCATTTCTGCAATCGCAAGACCGGCTTCCACATCCCCGCCAACTGTATTAAGAAGCACCAATAAGCCTTCAATTGACTTGTCCTCTTCTACCTTTGCAAGTTCCGGCAGTACATGCTCATACTTAGTTGTCTTTACAAGAGGCCCCAATGCCTGATGTCCCTCAATTTCCCCAATAACATTCAATAAATGAATATGATAGCCAAACTCATTGTCCTGCAAGTCCATCTGTCCATTTTCCTCTATCATCTGTGCCTGTTCCTGCTCGATTTTCATCTCGCATAAACGTTGCTCACAGCGTTTTCCAAACTCTGTGTCATATTCATAATTCTTGCCCATACATAGCCTCCTTCCCGTCTCATCTATATATTATTTCCAGGTAGATAGACTTTCATTCACAATATGCAAAAAAGGAGTAGCAAACGCTACTCCTTCGTGTATTAACTCTCTTATCATTGTCCTAACTGCAAAAACCAGGAAACACCCTACATCTGTACTACAATCTGGTTCTCATCCTGTAACAGATCTGCTGCAATATAATCGCCTTCAATAGTTGTACCATTCAAAACGATACTCTTAACACCAGATTCCTTGCCATCTGGATTCTGAACTTCAATGTATAACTTCTTGCCACGGAAATCCTTCTCCATAGTAAATGACTTCCACTCAGAAGAGATTGACGGACTGATCTTAAGTCCTCCGAAGTCTGGACGCAAGCCAAGGATTCCCTCTACGCATCCTACCATAACTGTAGAAGCGGTACCAGTCAGCCAGTGTACATGTGCCCGGCCTTCAAATGGGGATTCCGTGCTTTCTGTAAACTGACCATGGCAATATGGCTCTAACTTACGGATCTCTGCCTTGTCATTCATAGAAGCCGGCGAAGACTCATTGAAGTATTCGAATGCCCGATTACCATGTCCCATTAAAGACTCTGCCAAGATAATCCAACCCTGTGGCTGTGAGAAGATACCTCCATTTTCCTTAGTGGATGGATTGAATAACAACATCAACGCACCGTCAAATGCATGATCTACATAAGAAGGGGCCATCAAACGTACACCATAAGGTGTATTCAATTCACGATGTACAGATTCCAATGCAAGCTCTGCCTGCTCTTTAGAAGCAAGACCAGAGATTACAGACCATGACTGTGGATTCAACCACATGTTCGCTTCTGGATGATGCTTCGAACCAATAATCTCGCCATCCTCCTTATAGCCACGTACGTAACGGTCTTCCTCCCAGCAATATTTCTGAATCGTATCGCCTAATTCTTTCTGTACTTTATCCAGATAAGCAAGATATTCCGTATCATTCTTTCTCTTGGCAAACTCACGAATGACAGTCATTGCATAATATAACTGCATTGCTACAAAGCTCGACTCACCCTTCTTACCAAGGCGAAGACAATCATTCCAGTCTGCATGCAATCCAGCCGGCATTCCATGATTGCCAAGACGATTCATAGAGAAATCAATTGCACGTTTCAAATGCTCGTATACGGACGCCTCGCCACCATTGGCAAACAGGATTACTTCATCCATAAAGTCTACATTGCCAGTCTCTGCAATATACTTATATACCGTTGGGAATAACCACAATGCATCGTCTGCACGATAAGCAGGATGTCCGGTCTCTTTCACATAGGATGGATCATCCGGTGTATCCTCATGTCCTGCATTATGAGTAAATTTAACTAATGGAAGTCCACCACCATTGTCTACCTGTGCGGATAACATGAAGCGGATCTTCTCAACTGCCATCTCCGGATTCAGATGAATAATACCCTGAATATCCTGAACCGTATCCCGGTATCCATAACCATTACGAAGTCCACAATATGTGAAAGACGCTGCTCTTGACCAGATAAATGTCATAAAGCACTGATATGCATTCCATGTATTGACCATATTATTAAAACTGTCGGATGGTGTCTTCACCTGCAGATGCGACAACTGACCATGCCAATAAGTAATCAGCTCATGTAACTCTGCCTCCGTTGTCTTCTCTACATCTGTATATCCGTTAAGAATCTTCTCAGCCTCTGCATCACTCTTCATACCTAACACAAAAGTAAATACCTTGCTCTCGCCAGGTGCTAACTCCATCTTTGTCTGTAATGCACCACATGCATTCGAGTTGTAATTAAGCGTATTATCACACGCACCATTTTCTACTGCCTGCGGATTGCTGTAATCATGATAACGGCCAAGAAAACTTTCTTTATCTCCATTATAAGATGTAACATCAGAACCTACCAAGCCAAAGAAACGGGATGTATTCTCATTACCATCCACCGCACTCTTAATATTCTCATTAATGGTCTGAAGAATACGATTCCCTTTGAAATAGGTCTTGGTAATAAATAACGTATACTGCAGATTCACCTGATCCTGCTCATAATTGCTGTCATTGGTAAACTCGCAATATCCAAATGCTGAAAGCCTACGAGGCTTATCCGACTCATTCGTTACCTTCATTCTCCACACTTCATGCGTCTTATTAAGTGGTACATAGTATAACACTTCCGAACGGATACCGGCATACTGTGCTACCATATTGGTATAACCAGTTCCGTGATGGCACTCGCTCTTGTATTCTTCTAATGACTTTCCAACCGGCTGCCAGGATGCAGACCAATAATCCTTGCTCTCTTCATCTCTTAAATAGATATATCTTCCCGGCTGGTCAAATTGATTAAATATGTAACGAATGATTCTTCCATGTGCACCACTCTTCTCAAAACTGTAACCACCCGCATTGTTCGAAATAATTGCACCATATGCAGGAGAACCTAAATAGTTCGCCCATGGAGCCGGTGTATCCGGACGTGTGATCACATATTCTTTTGCCGTCTCATCAAAATAACCGTATTGCATATCTTACTCCTTTCGCTATAAAAAAGGCTGTTGCATTCTTCAAAGTAATTCCTTATCACTTTTCAACGCAACAGCCTATATCCTATCCTTATACAAGATGCTCTAGCTGTCTAACAGACCTCTTTCATCTGTACTCTTATTCTGCTGTCTCTTCTACTGCATCCTTAAGACTTAAGCTGATCTTGCCCATACGGTCAATCTCAAGCACCTTAACCTTAACTGTGTCGCCAATATTAACTACATCTTCTACCTTAGCAACACGATCTTTCGACAACTTAGAAATGTGGATCAATCCATCCTTGTTCGGTGAAAGCTCTACAAATGCGCCGAAGTTCATGATACGAACAACTTTACCTTCATAGATCTTACCTACTTCGATCGGATCTACAATCGAATGAATGATCTTAAGTGCCTTATCAATACCAGCCTGATCGACACCACATACTGCAACGGTTCCATCATCATCAATATCAATCTTAACACCAGTCTCTTCGATAATGCTGTTGATCGTCTTACCTCTCTGACCAATGATCTCACCAATCTTCTCTGGATCAACCTTCAACTGACAGATCTTAGGAGCAAGTGCACCAACATGATCTCTTGGCTTATCAATTGCCTTAGACATAACTTCATCCATAATGTAAAGTCTTGCTTCTCTTGTTCTGCGGATTGCCTCTTCAACGATTGGTCTTGTCAAACCGTGGATCTTAATATCCATCTGGATCGCTGTGATACCTTCCTTGGTACCGGTAACCTTAAAGTCCATATCTCCGAAGAAGTCCTCAAGACCCTGAATATCTGTTAATACAATATAATCGTCATCGGTATCACCTGTAACCAAACCACATGAAATACCTGCAACCATCTTCTTGATTGGAACACCTGCTGCCATTAATGACATACAAGATGCACAAGTAGATGCCATAGAGGTAGATCCATTTGACTCAAATGTCTCAGATACCGTACGGATTGCATATGGGAACTCCTCTACACTAGGAAGTACAGGAACTAATGCTCTCTCTGCCAATGCACCATGTCCAATCTCACGACGTCCCGGACCTCTGGATGGCTTTGTCTCACCTACTGAATATGATGGGAAGTTATACTGATGCATATATCTCTTATTTGTCTCTAACAGATTCAAACCATCAATCTTCTGTGCCTCAGATAAAGGTGCTAATGTTGTTACGTTACAGATCTGTGTCTGACCACGTGTAAACATAGCAGAACCATGTACACGAGGAATGATATCTACCTCAGCTGCTAATGGACGAATCTGGCTGATTGCACGACCATCCGGTCTCTTGTGATCTTTCAGAATCATCTTACGAACCGTCTTCTTCTGGTACTGGTAGATTGCTTCACCAAGTACGGCCAACCACTCTTCTTTATCTGCAAATGCTTCCTCTAACTTCTCGGTAATCTGACGAATATTCTCTTCACGTTTCTGTTTCTCATCGGTGAAGACTGCTTCTTCCATTGCTTCTGGAGGAACAATCTCCTTAATTGCTGCAAACAATTCCTCTGGAACTGCACAGCTTGTATAAGAATGCTTTGGCTTACCACACTCTGCAACAATCTTATTGATGAATTCGATTACCTGTTGGTTGATCTCATGTGCAGCGTAGATTGCTTCAATCATCTTATCCTCTGGTACCTCATTCGCACCAGCCTCGATCATGATAACCTTCTCTGCAGTCGATGCTACCGTAAGTTTCAGATCTGATACTGCATTCTGTGCCTCATTTGGATTAAATACAAACTCACCATCGATCAAACCAACCTGTGTCGTTGCACATGGTCCATCAAATGGAATATCTGAAATTGCAGTTGCAATTGCAGAACCAAGCATAGCAGTAAGTTCTGGTGAACACTCTGGATCTACTGACATTACTAAGTTATTCAATGTAACATCATTCCGGTAATCCTTCGGGAACAATGGTCTCATCGGACGGTCAATAACACGGGATGTAAGGATGGCATTCTCGCTTGCCTTACCCTCTCTCTTATTAAATCCTCCAGGAATCTTACCTACCGAATATAACTTCTCCTCATATTCTACACTAAGTGGGAAGAAATCAATTCCCTCTCTGGGTTTCTCAGATGCAGTTGCTGTAGATAATACAACTGTATCACCATAATGCATAAATGCTGCTCCATTGGCCTGTGCTGCAACTCGTCCAACATCAACACGTAATGTTCTGCCGGCAAGTTCCATTTCAAACTTCTTGTACATACTCGCTCTCCTTAAATAAATAATTTGTATAAGACACCGAAACAACTGAACTAGTGACAGCCTGTCATCACTTCGGCTATCAACACTTCAGAAGTCTCGGTTGCTGTCTTATCACAATCTCATATATTATAGCACAACCCGTATGCAGTTGCAAAGGATTTATTCTTTGTGCATAAATTAATGTTTTACTAAAGAATGGCCCGAAGTATTCTGACTTCGGGCTACTGCATCCATGATCATTCTTCCGTTTGTTACAGATCTGCATTAATTATCTAATTGTCTTATCAATTCATCTCTTTCTTCAGGCGTACAATTTATAGCATCCATTGCTTGTTCCGCAGTTAACGATAAATTTTTCATCAGACTTTTTACATCTTTAACGCGCCGCTTTGTATTTTCTCTATCAATTCTTTCTTCCATCGCTTTACACATCTTGCTTCGACCTCCTTCTGTTTCCTTGAAATGTCTTACCGAATCCTGCAACTCCTCATAAAACATATCATCTGCTTCTTTGCATCTAAAGTCATGCATTAATCTTCCGACCGGATCGTCATCATTCTCGTAACTTCCATTCACATATATAATATGAGAACCGTCTTCAAAGAATGTATTCAACTCTCGTACGACTCGTTCTATTCTGTATAGTGGCAGATTCTTCCCAAAATAATCATTCTCCGTAATAAAAATCACATAAGAATCATGAATCTGTTTGAATTTCTGGTTCTCCTTCAGCATTCGTGTATCTAACATGCTACTATGAAATCTCGCACGATGAACATCTGCACCTTCATCCGCCCGTTGTACTTCAACATCATAGATCTTACCATCCAAATCCTCAACATATACATCCAGCTTAACGGATCTACCACCAGTAACCGGATTCTTATATTCTCTCTGCGTAACAACTTCCAAAACTTTCAGATCATCTCTTTGTAGGATGACATCTAACACCCGCTCAACCGCCCTATAGTTTCGATCAAATACAACCGTCATAAAATCATCATCCATAAGCCGAAAATTTGCAATCATCTGCAAGTCTTCTTCTGTTATTTTACTTTTTTCTTTACGTTGTGTCAACTTACCACTCCTTCATTCCCTGCCGCAGAAATTAATAATATCACCCGAATGTAGAAGTAACATAACACGCATTTTTGCTAGTGTCTACAGCATTTCTAAAACCTTCACAAAATTTTAAAACCTTTGATCAAAAAATCATAATTAAAAATGACATTATCATTGGTATAAAAATTATTTTTGAAACATGCTTATAACAACTATTATAAAAAACAGTCCTGACCATGAACGAATTCATCCACAATCAGGACTGTTTATTTACCGCCTATTCCATTATCAAATAGTGTCTATTATTTTATTTTTCCTTTGAATCCGGCCTTCTTCAACTGCTTCTTATAATCTTTCTTGCAGCTCTTTGGTACTTTGATCGTAACCTTCTTGCTCAATTTCTTAACACCTGCTTTTGCAAATGCATTCTTGGCAAGTGTGGTTGACTTGATCGTAATTGTCTTAAGTCCCTTGCAGTTCTTAAACGCATTCTTACCGATCGTGGTTACATTCGCACCGATTGTAATCTTTGTCAGCTTCTTACATCCGGCAAATGCCTTAGCAGATACCAAAGTTACTTTGTATGTAATTCCATCTACGGTTACACTGTCCGGAATCGTTACGGCTTTTGCTTTCTTGTTTGTAACTGCTGTGTATTCTACGGTTGGATTTCCTTCCTGATCAGAAGTTACCTTAACAGATACGCCTGCAATTGCTCCGTCTAATACGGTTCCAACTGCTGCCTGCTTCTTCGCTTCTGCAGTGGCTGCAGGTGCTGCCGGCTGGGTAGCTGCCGGGGTTGTTGGAGTTGCTGAAGTTGTTGTACCCGGTGTGGTAGTATCCGTAGTTCCATTGTTACCTGTATTATTGTTCTGGTTACCGTTATCGCCGGATGGTTGATTCTGATCACCATTGGACGGTTTATCATTACCATCAGAAGGCTTATCTTCACCCGGTTTGTCTCCCGGATTATCACTTGGTTTATCATCCGGTTCTTCATCAGGTTCTTCTTCCTTTGCAATAACCGTAATCTCACAAGTAGCTTCTATTTCCGGCTGATCCTTCACTTTCACTCTAATAGTTGTTGCTCCTACTTTCAATGCCTTCACAACACCTTCATCTGATACATTTGCTATACTTCTATCATCACTGCTCCATACAAGTTCTGTATTGTATGCCTCATCAGGCATAATTTCAATATATTCATCCAGTTCAATGGTAGAACCCACTCTTACTGTATGCTCTGTTTCCTCAAAGGAAATTGACTCAACTGCTGCTGGTTTTACTATAATCTCACAGCTAGCAACTACTTTACTACCATCTAATGACTTTACAGTAATTGTAGCTTTTCCAGCATAAAAACCTTTAATATTTCCATTCTGATCTACCCATACATCATCACTTGATGACTCCCATCTAAGCCCTTTATAGCTAGCATTTTCCGGAGCAACCGTTGCTATAAGCTGTTTCGTTTCTCCCGCTTTTAATTCTAATTCGGAATCTGATAAATTTATTGAGGTAACCGGAGTCTCTACCGAAAACAACTCTACATTATAGCCGACCTTCTTTGCATAATTATACGCATCTGAATCCTGCATACAAATAATAGTTACATCATCTAATCCCGTAAATTTCACCTTGCTAAACGATTCTACACCTGCTGGAATTTGAATCGTCTTCACTTTACTACAGCCAACAAATGTAGTCTTTGACATTTCGTATACTGCAGTTCCATCAATTGCATCAGGAATCACAACCTTTTCCTGAACATCAGACGTGCATCCACTTGCAATATATACAGCACCATCATCATAATCTTCATATTCGTAAACAACTCCATCCTGAATCTTATAGTACTCAGAATAGCTGCCAAGTGCATGGAACCGTTCACCCTTATAATCATCCCAATAGTCAGTTCCAACATATCCATTTATAATACATGTATCAGATATATTCTCAATATCACCATTATACATTTCCGGTAACGTAATGGATGCAAGTTCTGTCATTCCTTTACAATCTATATCCAGATACCTCTTCACGCCATCGGCAAATATAATGGAGGTTACCTTACTTCCGTTCAATGCATTTCCTATAGAATTCACTGTATATTCCTTAGAATCTACTGTCACTTTTGCAGGAATTGTGATGTCACCTGGAAGTCCCTGTACATATCCGATAATACTGCATGTTTCTCCTGATAAAGAATATACAAGTCCATTTTCTTCATAATATCCACTCACACAGCCCAGATTACAAAATGCATACGCTCTATCCCGATTGTTCCATGCCGGAGAACCAACATATCCCGAAACAACCAGATCTTTATTCGCTCCAGATAAAATCGTATCAAATTTACCGGTTACTGTTTTGGAAAGAGTAAGCGATTCTAACTTTGTACAATCTGCAAATGCATATTGTCCGATCCGTGCAATCTCATCGGCTATTGTAACTGTTGTAACCGAGGCACCCTTGAATGCTTCTGCTGATATGCTAATCACTTTATACGTATCTGAATCTTTCGTAATCTCTGCTGGAATTGTCACATTTTCAGGTAAATCTTCTGTATAACCAGTTACAACGCATTTCTTCTCTTGTTCGTTTACGATACAATATGTAATTCCTTCTACTGTAAACTTATTGTCATCCGAAAGAATTGGTTTGAAACAATATACACCATTAACCTCAGTCTCTATTTTAGAATCTGCAACACCATAAATAACAATATCCGATGGTAAATAAAGAAACGGATAATATTCACCATCTACAATATATGCTTCCGCATCCTTAATTGTCAGCGTCTTAAGATTAGAGCAATATTCAAATGCAGATCTAGATATTCCTTTAATATTCTCTTCAATTGTTATATTCTCAACGCTCTTCAATTTTGCGAATGCATAATAATCAATGCTTCTAACCGGGTGCTCTGCATTATTATCATTGACCACAGATGGTATTGTAATATCCTTCGCGTTCATCGAACTCATATAACCATAGACTGAGTAATCCAAATAAGATGTTTTATATACAATACCATCTTTTTCAATATAACCATCACTCACTGCATTGTAGCATACACCATAGTCATATTTATCTATGTTCTGATCCGTAATGGAGCCAGCCTTACATATAATACGCAGATCATCCAGATTATCATTATAATCACTGAAATAAACATCAGACAGATCATTCGGTACAGTCAATGTCTGTATATGATTGGAATTATATAATAGCTTGCTTGATATACCGTTCACTTTATATGTTTTAGAACCTACTGTAACAGAATCCACAATTTTCTGATCTGCAAGATCTTCCTTAAATGCATATGCGGTACAGGTGTCCTCGTCATCCGATAATTCGTAATATATATTTTCATCTAATACATATTTCTCCGTGCATCCGGTAACCTCAATCGTATATCGATGATCACGTGCCCAGCTATAGGCTCTCGAACCAACTTCACACACTATTACAGGATTCGCTTTCTTCTCATCCGACTCATCAAATATTGTATCCCCATCATCTTCGTCATCATATATATGTGTGACACAGGTAGGTATTGTTAATTTCGTAACTTCTGCCGGGAACAGTCCCCGTCTTAACTCTACAACCGGATAACCATCCACTTTTTCCGGAACAACAATTTCAGTGTCCTTTCCATTGTAATTAGTAATCTCTATACCATCTTTATAATCGCCATCCCATTCATAGCTGGTATATTCCCACTCCGGAAGTTCTACTTCCTCCATTCCGGAAGTATCCACTATCCAATAATCCATATCATTCGCTTTGGCATACTTATAGATAGCGGAATTCATGCCACAATGGATTGTAATAGGAAATGTCTCTCCATAATATCTGTAATCATAATCGTCCAACATTGTTGTATACGTAAGTTCATTAATCTTTGTACCAGGATACCAGTCATCTCCTATCTTTGTCAGACTATTCGGTATTGTAATATCTGTCAATTTCGGACACTGCCAAAATGCCCCCGATCCAAATACATTCTTAAATCCATCCGGTAATACCAATTTCTCAATATTAGAACCAAAGAATGCCTGTCCGTTCATTGCTGTCACTGTATCTGCAAGTTCTACCGTTCCTGACGCACCTGGCGCACAATACAATGTCGTTTTCCCTTTATTATACAAAAATCCATTTTCTGCACTATAATCTGTATTTCCAGAATCCACCTGTATAGTTTTCAATGATGAACATCCTGCAAATACGGTTCCTTCATCCACAATCGTTACCTGCTGTGAAATAGAGACAGATGATAATGCCCGATCCCCGGCAAATACAAAGTAATCTAATCTTGCATTATTCGGTATATCAAATGCTTTCAGCTTATAATCCTCTGCAAAAGCCTCCATATCAATCCGAACATCGATTGATCCATTCATTTTGACAGTTGTCAGATCATCACACAACATAAATGCCTGAAAGCCGATATAATCAACTGTATTAGGAATCGTCACAGAAGTAATTGCACTACCACGAAATGCACATTCATCTATTTCTCTGATATCATTCGGTATTGTTACATTTCCCTTTTTAGATTGTGCAAAAATAATACATTTTACATCTGCATCTTCATCGCTAAGTTCTTCATAATCGTCATCATCATTAATATCTGGTTTAAACGCACACAACATTCCATCTTCGACCACAAAGTCAGTATTCCCATCCGCTATCTTAATCGTTGTTAAGTCTGTACATCCGTCTAACACACCTACATCCAAACTGGCCAGAGACTTAGGAATTGTAAGCGATGTCAACGTTTTCTTCTCTTTTCCTGTTGAAATTGATGTACTAGCATATAATGATGTAATTCCCTCTGATAACACAAGTGATGTAGTATTATTATTAATAATGTCATCCCCTTTGACACGAATAACTTTACATCCATCAATCTCAGCAGGCACAGTAACCACTTTGTCTGCACCACAATATCCTGTAATATCAATCTCTGTGTCATCCCCAGCATAATAATCGTACTTCCACTTACCATCTGAAGATGTATAAGCCGCTTTACTTGTCACCGACACCGATGTCACACCAAGCAGTATAAACATACCATACGTCAGCAGCCTCCCTATTCGTTTCTTTTTTTTACTCTTCATCCTCTATTCCTCCTTTTATTTTTTGACCTTATTTTAAGAGTAGTCATCTCTTGTATTCACAGCATTTTCCTGCTGCGATATGTCTCAAGATTCATACTAGCACAATCAAATTACAAATGAAATAGACTTGTACAAAACAACTTGCACTTGTACAAAATAACCATCTTGCAGACAAGCCAACTAATTCTACCAATTGTATATGTCTTATGTACAAAAGCAGCCGGGAATGTGAAATCATCATCCACAATCCCGGCTATACTTTTCTTTCATCCTATCTTATTGTCAAATAGAATCTGTTATTTTACTTTGCCTTTGAATCCGGCTTTCTTTAACTGCTTCTTATAATCTTTCTTGCAGCTCTTTGGTACTTTGATCATAACCTTCTTACTCAGTTTCTTAACGCCTGCTTTTGTAAATGCATTCTTAGCAAGTGTGGTTGACTTGATCGTAATTGTCTTAAGTCCCTTGCAGTTCTTAAACGCATTCTTACCAATCGTGGTTACATTCGCACCAATTGTAATCTTTGTTACTTTCTTACATCCTGCAAATGCCTTGGCAGATACCGAAGTTACCTTGTATGTAATTCCATCTACTGTTACACTATCTGGAATCGCTACAGCTTTTGCCTTCTTATTTGTAACTACCGTATATTCTACGGTTGGATTTTCAATCTGATCAGATGTTACTGTAACATTTGCTCCGGTTGCCGCACCTTCTAAGATAGTTCCAACTGCTGCCGGTTTCTTCACCTCTACGGTAGCTGCTGGTACTGTCGGCTGGGTAGCTGCCGGGGTTGTTGGAGTTGCTGGAGTTGTAGTACCCGGTGTGGTAGTATCCGTAGTTCCATTGTTACCTGTATTATTGTTCTGGTTACCGTTATCGCCAGATGGCTGATTCTGATCACCACCGGATGGCTTATCTTCACCTGGTTTATCGCTTGGATTCTCAGAAGGATCACCGCCCGAAGGCTTATCTTCTCCACCAGACGGCTTATCTTCACCTGGTTTATCAGAAGGATCGTCATCCTTTTTCAACGATGAAAATTCAAATCCATTCTCCTTTGCCCACTGCGCCGCATAAGAATCTGGATTTGCATAAATAACAACATCAGAATTAAGGTAACCAAATGGATCATCAATCATATTTACGCTATCCGGAATTACGATTTTATTTAACTTTATATTTGGCATATACATTCCTATTCCTTGCGCAAATGCATATCGTTGAATACTTTTTACTCCTTCTTCAATCACAACACTTTCCAAATTGTCACAATTATTAAATGTTTCTTCATTAATAGTCTCTACGGTAGATGGAATTACAACGCTTGTCAAACTATCGCATGAAGCGAAGGCAGAAACTCCAATACTTTGCAAACCATTTGGAAAACTAACATTCGTCAAACCGACACAACCACTAAATGCGCTATTTCCAATGCTTTGTAACCCATCTGGAAAGCTAATGTTCAATAAACCGACACAATCTCCAAATGCCCCATCTTTAATACTCAACAAACTATTCGGAAGTTTAACACTTGATAATTTCTTACAACCACGGAATGCTTTGTCACCAATATTGGTTACACCTTCCTGTATTTCAACACCTACTAACTCACTACAATCTTTAAATGCACAATCTCCAATACTTGTGACTAATTTTCCATCAATTTCTTTTGGAATCACAATTTCTGTGGAGGTACCAACATACTCTAAGATTTCAATCGTATTATCTGCCATGACACGATATTGATACTTATTATCATCCTCTCCGTATTCCATTCCAATATATTCCACAGAATATCCTGCATCCTTCGCCCACTTAGCAGCAAAGGAATTCGGTGTTGTACGTACAACTAATGTATTGCTGCAGCCTACAAACGCTGAACTATCAATGGATGAAACATTTTTAGGAATTGTAATATCTGTCAGAGAACTACAATTTTTGAATGTATATGATCCTATTTTATCCACTTTATTCGGAATGACAACCGTTGTTAATTGATTACAGTCTGAGAATGATTCAATCTCTGTCACACTATCTGGAATATTAATACTTGTCAAACTACTACATCCATAGAATGATCCTATTCTCTTCACTCCATCTGGAATATTAATACTTGTCAAACTACTACATCCTGAGAAACTTCCTATGTTTGTCACGCTGTCTGGAATGTCGATACTCGTCAAACTACTACATCCTGAGAAATTTATGCTTGTCACTCCATCTGGAATATGGATACTTGTCAGACTACTACATCCTGAGAAGCTTCCTATGCTTGTCACACTGTCCGGAATATTAATACTTGTCAAGCTACTACATCCTGAGAAATTTATGCTTGTCACTCCATCCGGAAGTACAACTGTTTCCAGTTCTGCGCAATCAGAAAATCCATTAACACTTTCCAATCCTTCTTGGAATTTCACATTTTTAACCCTACATGTACCAAACGCATAATATCCTATTGTTTTCAAGCCTTTAGGAAATGTGATACTCTCTAAACTACTGTATCTATTAACATACCCACCGTGGTAAACACTGAATGCATAGTCCCCAATACTAATCAAGCCTTCCTGGAACTCAACACACTTCAAATTTGTACAATTATAAAATGCATAATTCCCAATAGATGTTAATCCTTCTGGCAACTTAAGATTTTCAATATCACTATCATCAAATGCATAATTTCCTATTGTTTTCAAACCTTTTGAAAATGATATATCTGTTAAATTATTATTTTCGAATGCATTATCACCTATAGTAACTAATCCTTCCGGAAATTCTATACTTTTCAAGCCACCGCACGAATAAAATGCGCTATTGCCAATTGTAGTCAATCCTTCTGGCAATTCTATACTTGTCAAATTTTCACACTCATAAAATGCACTATCACCAATTGCAGTCAATCCTTCTGGCAATTCTATACTTGTCAAATTTTCACACTCATAAAATGCGCTATCACCAATTGTAGTCAATCCTTCTGGCAATTCTATACTTGTCAAATTTTTACATTGAGAAAATGCTGCTCTCCCGATATTTTCCATTGAAGAAGGAAACTTCACGCTTATAAGATTACTACATTTATAAAATGCAGTATTACCAATACTTACAACCGTATCCGGAATTGTGATCTTTGTTAATGTATCGCACTCACTAAATGCATCTGCAGCAATACTGGTCACACTCTTATTATCAATCTCATTTGGAATCGTCAATTCTGCTGAACTTCCCATATAATCCAGGATTTCAACCGTATTATCGGATAATAGACGATATTGATATTTTTCCCCTTCAATCTCACACTCTTCTCCGATACTCTTTACAGTATATCCCTCGTATTTAGCTTCCTTCGCCGCAGCAGAGTTCAACACAGCATATACAATCAAATCCTTGCTACAACCAGTAAAAATATATGATCCAACAGACGTTACAGATTTCGGAATTTCAATACTTGTCATATTAGAACATTCACTAAATGCATAATCTCCAATATATCTTGTACTTGACGGAATTACAACATCACCCAATGATTTACATCTTGAAAAAGCATGAGCACCAATACTAGTCAAGCTCGAAGGAAGCACTATTTCAGCTAGTGATTCGCATCCTGAAAAAGCATATGAAGATATATATTTTACATCATCCGGAATCTGCGAATTGTTGCAGCCTAATATTAACGCCTTAGTTTCTCTTTCCATTAAGCAATTTCCGCTACTATAATAATTTTCGTTCTCCTCATCAACAACAATTTCATTCAATCCAGAACAAAACCGGAAAGCTCCATCTTCAATTGTCTTTACACTCTTCGGAATCGTGATACTGGTTAGACTACTACAACCATCAAACATTCCCTCACCAATCGTCTCGATGCTATCAGATAACTTAACATTGGTAAGGCTACTACAATTCGAGAGTGCATTTCTTCCAATCATACGCGCATGAGACAAATCAAGTTCTTTCAAACTTGTACAACTTGCAAATGCAAATGTATCAACCCATGTTACACCAGGTAACGTAATATTCTCTAAACTCGTACAACCAGAAAATGTTTCATCATATATATTGTGTATATTCTTTGGTAGATCAAGGTTCTTCAAGCTTTTACAATTAATAAATGCACATCTATCAATCTTCTTCAAACTTGCAGGCAACTGTACATCCACTAATTTTTCACAACCTCCAAACACAAATGCTCCAAGGGTGATTACCCCCTTTGGAATCTTAACTGATTCCAGATTACTACAAAAGGAAAATGTATATTCAGGTATTTCCTTTATACCTTTTGGTATCGTAATACTTGTCAAGCTTTCACAATAACTGAAAGTTCCTTCGTTATTAAAATTATAGTCTGTCGTCCCGATTTTTGTCAGACTTTCTGGCAAAATAATATTTTGTAGATTTTTGCAATATCCAAATGCAGCACCTCCAATGTACGTTACCCCTTCTGGTATTTCAACATTCGTCAATGCTGTACAACTTTGAAATGCATAATTGCCAATATCAGTCACTCCTTCTGGTATTTCAACGCTCGATAATGCTGTACACTTGTAAAATGCAGAAACGCCAATACTAGTCATCCCTTTCGGTATATCAACGCTCGATAATGCTGTACACTCGGAAAATACAGCATCTCCAATTTCCGTTACACCTTTAGGAATTACAACACTTGTTATACCATCGCAACCACTAAATGCCTTATTCGCAATACATGATTATAATGTACCCATAACAGTGGACACACGAATTAGTGTAGTACCCGTTTTACAGACACCCACACAAGACGCGCCCCTGTTCCTAGACACCGTTCCCATG
>CACWQE010000027.1 GCA_902762905.1 uncultured Lachnospiraceae bacterium | reverse complement strand
AAGAAAGCATCTGATCCTTTTTCTTCCCTATGTATTGCTAAGATTGAGACCACAGCTAGAAAGTCGTAATGGAATCAAGAAAGAGGAATTGACATCCCTCGTCAACTCCGTTATAGTAATCTTAAACGAAGAAGTACAGTTGGGGAACATTACTGAATTACAACAGAAAGACATCTTGGAATTATTCACCCGTGCTTCAAAGAAGATATTTACACATTACCCGGAATATCAGAGGGAGGTGTCATCTATGACGGAATTGAAGATCAAGACATTGTCAATGCAACTGGCAGAAAAGGACGAACAATTGGCAACTTATAAGGCGGAGCTGGCTGACAGAGATGCTGCACTTGCTGATCAAGCTGCTACTATTGCTGACAAAGACGCGGAACTCGCCGACAAAAATGCAACTATTGCAAGCCAGCATGCGGAACTGATTGCATTGAAGAAGCAATACGGATTATTATAGTTTATGTTATAGTTATCTTAAACGAAACATAAAGACGGATATGAATTAAGAACACAGACTTGTAATTAGTCTGTATGATTATCATTCATATCCGTTTTTCTTTGTATAACAGATTGAATATCAAGTTTTCAAAGTTAACTACAATCAAAGTTTCGGAGCCTATTAACGCCGGACGGCTTCGGGGTGGCGACTTTTCGAAAGGCATTGTATAAACACGAATGGCACATTCTTAGTATCCGCTGCGAATGATGAGTAGCGACTACGTTGATATGTTATATCCCAACAACCGATTTGAAACCTAATGTTTCGCACGTCCGTCTTCACTTACGCTGTGCAAGGGTTATCGTATTACGTAAAAGTAGAGCAGCACAAGAAGTCCAAGCACAATTCGGTACCATCCAAAGACTTTGAAGTCATGCTTCTTGATATAACCCATTAAGAACTTGATTGCAAGAATAGATACTCCGAATGCAACCACCATACCAACGATCAGTACCGCCAATTCCACGCTTGTAAATGTAAGTCCGAACTTCAACAACTTAATTAAACTTGCTCCGAACATAACCGGAATGGCAAGGAAAAATGTGAATTCTGCTGCCAGTTCTCTGGATGCTCCGATCAATATACCGCCGATGATCGTAGATCCCGAACGGGATGTTCCCGGAATCAGAGATAATACCTGAAACACACCAATTAAGAAGGCATCCTTGAAACTCAGATCCGTAAGTGTTACCATTCTTGGCGTCCGTTTCTTATTATAATTCTCAATCACAATGAAGATCACACCATATGCAATCAGGGCAAGAGCTACAACCGTTGCATTATGAAAATGTTCCTCCATCCAGTCATCGAACGGAATACCGATTACCATAGCCGGAATACAAGCTAACACGATCTTCAGCCACAATACGATCTTATCCATATAACAATAGTTATTGCAAAATGTCTGGAATCCTTTCATAAATCCATGATCTGCCTGATTGGCAAACCAGCTTCTTCTTGGAGCATTTTTCTTCGTATGAAATGGCCACAACTTACTCCAATACAGAACTACAACTGCCAGAATCGCACCTAACTGAATCACCACATTGAACATTTTCATGAATTCTTCGCTTTGATTCAGCTTCACAAATTCATCCACCAGGATCAAATGTCCTGTACTGCTGATTGGAAGCCACTCTGTGATTCCCTCCACAATTCCTAACAAAACTACCTTAAGCCACTCTACAAAATTCATGTCTGCTACCTCATCTCCTATTTTTTAATTCTTTTCTCATTATACCAACAAACATATTACCCGTTATGAATAGAATCATATCCCTGTTCACAATCCATTTATTATCCCACGTCTCTGACCAATATGCAACCGATGATTCCAAATTCCATCATTCATTCTTAGATGCGGCAAGTACATTACCATCCCCGGTTACGATATGTGCAATGGAATGCTCTACCATATCCGAGACTGCATTTTCCGTATAGAATGCCATATGCGGCAGCATCAGCACATTCGGCAGGTCTTTCAGAATTGACATCTCGCGGTGTCCGATCACCTGATACTTGTAATCGCCATAGAAGATTCCCAATTCATTTTCGATCACATCTAATGCCGCAGCTCCGACCTTACCACTTTCTAACGCATCAATAAATGCCGGTGTGTCAATGATACTTCCTCTTGCCGTATTGACAATGACTACACCATCTTTCATCTCTTTGATCGTATCTGCATTTACCATATGATAACTGCTCTTTGTGGCAGGCGTATGAAATGTGATCACATCACTGTTGGCAAATAATTCTTCTAACGAACAATAGGTTCCGTAAAGTTTCGCCTCACTATTCTCGTATGGGTCATAGGCTAAAAGCTTGCAGCCAAACCCAGACAGATTCCGCATGACATGAGTTCCAATCTTACCGGTTCCGACCACACCCACCGTAAGACTTCCAATCTCCCTGCCAATATTACCAATAAGGGAATAATCCATCCCTTCCGCCCGCTTGATAATGGACTTCATCCGGCGAAGTGCCATCAAGATCAACATCACTGTATAATCCGCCACACTGCCGGTAGAATAGGTAACATTGCTGACTGCCATACCATATTTCTTAGCAGCATCCAAGTCCACATGATCATAACCGATCGTTCTGGTTGAAATGTGATGGACGCCTGCCTCTTTCCATGCCCGAATGATATCTTCTGTGATTGGTGTCGTAATAACACTGACTCCCTCGCAGCCATTGGCAAGGGCTGCATTATCAACAGATGGCGCCTCCCGAATTGGAATAATCTCTACCTGAAATTCCTTTGCAAACTTCTCAAAGAATTGTGCTTCATCAAAATCCCTGTAATTATATGCTGCTATCTTCATGTTACTGCCTTCTTTCTATGTATATGCACTTATTTCTGTGCATTTCTCCAAAATATAAATTCTTATTCCGACTAATTTTGTGAAAAATAAGTCTTGTTTTTCACACCCAGACTCTCTACAATAAATATATAACTTAAGTAATTGAGGCAAAGGTGCTTATCGAACGATAGGTGCCTTTTGTTTTTGTCACTACAATGAACCAGACAGGATTTTAGTCTGTTTGATTGTACAGAAAGGATGTGTGTGTTATGTTAGGTATGATTATTGCTTTTTCTATTACACTTTGTGGATTTTCTTTTGTTGCATTAGAACTTTGTTCTGTAAAGTCAAAGACGATTGCCCGCTATATTATGAAAGCTGTCACTCACTAAGGCAGCCAACCAACTATCCTTTCAACAATATAGCATAATCGGCATTACCCGAAATGCTAATATCCACAAATCTATAGCAGTATTTCTTATGCCCTGTTATATTTGGCATCATAAGTAAGGATGCCCGCAATGGTCTTAGAATCGGTCATTTTCCCTTCATAGATCATCTGCTTGAGGTCTTCGATGTTCCATCTCTCCACATTGATCTCCTCATCCGGGTCTAAATGCTGTTCAGTCTTTGTAAGGTCAGTTGCAAGGTAAAGGTCTATCTTCTCATTACAGAAAGCAACGGTTGTGTTCACTGTGAGAAGATATTCCATCTTGCCTGCCCGGTATCCGGTCTCTTCTTCTAATTCCCGTTTTGCACACTCCAAGGTTGGCTCCTTTGGATCATCCAGCTTACCGGCCGGAAGTTCTAATGTAAAACGGTCTAATGCATTCCGGTACTGACGCACCATCAGAAATTTTCCATCGGCATCCACAGCTACAACTGCCGCCGCACCATCATGATGGATATAATCCCATTCGGCAATATTGCCATTCACTTCTACGGTGTCTTTATATAGATTGATAACCGTACCCTTTGCACGCAATTCTCTTTTCAAACGTTTCACCGGTTCCATAATTTCCCTCCTATGTTAAGTATCTTTGCTTCTTTATTAATATAGAAATCTTTTATATCTATTTATACTTTTTAAAGTATTCTATACCTTTTTATACTTCCTTGACAACACTTCTTTTGTAAATAATTACTAAATTAATGCTAAACACCCAATAAGTTGAGCAAACTTATTATGTATACAAAAACGCATGAGTTTCTTACATCCCATGCGTCTTCTGCTTTTACAAATCTGTATAATGATTCAATTGATTATCAACATCTCTACCTGCGTATACAATCCGAATAACTGTTACAGTTTTCTTTTCGCTACTCGGAACATACAAAATCAAATAATTATCGACAGGCATAACTCTTAATCCACGACTATGCCACGGTTCTGCTGTATAGCGCCTGAATCTATCCGGGAACTCCTCTAATCCTATAATCGCTGCCTCTAACCGATCAAATTGTCTGGCTGCATTTTCTGGAGAAAGTAGTTCAAAAGCAATATATTCCCTTCAAATCCGATTCTGCCTGATTAGTAATAACTACCTCATACATCATATATTATAATCTTTGCGAATATCTGCAAATGCCTGCTTTGCCGGTTTGGTTCTTCCCGCAGTCATATCCGCATAACCTTTCTCTAATTCAGCATCCCATTCAGCTTCTGTCAACTTTGTTACATCCACCATCCTATCTGCTGGTAATTTTACTTCAAATGGAAGTCCCCTGTTCAAAATGATCTGCTTATAAAACATATTAATTGCACTAGATGCCGGAATACCAAGTGCCGACAATATACTTTCTGCCTGTTCTTTCACATTAGGTTCTATTCTTGCATATAAATTAGCCGATTTCGTTGCCATAAAAGGTCACTCCTTTCACACAAAATAGTATATCCTGTTATATATAGTATTATACTTACTTGTGCGTACAAAAGCAATACATTATTTGTTTCTTACCAGCTTTGCAGCCTCTACCATATGGCGCAGACTTGCTTCCGTCTCCGGAATTCCTCTTGTCTTCAATCCACAGTCCGGATTCACCCATAATTTGTCACGTTCGATTTTGCTAAGCATGATCTGTAATGCGTTCACGATCTCTTCTACCGATGGAACCCGTGGTGAATGGATGTCATAGACACCCGGTCCCACCTCCGTCTCAAAATGATTCTCCCGCAATGCATCTAAGATCTGAAGATCCGAGCGGGATGCTTCAAATGTGATCACATCTGCGTCCATATCATCAATGGCAGGAATAATATCCGTAAACTCGCTGTAGCACATATGTGTGTGAATCTGTGTCTCCGGTTTCACCCCACTGTGCGTCAAACGAAATGCAGGAATAGCAAAATCCAGATATTCTGTATTCCAATCCGACTTACGAAGCGGCAGCTTTTCACGAAGTGCCGCCTCATCGATCTGAATCATGCGGATACCATTTGCTTCTAAGTCCAATACCTCATCCCGGATTGCCAGTGCGATCTGCGAAATGGACTCCTTGATCGAGATATCCTCTCTTGGGAATGACCAATTAAGGATCGTAACCGGTCCTGTCAACATTCCTTTCACAATATGATCGGTCAATGACTGTGCGTATACCGACCATTCTACGGTCATCGGTTTCTCGCGGTACACATCGCCCCAGATGATCGGCGGCTTCACGCAACGGGTTCCATAAGACTGCACCCATGCCTTCTCCGTAAATAGGAATCCGCCAAGTGCCTCGCCGAAGTATTCCACCATATCATTTCTTTCATATTCACCATGTACTAAGACATCTAACCCAATCTCTTCCTGCTTCTTAATACACTTTGCAATCTGATCCCGGTTAAATGCCACATATTCTTCCTGTGTGATCTCGCCCTTACGGTACGCTGCCCGGTTTGCCTTAACCTCTTTTGTCTGAGGAAATGATCCAATCGTGGTTGTCGGAAGCTCCGGCAACCCGAATTCCTCTTTCTGTAATTTCTGCCGATCACTTCGCTTTGGCAACCGGATATAATCCTGCTCTGTCACCTTCGCAAGACGTTCTGTCACTTCCCGTTTACTGCAATTACGCTCCTTTGTAAACAATGCATGATTATTCTGGTACGCTGTCTCTTTGGTGTAATCTTCACACTCTGCCAGATCTCCTAACTCTTTTAATTCTGTCAGTTTCTCCACAGCAAACGCAAAATGATCCACATATTCTTTTGCTAACTTTGTCTCATGCTGTAAAGTATACGGAACATGCAGCAAAGAGCAAGAGGTGGATAACACCACATGAATCCCCTGCTTACGCAATGCACTGGCCACCTGCAAGGTATTCTCATAATGATTCTTCCAGATATTCTTACCATTTACCAGACCTGCAAATAAGATCTTATCTGCCGGGAATCCATATCGCTCTACTAAATCATATGTCTGCTTGCCCTCTAAGAAATCCAGTCCAATTCCCGCAAACGGCTTCGAAATTAACTGCGGATAAATATCTCTGACATCTCCAAAATATGTCTGAAGCAGAATCTTGCAGGATGAAACAGATGCCAATAACGCATCATATATTTTATCAAACAACGCAATATCCTGTGCATCCATATCCCGAACCAATGCCGGTTCCTCGATCTGTAGCCAGCCTGCACCATGCTCCTCACATGTCTTTACAATCTGTTTGTATGCATTTACAAACGCATCTACAAAATTTGCTGCCTGCTTCTTTCCGGTATATCTGCAAAGTTTCAACATTGTGTATGGGCCGATTACAACCGGTTTTGTTTCAATTCCTAATGCCTTTGCCTCTTCATATTCCGTGATCAATTTATCTCCAGACAAAGCAATCGTCATATCATCTTCCACTTCGGGTACAATGTAATGATAATTGGTATTGAACCATTTCTTCATCGCCAATGCTTTCACATCACCGGACTCACCCTGATAACCTCTTGCCATGGCAAAATATGTGTCTAATGAAGAAAGTTCTAACTTGCGGTATCGTTCCGGTACAATACCGAGCAATACTGCGGTATCTAATGTCATGTCATAAAACGAAAAATCATTGCTTGATATATAATCAACTCCCGCACTTTTCTGTGTCTCCCAATGTGTCTTACGCAACTCCTTTGCAACCTGCAAAAGTTCATCCTGTGTAATCTCTTTTCTAAAATACTTCTCACTTGCAAACTTTAATTCTCTTAATGTTCCCACTCTCGGGAATCCAATAACCGATGTCTTCATCTGATTCGCTTCCTCCTATTTTTCGATATGGTATCTGTTACCACCAAAGTGTAATAATCATTGTGTCACCCGCATCCATTCTGCAGCGGCATCACAATTCTTTCCTTTGTCCTTGATTATAGGAGAAAATGTGCTATTTGAATAATATATAAAAAAGCGGCTTATCCATAGTTTAAAGCTATAGACAAGTCACCCTTTAAGAAGTCTTTCTTATTATATAATGCTCCATTTCCAATCATCCGAATCCATTTATTGCAAACACATAAACGGATTATAATTCCTTAAACATTTACTTCAAATATTGCTTTAGAGAATCCAGATATGTCTGACCCAGTCGGCTCATTACTCCTTTGCGATGTACAATATAGCCAATCCGCATTTCACTCTCATCTGCCAACGGAACGGCAATGATATCTTTGCCATTTAATTTCTTGTCAATAACACCGCTGCACACGGTATATCCATTCAACCCAATCAACAGATTAAATAACGATGCCCGGTCGCGGACACGGATATTCTTCTTCCGTTCCACCGCAGAGAAAATCTCTTCGGAAAAGTAGAAGGAATTATGCTCCCCCTGCTCGAAAGAAAGATAAGGATATTCCTCTAATTCCTCATTGGTAATGACGGTATTACCGGCAAGTGGGTGTTTTCGACTGATAAATACATGCGGTCTTGCAACAAACAGATCATGAAACTCTAATTCATGCGACTTTAAGATCTTCCGAATCACCGCCTCATTGAAATCATTTAAAAACAAAATGCCGACTTCACTCCGCATCTTCGCCACATCATCAATAATCTCATATGTCTGTGTCTCCCGCAGGCTGAAATCGTACTCGTCCTGTCCATACTGCTTGATCAGATCAACAAATGCATTTACCGCAAAAGAATAATGCTGGGTAGACACACAAAACTGCTTCTTGCCACCTTGTCCACCCTTATACTTATCTTCTAATATCGCCGCCTGCTCTAACACCTGTCTGGCATACCCTAAGAAATCCTCGCCCTCCTTGGAAATGCTGATTCCTTTATTGGTACGATTGAAGATCACAAGATTCATTTCCTTCTCTAACTCATGGATCGCATTGGTAAGACTCGGCTGCGAGATATACAAACGGTTTGCCGCCTCTGTGATCGTTCCGGTCTCCGCAACCGTAATCACATATTTTAACTGTTGTAGTGTCATATTAGTTCCCTCCCTTTTGAATCCGAAAGAGTTTCTTGAGAATTGGTCTGGTTCCGATCAGTAGAAATATCACCGTTTCTCCCGCATGCAGCAGATCAAACGGCACGCCCATTGCATATGCTGAAAGAATCATCGCACGATTCACATGTTCCTGATACATCAGCACGGATGCCGGGTTCATAATACCACCATAGACAAGCAATACCGACAGGAAACCAAACACGCAGATCACTCCGACCTTCTTCCAGCTACAGGAACTTTCATTACGGAAAATGATTCCGGCAAGCCAGCCAAGCAATCCCATTGCCGCCATCTGCCAAGGTGTCCAAGGCCCTTGTCCAAAGAAAATGTTAGAGACCAGCATAGACAAGGAACCCACCAGAAATCCGGCTTCCCCTCCAAGTCCAATACCGGAAAGTATGGTAAGTGCCGCCATCGGCTTAACATTTGGCACCATATAAAATGCCGCCCGTCCTGCAACCGTGATCGCCGTCATAACGGAAATCGTCATCATTTCTTTCAGCTTCGGTTTTCCCTTTTCAAAACTAACGAAAAATGCACCCAGTGCTTCTAATACTAATAACAGGGAAATAAAATAATACTTGCGCTGTTGCAATACCGTATGCCCTAAATAAATGGTAACTGCCATACACAGAAAAAAAGCTGCAAATATGAGTATCTTATTCCATCCCTTCGAATCCGTCTCTTGTCTTTGCATTGTTTTACACACATCCGGCGAATCGTTCTTATCAGTCTTCGACTTGTGATTCCTATTCTGACCCTTGCTCTCTGAAATTTGACCACAGTTAATATCAGTTTCCGATTGACCGATTTCTCTATTCTTCTTTGCATCGGCTCTATCATCTGCGCCAATCTCTGATTCTGTCTTTTTATCCTTCTTTCCAAAATAACTTAATACATCTTCTACCGTTACAACCGAATCTAACAGGTTCCGGCACATACGACAGACTGCCGTTGTATAGAATACATTTTGCAGGAAAAAGGATCTCGTCTCCATCAGTGACACAACGTGTCCATCAAAGAATAATCCACAGACATCCGCATATTTTGCACAAAACTCCACATCATGGCTCACCATGACAATCGTCTTACCGTTATCTGCCAATTGCCGCAACACAGATCCCATCTCACATTTTGCCTGATAATCCATACCCTTACCTGGTTCATCCAACAACAGGATATCATAATCTGCAAGGATCAATTTTGCCAATGCCAGCTTCTGCATCTGTCCACCGGACAGATCAAACGGATGCTGTTCTAACACCTCCCGTAGCCCGAATGTGGAAATCAGCTTATCCAACCTCTCATATCTTAGCTGCTTAACATCCTCTTTCAAATCGAAACCCGGCATATCGCTATTTTCTCTCTTAACATATGGCATATCTGCCGCCATCGGCACCCCGGCACTGACACACAGTTCTTGCCATACCGTATCTTTTGCAAACAGAACCTGCGGATTCTGCGGCAGCATCGCAATCTTTCCATTTTGTCTGCGAATCTTACCCCGAATTGGCTTATAATGCCCCGCCAGAACATGTAACAACGTAGACTTACCTGCACCGTTACCGCCTAGTATCGCCGTAATCTTTCCCTGTTCCGGTGACAGACTGCATGCCTTCAGAACATCTGCCCCCTTTTCCTCATAGCGGAACCATAGTTCCTCTGCATGCATTACACCTGTTCTCTTCTCTCCACATCCGTTCTTATTTCTGCCTGAAGAATAGGACTGTTTTTTCTGGATATGAGAATACATATCAGCTGCCATCGAATCAACGGCGCACATATCCACATTCTCATCCCAGGTATATACATGCCTCGACAGAATATCCGCGATCCAGTTCCGTCCGTCCTTAACTGTAAGCGGAACCCGACCTGTCACTGCCTGATCCGCATATACTAATGGTTTCTGCCGTTCTTCCTGCGATGGTTGCCCTGCCTCATATTCCGTTGATTCCGGTACGGTCGTTGTCTTTTCCTTTGCGCTTACAGAATTTAACTGTAGATAAATTCTAACAGACGAAGGTAACGCATCAAACATGGATTTTCCCTGTTGCCACAAATATACGGCCGCCTGCTCTGGTGTATCATCGCAAACAATACTTCCCCGTTCCATCACAAGCACCCGGTCGCACAATCCGTACACTTCCTCTAACCGATGTTCCGTCATAACGATCGTTGTACCAAGTTCCCGATGTATGCGCTCCACCATACCAAAAAACTGGGTTGCCGCAACCGGATCAAGCTGACTGGTTGGCTCATCTAGCACCAGTACTTCCGGCTCCATTACCATTACAGATGCCAGATTCACTAATTGTTTTTGTCCGCCGGAAAGGTTACACAGCTTCTCATCATAGATACTTTCCAATCCAAAAAAGGCTACCATTTCTGCCACTTTACGTTGCATCTGTTCCTGTGGATAACCAAGGCTTTCCAGACCAAAAGCAAGCTCATGCCATACTTTATCCATGACCTGTGCCGACTCCGGATTCTGCCGTACGAATCCAACAAGTCCCGCCTTGTCCCGCTGCGACAATTTCCAGATATCTGTTCCATTGATATAGATTGCCGCCTGTTCACTTCGATTGCCGACCGGCAGGTAATCTATCTTTAAGTGTCTAAGCAATGTCGTCTTGCCGCATCCAGACTCCCCGATGATCAACACAAACTGACCTTTCGGTATCGTTGTCGTGATATCCTTTAACGAAAATATACTTTCGTTTCCATATGAAAATGTCAGATGTTCCACTCGAATCTGTTCCATATATTCCTCTAACTTTCTCGCTGTTTTCCCATGATACATACTTTTTATAATACATTGCATATCAGGCTGCCGAAAACATTCCATTTATTTCTACATTATTTTCACTTTTGAAAGATTACTACTACATTACTTCATCTTATATTCCATTCTTTGATATTGGTATGATTCCAAACCTTCTATCCCAACCGGAAGAAAGCAGAGCAACGCATATACGACATAAAGGCTGACAGAGTACGCATTGATTCCAACGCCCTCTGTCATCGGATAATATTCCCAGTAAAGGCCGCCTGCATACGCACCCACTACAAGATAAAGCAATGCCAGAAGGACTCCCACTAAGACCATCCGATCCCATTTGGTAAACCGGAAGGTTGTATAGGCTGTCCTTCCCGGCAAACCATATCCGCGTGATCTCATGCTGTCTGCCATATCCACACCATCCTGTAATGCCCACGTGATCAGGAGCGATATATTCTCAATTCCACGCCGGGTTTTCTGTATCAACGCATGTCCTTTTTTCTGTATCTTTGTCTGAGACTTCCGCTGTCCGCTTTCCGAACCGGATATCTGCTTTTCCTTAGTATCCTTAACAGCAGATCGTCCATTTCCTTCGTGTATGTCCCTGTGATCACTTCCACCCCGTACTTCCTGTGCCATCTGGATCTCCCGCAGTTTTCTCTGCATTTTCGGAAGAAAACCAAGTATCATTGCCAATACCATCGCCAATATTGGAAATGGTCTTCCAAGCAGATATACAATCTTATCCGCAGTTAATATCTCACTCACACAGCGAAACCACAGAAGTGTTGCTCCTAACATCACTGCCGCCGCGATTCCATACAAAATCGATTCCAAAGTGAGTGCATTTCCACTCGGCAGGTAGCAGAGCGTCGTTACCCCCTGATGACTAAATGCCGGATTCATAACTGCAGCAACAACCATAATCCCTGTCATACCAAGCAGGCCAGTTTTTGCACTTTGAAGCCCAAACAGCCGGATGGTATAACACAAGGCTGCTACAAAACTGATCATTAGACACAGTGGATGCATCAACACCATACTGCACCCAAGAACAACCGCAAAATATATGAAATTCACTATCGGATGCATTCGTTCCATATCATTTCCAATCCATTCTTCTTCATTCCCATAATCACATCATATCTAACAGATTGTACATCTGCTATTTACATAAACTATACCATCCTATCCCCTCTACGCGTTATTCTTCAAAATATCCGCCAACATCTTTTCCCAGATTACAAGTGTACATCCACCGGATCTCATCTCCCTCTTTCACGGTATATGACGAACAGCCATATCCCGGGAACTCTCCATTTACCGAGTACATCCAGCCGGATAATTCGCCCCCATCAAATTCATAGAGATTGCCGATTCCTTCTATATAATAATTCTTATATGCCGGCGTATAATTATACTCCAGCTGAATCTTATTTTCCTTTGTCACTTTCTGCAGCACATCAAATACAGTGCTTCCCTTTTTCACGGTTACCGTTGTCACCGCCAGTAAACTGCCGTCTTTCGGCACGAGTTTTTTCTTATTCTCCTTCAATAGATCCATATGATCTAATAACGTATTGCAGGAAATGCTGATCATACAACTGACCATATTTTCCGGCACCTGCGTCGTTGCCTCTGTTGTAGTTGACTCCTGCTTCTTATCTTCTGTCGTTTTTGTATTATTATTCGAATCGGTCTTATTCGATTCTACTGTTTTATCCTCTTTTTTCGAATCATTTGAACCGGTCTGTTCGGTTGTATGATCACTCCTGTTATCTGTTTTCACAGACGAATCATTTTTCGCAGCCATTGTCGTCTGTTCTTTACTTCCGTTATCTGCCTTCGCTTTCTTATCTGTACTCTTTTTCTTAGTCGACTGCTGCTTCTTCTGCTCCTGCTCCGCCTTCTTAACTGCCTTTTGCGCATTCCGCTGTGCTTTCTTACTGCTTTGTCCCTTTTTCGAAGACTGGGAAGAACCCTTATGTGTGATCTTCATGACCAACTGTTGAAAAATGTTCCCGGGCTTATCCTTTGTGCGTACCTGCGCATCGGAATTTTCTTTTTTTGTATTCTGTTCTTCCTGTCCAACCTTGGTCTGCGTCTTATTGGATGCATGATCCACAGTAGATGTACCCTGTCCATCTGCCTGCTGCTCCACAACAGTCGATCCATCCGAACCAAATCCACGACCATCCGGCGTATTCCCACCATACCAGAAAGCAACTGCTAATAACAGGATTACAGTGATTCCTCCGGCTATCTTTTTCCACTTCATAAGGGTTCCTCCTTTCTTCATTTACTCATCCTATATAGGATAGATAACTATAAATTCTACAAAAGCCAATCAAATACATTGCCTTTCCAATCCAATCATTCAGTGAGAAAATGAGACTCGTCCGGTCGAAACCGGATAAGTCTCACATATCTCATTTAATTATTTGACTTTTACCTTCTTAACCTTAGACCATTTACCATAGATTAATTCCGTACCTTCATCCGTCACAACTTTTTTATAACTTCTTGTCCGAATATAGTAAGTTGATCCCGAATCCAAACCTTTAATTGTTTTATTCAAAGCACTCTTTTTAATCTTATAGATTCTTGCCTTCTTAAATTTTGAATTTTTACTGATCTGAATCTGATATCCGGTAACATATTTCTTCTTTTTAATAATTACTTTTACCTGTTTCTTTTTAGAGGTTTTTATCGTATTTTTTGTAGGTGCTTTAATAATCTCTAATTGTTCTGCTGCCTCTGCATCTTCTTCCTCTTCGACTTCTTCCTTTATAACAACCTGCTCTTCCGTTACAGCTGGCTGCTGCGTTGTTGCCTGTTCTGTCGTTGCCTGTTGCGTTGTTGCCTGCTGCGTTGTTGTCTGTTCCGTCGTTGTTGTCTGCGGTATTACTTTAGGAATTATTTCTTCCTTTGTTTCTCCACAGATCTTACAGGTGTATGTTCTAATACCTGTTTCCTGCTCTGTTGCTTCTTTTGTCACTTTGCCATCATCCCACTCATGACCATCTTCCGGGCATTCATAAAGATTTGTCACATCTGACATCTCATACAACCCCGGCTGTCCGCTCTGTAAGCGGTCATATGCCACTAATGTATAAGCTGCCTGCTCTGTTGCCATCAGATTCGGAACAACCTCATCCGTTTGCGAATGTTTGAATCCACCACTTGTTTTGTCGTAATAACTTAAAAATGCATCTAACACAGAAATATCATTCTTTATGAATCTCTCGTCTGTATCTGCATCAATTCCTATTGCAGACAAAGCACAAATAACTTGTGCGCAACTTTCACTTGAAATATTCGTATACGTTTGTCCACCATACTCAAACACACTAGTATACAGACCATCTTTACCCTGCAATCCGGACAATAAAGTTACCCCTTTATTTACTGCCTGTTTCACTTTCTTGTCAGAACTATAATAAGGTGCTAATGCCTGGATCGTCATTGCTGTCATATCAATATCAGAAACTGCCGTTGCATCGGTTGCCGGATCACCATATCCCCAACCCCCATCTGTCGTCTGATGTTTCAAAATATAATCAAGCAACTTTTCTCTTGTTGTAACATTATTAATTCCTTCTGCCTTCGGAACCTCATACTTACCAGAATCTAACGCAATCAACGCATAATCTGCACCATTTAATCCCTGGTTCACAACATAATCAAAATCCGCTAACGGCTCTAACAAGTTCTTTCCCTCAACGTCGACCGGATTCGCACCAATCGCCGTTAAAGCTATAACTACCCGGGAATTATCCGTAGATTTTGTAGCACTTAATTTATTTCCTTCCTTATCAGCTATATATGCCTTCACCTGTTCATAGTAAGAATGATACCATGCAATATCCGTTACGCCATCCCTTGCAAGGGAAAGAACCGACCATTCTCCGCCAACTGAACTAACCACCGGACCTGAAACCGCATTTTTCAGATATGTTAAAGTTTTAGTCTTTACTGCAGAATATTCCAGCTTAGAAGGCTCTTCCGTATCATCCTTCTTATCCTCTTTACCTGTTACCGTAATATTACACTGTGCTGTTGCCCCATTACCATCTGCTGCTTTTACTGTAACAATCGCTGTTCCAACCGCTTTAGCAGTAATAATTCCCTTATCACTTATCTCAACAATGTTTGAATCTGACGAAGTCCAACTAATGGCTGTATTGGCTGCGAAAGACGGTTTTACATCTGCTGTTAATTTTCGTTTCTGTCCTACAGATAAGGATACCTCTTTCTTATCTAAGGTTATTGTCTGAACCGGTGTTGTAATAGGTTCTGCAGCTGCATCCTGGTAACTATGTACATAATAGAATTCTACGTTATCACCATCTGCAAGCTTATAGCCGGACATTCCGAAGTTCGGTGACTTACCATTTACTTTATACATCCATCCGGATCCGCTTCCGTTCATCATCTGTGCAAGCGTAACTCCATCCGGTGTAATAACGCCAGACACATAAGAATTGCTACCCACACGCTGAAATCCATACTCATTAAAAGCATCATCAATTAAATCTAATGCCGTCTTCTGATCCGCTTCTGTATAAGTTCCCTTAAACCCATCAATCCATTTATAAAATGCCTTATGCGGATTGGTTCCGTGTACATCATCACCAATTAATGTAAATGTTACACTAATTTGTTTTGTCTGAGAATCCGTCGAACAAACTTTGACTAAAAAACTCTTTGTATCCGTTACTTCATTGAACACAAGAGTTGCCTTTAATGTAACTGATACAACTCCACTTTCCGGAAGTGTTACCGTTCCATCATTTGCAATCACATCTTCCTTATTACTTATCCATGTAATCGCACTGCCATGTTTGCCTTGTGTCGGAAGTTCTATTGTTCCAGCCTCCCTGACATCTGTTTGAATGGATAACTCGTCTTTATCCCGGGTAACACTTCCCTTATCTGTAGAATATACTGTCATCCAGAATGAATTCGTAACAATAGTATCATTCTTTGTTATTGTTGCTTTCAGCGTAACTGATTGTGTTCCGGTTGCCGGCAAGGTAACAACACCTTCATTAGTAATATAATCCGTCTTATTACTCGTCCATGTAATCGTACTGCCATTCTTACCCTTTGTTGGTAATGCAAGTGTCTGTGCTTCATACAACTTAGTAGACTCAAATTTCAGCTCTTTACTGTCAGCCGCTGCCTGTTGATAATCCACTGACTGCACCTGAACTGAAAACGATCTTGTAGCTGTTGTATCATTATATGAAATGGTAGCTTTTATACTTACCGATTCTTTGTCTTTCGTTGGCAGAACTACTTTTCCTTCATTAGAGATAACTTCCGGTTTATTACTCTCCCATGTAATCGTTGAATCGTTGCTTCCTTTTGTTGGTAATACAAGCTGACAATCTTCCAGAATTGGGGATGTAAATGCTTGTAACTCCGTCTTATCTTCTGCTACACGAAGCTTATCTGACTTACCAATCACTGCCGTTGGTTCCGATATTATCTTCGAATCATTTCCACCCGTTACTACAACACGAAGCTGTTTTCCAACATACGTTTCTGTATCCGGTAAAGAAAATGTTGAATATACTGCATCTGCAATATCCTCATACCCTTCTTCGTTTGACACCTGCCATTGGTAGCTGACACCGGTTGGCTCCGCATCATTTTCTCCAGTAATGACAGCCGTTAAAATCGCACCAGACAACGCATTGCCACTAATTGCTGCACTCTGTACTGCGACAGGAGTTACTTTTATTCCTTTACCCTCCCACACTAATGCAGGATAACCATTCGTTTGCTCGAACACACAATCTGCTGGAACAAGACTCTTCATAGATGTCGTAAATGCATTTAACTCACTGACCATAGAATTCTTCTTGAACTCCTCATCTGTCCGTGCACCCTGTTCCTTGGCATCTGACAAATAATAATTATTCATCCCAGATACCGGCGAGATAGAATAACTCTTACCGCCTGTCAATGTTCCCACCGAATAACAATTATAAGGTTTTGCACTATATGCAATACCACTTATATATGTTTCCTTTGAAGCTGCCTGTAAAGTTCCTTCATTATAGGATAGCCAGATATCCCCACCATCTGCATATCCTGCAATACCACCTATATACATCCATTTGGAATTCTCAACTGTTATTGTCCCACGATTCACGCATCCAATGATGTATGGTTTTCCTGTCCTTTGACGTCCTATAATACCACCTATATATGCTCCGGAAACGGTACTGTCTGCCGGAATCGTAATGGTTCCCCCAAACGAACATTTCTCTACCAGTGCCGTATCCGTTATATTATATCCTACTACTCCGCCGACATAACCACCATTCTTATTACAGGTAATCTTCACACTACTATGACAATTAACAACTTTTCCTTTGTTATTTGCTGTGAGTCCTCCGATATTCATATGATTTCCAGTATATGTTCCGGTAATATCAGCAATATTCTCAATAGTTCCTGTATTCGTTCCAAAAATACCCTGATCTTTATCAGTCGACTCAAAGGTAAGATTCTCAATCTTATGATTCTGACCATCAAATATTCCCGCATATTCTACAATCGGAACCCACGTCTTATCCTTCATATCAATATCATTTGTCAGTACAGCATTCAGATTCTTTTCTCCTGCATTCACCTTTGTCGCAAATGCAAGGAAATCGTCTGCACTTCCAAGTTCATAAGTACCTTCTGCATTCGGCGCAAGCGTTATTGTCTCTTCTGCCTGTACCTGTAGCAGACTTCCTGGAGAAATCAAACTGAATACCATTACCAGCATCAACAGCCAGGAAAATGCTCTTGTCTTTGTCTGTCTCATTCTATTTCCTTTCCTTTCTTCTCCGCCACATTTTGTTTTTTCATTATTTTCTTTTGTGCGTTTCTTGCCCGTTTCATCTCGATTCGCTTCTGTTGTCTTCGCTGTGCCCTCGTCTGCTCCGGCAGTTCTTTGATCCCTGCTGCCTCTAAGGCCCTCGGCCATGGACCGAGATAGGACTTGATCATAGCAACCTCTTCTTCAGAAAAATCTGACTTATACGGATACCGGTCTAACATCATATATTTTTCTTTCAATATATAAATGCAATCCTCTCTTGTCAATTTCATCGCTGACTCCTTACACAGACTTATCCTTCTGCTTATAGAATAAAAACTTCTATAACGAAAAAAACGCTTTGCCCTTGAAAAGCAAAACGCAACAAAAAGACACTCCGAACATATCGAAATGCATTCCTTGATACTTTTCCTTACCCAAAAGCGTGAAACACCTGAAATATGCGAGTAATCTGGCTGAAAGAACTAACAAACATACTAACTTCTATCTATAAGATATAACAATATATGTGCAATTCTTAACACAGTAATGGCGGTTGCACCGGATTCGCACCGGGTTTCCCTCTGATCTGTTCTAGGCATAGTTTCCAGGAACAGAGCATATTTCATTTAATTACATGTCACATTGTACGGGGGAACCGTTAGAATGTCAAGAACAAAGAATTGATTGCGTTTGAGTTACCTTAATCGGCATTATAACGAAAAAAACTGCCAGTTTGAACAACTGACAGTCCTTTTCGCTTATTCTTATTTTACTGTAATTTTCTTAACCTTTGACCATTTACTATAGATTGTCTGCTGCTTGCCATCTACCGTTACCTTTGTATAAGTACGTGTTCTGACATAATATTTCTTACCTGACACCAGACCTTTCAACGTCTTATTCAACATACTCTTCTTCACATTGTATGTTTTTGCCTTCTTGAACTTAGACGATGTACTTACCTGAATCTGATAACCGGAAATATTCTGAGCTGCTTTCCATGTTAACTTAAGCTGCCCCTTCTTGCTGCTCTTAGCCTTTGCAATAGCAGGTTTCTTCAAAACAACCTTTGCTGCTTCTGTTGTTGCCTGCGTAGTAGCCTGCTGTGTCGTTGCCTGGGCTATTGTTGCCTGTTCTGTGCTGGCTGTCTGCTCTGTACTAGTTGTCTGCTCTGACTTCTTCTCCTTTTTCGGAATCACAGTCTGTGCTTTCAGTACCGTTTTACATACGGAACAATGACTTCCTTCGGTCTTACCTTCTTTGTCCTCTGTCGGTTCTACGGCTGGATCAATTACAACGGTATGACCCTTCTTAGGAATTGCATTTCCCTCTTCATATACTAATCCACATGTATCACAAACTACATCTCCTGTGTAACCATCTTCTGTACAGGTTGCAGCTTTCTTGTTTGCTGTAGTTTGATCGGCCTCTGCACACTTATAAAATGCATTTGCTGCCACCTCATCCTTGGCAATCTCATATAATCCATTTTTACCATTTTTCAATCTGTCATAAGCAACTAATGCATATCCAGCCTGCTCTGTACTCATATTCGGATATTCCGAATTTTCCACTGCAATGCTCCCATCTGCATTCACATACGGAAGGATTCCTTCTATTCCAGACATATTATTTTTAACAAATCTTTCATCCTTTTGAGCATCAATACCCAATGCTGACAATGCACAAATCACCTGTGCTGTTGTACACACTGCATCATAAGCCCCAAATGTACCATCTGCATTCTGCTTTTCGGATAAGTAATTCAACGCTTTATCAACTGTTTTCTTTACTTCCTCATTACTGTTATAATATGGTGCCAATGCCTGAATTGCCATCGCCATGGAATCCTGATCATCGCCCCAATCTCCTCCTATATAACCATCATCATTGAAACTTGACAGAATATAATCAATCAATTTCTCTCTCGTTGTCTTATCTTCTGCTGATGTTTCCGGAATATCATAATCACCACAATCAAATGCAATCAACGCATATATTGCATCTGTTACATAAGAACCTTTTGCTACCGAGAAATCTGCTAACGGCTCTAACAAATTCTTTCCACCGATATTCCTTGCATCCAATCCCATTGCAGTAACTGCAATTGCGGTTCTTGCATTAGCAGGACTTTTGCCAATCATATTATCCTCACTTGCAGCTAATGTCTGTTCAACCGAACGATAGTAATTATGATACCATGCATCATCTGTATTACCATTTCTTGCCTGTGCAAGGACAGCCCATTCGGATCCATATGATACATTGTCAATACTAGCCTTTCGATTCGCCAATGCATTCGTAAGCACGTCCTGATATTTTACAACCCGAAGCTTGCATACTGGCATGATGATTGGTTTATCTGCATAAATTCCTCCCTCCTTAGAAACATATGCAGATAAATAATAATTTCCCGCTGTCAATCCAGAAAGTTCTATCTTCCCATTTTCATCAATAGCATTTTCACTTGATTCATATACTTTTTCACCCTTATTATTTAATAAAACAATTTGGGCCTTCATAACATTAGCAATAGCACCACTTATTGCATCCTCACCAAAAATACCATTAATACGATATGCATACCCTCTTAATTCAAGATCTATTGTACTATTCTCTTCTAACGCAAGATTTGTAACCGTTTTTCCGCCACACTCAAACCATGTACACAAATCTTCCAGATTCTGATAAAAAAAGAAACGTAACTGATCTCCATCTTGTAGCTTTGTCTGATTTACAATAGTTTCATAACTTTCATTAAACGCTTCTACGGGATGTCTATCATTTACTACAAGATCAAAAAGATTAACTTCCTCTGTTTTTTCAAACACTTTTACAACCAAACCATCCGTCACTATCAAATAGTTATCTTTTGTCTCTTTTGTAAACTTATCCCCATACACTAATTCATGTGCATACACAAGGGCATCCAATGTTGTAACTCCACCCTCTGCATCTTCGTAACCAAACTTCTCTGCCTCATCTGATGGAATCTTATATTCACCCGGTGCAAACAGGAATTCATTATTATACTGTCCTGACAACGTAACCGTTACCTTCTGCACACTCTGCTCTGTTTCTTCTGCCGATGCAGGAACCGTAACAGAGCAAGCCAGAACCAATGTCAATAAAACTGCAATTTGTTTCTTAACCCAACTCTTCATCTTTATCCTCTTTCGTACTAAACAAAATTATTATAATATATAGAACATGTCCACATAATACCGTTCGCATTATAACATACCCTTTGCCATATCTCAATACATTCATGTATCAATTTAATTTGTCTATATTTCAACCGCATAATTTATACACATAAACTGTTGTCATTCCTTTTTTGACATGCTACAATTCTAAGAGAAGGTCAAACGACCTTTGTATATATCTTTTTTGTTATTTACCTTACACGTCACTAGATGAGAAGTACCCACAATCACAAATACATCTGTGCATTGTGAAAAAACAAGTGAAACAGAAAAGGAGATAAGAAAATGAAAGAGGTATATACTAATGTGAAATACCGGGATACTGTATTTCGCTTATTATTTAATAATAAAGCCCATTTATTAGGGCTCTATAATGCAGTCAATAACACAGACTACGCTGATCCGAACGCATTAGAGATTGTTACTTTGGAAAATGCGATTTATCTTGGCATGAAAAATGATGTTTCCTGTCTCATTGACATGCGGATCCAGTTATACGAACATCAATCAACTGTGAATCCCAACATGCCGCTACGGGATCTCATGTATGTATGCGAACAATACGAGAAATATATGGTCAACAAAGACATTTATTCCTCCCGTCTGATCAAGTTACCGACACCAAGATTCGTAGTATTCTATAATGGGATTCGGGAACAACCGGAACGAAGGGATTTGTATCTGTCCGATGCTTTTGAGATTCCAGAAGAACATCCCTCATTAGAACTGCGTGTTACCCAGCTTAATATCAACAAAGGATACAATGAAGATCTTCTCAAAAGATGCCCGACATTATTCGAATATGTTGAATATGTCAGCGTTGTACGGGACTATCAGACAACGCAGCCTTTAGAAGAAGCTGTCCGGCACGCTGTAGATCACTGCATCAAACACAATATTCTAAGAGATTTCTTATTAGCAAACAAAGCGGAGGTGATTCGAATGACCTTATACGAATATGATGAAGAATTGCACAAACAAACGATACGCAAGGAAAGCTATGAGGATGGAGAACAGAACGGCAAACTGCTTCAGCTTACAGAATTAATCTGCCGCAAACTTCAAAAGAATAAATCTCCCGAAACGATTGCCGATGAATTAGAAGAAGATCTGAATACGATACAGCATATCTATGCGATAGCGAAAGATTTTGCACCCGACTATGACGTTGCAAAGATTGTAGAACAATATAAGCAGGTTTCATTGCCTGTATAACACATAAATCAGATAAACAATTACGAAAGCATCCAAGTTGCCGCTTAGATGCTTTCTTTTAAACCATAGAAAGGAGCGCTCATGAAACCGTCTGGTTATTACACCTCCGGCGAATTTGCAAAAATGGCACACATAACCGTCCGCACAATCCGCTACTATGACAAACAGAATATCTTGAAGCCTTCCTATGTGAACGAATCCGGGGCACGCTTCTACACGGATGAAGATTTTGCAAGACTACAGCAGATTCTTCTATTAAAATACCTTGGTTTTTCGTTAGAGGATATCCGCGATATGACAATTGGCGATCCCGATTATCACATGCTCCGCAACTCACTTAATCTGCAGCTTAAGCTGGTGAAAGACCGGATCGAGCAGATGCAGTTGGTTGCCCGTGCCATTGAAGACACAACCGATGCCATTGACAACAACCAGGAGATCAATTGGAGCCAGATGCTTAACCTGATTCATTTAACGAGTATGGAAAATACGTTGAAAGCACAGTATCAGAATGCAACCAACATTTCTGCCAGAATCCGTCTGCACAAGCTCTATACCACCAACAAACAGGGCTGGTTTCCATGGGTTTATGAGCAATGCCACATTACGGATCACATGCATGTGTTAGAGCTCGGCTGTGGCAATGGTGCGCTGTGGAGAGAAAATTTCGCAAAAATACCGGAACACAGTTCTATCTTATTAAATGATATTTCAGAAGGAATGCTTCGTGATACAAGACGAGAAATTAACCTGCTTGAACAACAGCGTCTTGCAGCTTCCAAAGTGGAACATGCCGCTGCATCCGGGAATTCCATGATTGCGTCAGATGATACGCGTTTTACTTTCGAAGCATTTGACTGTCACACCATTCCTTATGGCGATCATACATTTGATCTTGTGATCGCCAATCACGTTCTCTTCTACTGTAACGATCTGAATGCCGTATTAGAGGAAGTGCGCCGCGTATTGAAGCCGGATGGTCATTTTGTATGCAGTACATATGGGGCATCTCATATGCAGGAAATTACGCACCTTGTACAGGACTTTAACCCACAGATTACCTTGTCTGCCGACCATCTGTACGAGCGTTTTGGGTTGGAAAATGGTGCCTCTTTGCTTGCACCATACTTCTCTTCTATTGATATGAAATGCTATGAAGATGGTCTATTCGTAACAGAAAGCGAACCACTCATTGAATATATCCTGTCCTGTCACGGCAATCAGAACCAGTATATCTTAGACCGCTATAAAGACTTCCACGCATTTGTAAGCCGGAAGACAAAGAAAGGATTTTCCATTACTAAAAATGCCGGCATCTTTGTATGTAAGAAGTAAGCAGACCGCAACATGTTGTGTCTGCTTATTTTTTTCGAAAAAAACTTACATTTTTCACAAATTTCCTCTTGCAGGTGACGTTACGTCACCCTATATAATGCAGCTAACAAGCAGAAAATGTCTCATTTGACCGGACTGTTTGTTGCGACATCTAAGACAGCACATACATTTTAATAGAATTTATACAAGGAGGCATATTATGAAAGGTATTATTTTAGCCGGTGGTTCAGGCACACGTCTTTATCCACTTACCATGGTAACTTCAAAGCAGTTACTCCCAATCTATGACAAACCAATGATCTATTACCCGATGTCCGTATTGATGAACGCAGGCATCCGTGACATTTTGATTATTTCTACCCCACAGGATACGCCACGTTTCAAGGAATTACTTGGTGATGGACATCAGTTTGGTGTATCATTATCATATGCGGTACAGCCAAGCCCGGATGGACTGGCACAGGCATTTATCATCGGAGAAGAATTCATCGGTGATGACACGGTAGCAATGGTATTAGGTGACAACATCTTTGCCGGACACGGCTTGAAGAAGCGTTTGAAAGCGGCTGTAGAGAATGCAGAAAGCGGCAAGGGCGCAACGGTATTCGGTTATTATGTCGATGATCCGGAGCGTTTCGGTATTGTAGAGTTTGATTCCGAAGGTAAAGCAATCTCGATTGAAGAGAAACCGGAGCATCCAAAGAGCAACTACTGCGTAACCGGACTTTACTTCTATGATAACAAGGTAGTTGAGTATGCGAAGAACTTAGCCCCGAGTGCAAGAGGCGAGTTAGAGATTACCGATCTGAACCGCATTTACTTAGAGAAGGGCAACCTGAATGTAGAGCTTCTCGGTCAGGGATTTACCTGGTTAGATACCGGAACACACGAAAGTCTTGTTGAGGCAACGAACTTCGTGAAGACCATGGAGAGCCATCAGCATCGTAAGATTGCATGCTTAGAAGAGATTGCTTATCTGAATGGCTGGATCACCAAAGAGGATGTCTTGGAAGTATATGAACTTCTCAAGAAGAACCAGTACGGACAGTATTTGAAGGATGTCTTAGACGGCAAGTACTTAGACGTATTACACTAAGAACATGATCGGGACACATTTTATATAGGATGACAGGATGTGTCTTGAATATAACTATCATATTAACAAATTTAAAGGAGATTTATTATGACAATTATTGTAACTGGCGGAGCCGGATTTATTGGAAGTAACTTTATTTTTCACATGTTAAACAAATATCCTGATTATCGGATCGTTTGCTTAGACTGCTTAACTTATGCAGGTAACTTGTCAACTCTTGCACCGGTTATGGACAATCCAAACTTCCGTTTTGTAAAGGAAAGCATCACAGACCGCGAAGCTGTATACAAGTTATTTGAAGAAGAGCATCCAGACATCGTTGTCAACTTTGCAGCAGAGAGCCACGTTGACCGTTCGATCGAAAACCCTGAGGTATTCTTAGATACGAACATCAAGGGAACTGCAGTATTGATGGATGCATGTAGAAAATATGGCATCACCCGTTATCATCAGGTATCTACCGATGAGGTATATGGTGATCTTCCACTTGACAGACCAGACCTTTTCTTCACAGAGGAGACTCCGATCCACACAAGCAGCCCATACAGCTCATCTAAGGCTGGTGCAGACTTATTAGTTCTTGCTTACCACAGAACCTATGGTTTGCCTGTAACGATCAGCCGTTGTTCTAACAACTACGGACCATATCATTTTCCAGAGAAGTTGATTCCTCTTATGATCGCTAACGCATTAAATGATAAGCCTCTTCCAGTATATGGTAAGGGTGAAAATGTTCGTGACTGGTTATATGTTGAGGATCACTGTAAAGCAATCGACCTGATCATCCACAATGGACGTGTTGGTGAGGTATACAACATTGGTGGTCACAACGAGATGAAGAACATTGATATCGTTAAGATCATCTGTAAAGAGCTGGGCAAACCAGAAAGCCTGATCACATATGTCTCTGACAGAAAGGGACACGATATGCGTTATGCGATCGATCCAACTAAGATTCACAATGAACTTGGCTGGTTACCAGAGACCAAGTTCGCAGATGGCATCAAGAAGACCATTCAGTGGTATCTTGACAACAAAGAGTGGTGGGAGACTATCATTTCCGGCGAGTACCAGAACTACTACGAGAAAATGTACGGTAACCGCTAATCGCGCATAGACAAACACGGTTTGGGATAACCTTATAACAAGGTTATCCCGAATGTTATAGTACACAATGAATGGAGATAGAATATGAAGGTTTTAGTAACCGGAGTTGCTGGTCAGTTAGGCCACGACGTAATGAATGAATTAGCCAGACGCGGCATTGAAGGAATCGGCAGTGACATCGCCGATACGTATAGCGGCGCAGATGACGGAACCGCCGTTACTACCATGCGCTATGTGCCGATAGATCTGACCGACGGAGAAGCCGTACAGGCACGTATTATTTTTGAGCAGCCGGATGCTGTGATTCACTGTGCTGCCTGGACTGCCGTAGATGCAGCCGAAGATGAAGAGAATCAGCACAAAGTACGAGGCATTAACTTTGGTGGTACAAAGAATGTTGCAAATGTATGCAGCGAATTAAAGATTCCGATGATGTACATTTCCACAGACTATGTATTCAATGGTCAGGGCACGGAACCATGGAAACCGGATTGCACCGACTACGCACCACTGAATGTATACGGCAGCACGAAACTTGCCGGCGAGAAGGCTGTCACAAGCCGCTTGGACAAGTTTTTTATCGTCCGTATTGCCTGGGTATTTGGTACAAATGGCAAGAACTTTATCAAAACTATGCTGAATGTTGGCAAGAACCATGATGAATTGAAGGTCGTCAACGATCAGATCGGTACACCAACTTATACGTATGACTTAGCGAGACTTCTCGTTGATATGATTCAGACGGATAAGTATGGTTTCTACCACGCAACGAACGAGGGCGGTTATATCAGCTGGTATGATTTCACAAAGGAGATCTTCCGTCAGGCAGTAGAACTTGGACATACCGAATACAGCGAAGACCGCTTGAAGGTTCTTCCTGTGACAACCGAAGAGTACGGTGTATCGAAAGCTGCAAGACCATTTAACAGCCGTCTTGATAAGAGCAAATTAGTAGAACAGGGCTTCACACCATTACCAACCTGGCAGGATGCGTTAAGCCGTTATTTGAAAGAGATTGAATTTTAAAGGAGATATAATCATGGGACAGATTAAAGTCGAGAAAAATGCAGGTGGCATTGAGGGATTATGCGTGATCACTCCTGCCGTACATGGTGATGCCAGAGGATATTTCATGGAGACCTATAATAAAAATGATATGGCGGAAGCCGGATTGACAATGGAATTCGTACAGGATAACCAGTCCTGCTCTACCAAGGGTGTACTTCGCGGTCTTCATTTTCAGAAGGAGTTTCCACAGGGCAAGTTAGTCCGTGTCGTAAAGGGTTCCGTATTTGATGTAGCTGTTGACTTAAGAAGCAATTCTGAAACCTACGGCAAATGGTTCGGTGTGGAGTTAACCGAAGAGAACAAGAAACAGTTCTATATTCCAGAAGGCTTTGCACATGGTTTCTTAGTATTAAGTGATATTGCTGAGTTCTGTTATAAATGTACAGACTTCTATCATCCGGGTGATGAGGGCGGTCTTGCATGGAACGACCCGGAGATTGGTGTAGAATGGCCACAGCTTGAAGGTGAATACAAAGGAACCGCTTCTGGTGAGGGATATCATTTAACCGATGGAACCGCACTTAACTTAAGTGACAAAGATCAGTTATGGGTAGGTCTGAAAGATACCTTCCATTTCTAAAGTTTTTGCACAATAGAGTCGACATATAATAGGGTTGAGACAAACAGATCTCAACCCTATCTTTAATTATCATCGAAAGGACTGAATTACATATGAGAAAATTTATTGAAGAATTCAAAGCGTTTGCACTTAAAGGAAATGTCATGGATATGGCAGTCGGTGTGATTATTGGTGGTGCGTTTTCCGGAATCGTAACTTCCTTAACCGACAACTTTATCAATCCGATCCTGAAGTTCCTTACAGCTGGAGCCCGCTATTCCCTACAGGATGTCGGTGGATTTGCCTCTAACTTCTTAAGTGCTGTTGTGAACTTCTTAATTATGGCGTTTATCCTGTTCTGTATTATGAAAGCCATCAACAAGGCAATGTCATTTGGTAAGAAACCAGTGGTAGAAGAGAAAACAACAAAGATCTGCCCTTATTGCAGATATGAGATTCCAATTGAAGCTACCCGTTGCGGACATTGCACTTCCGAATTGAATGAACAGAATGCATAGACTTGGAACTTTTTTATATCCACGTGGAACTTTCCACATAAACAAGAAGATGCCATATACTCTGACGAGTATATGGCATCTTTCCTATCCCGATATCTTCTATTACAACAGATTCTTCCGAAGCTCTGCTCCATCCTTTGCAGAAAGATAAGCCGGCGCAATATCAAATACGGTCTTACATCCGGTCTGTCCTTCCTGCTGTAAACGATAGGCTGCCCTTGCATAAGCAACGATCACACAGGCTGTAAATTCTGGATTGGAATCCAACTTCAGGCTGTACTCAATCACATGCTTGTTCTCCTGCTCCCAGCCAGTCTGACCGGAACGGATCACAAATCCACCATGCGGGATTCCACTGTGATTTGCCTTCAATTCCTCTTCGCTGATAAAGTGTACTGTTGTATCATAATCAGCAAAATAGTTCGGCATATTCTTAATAGTCTCTTCTACTTTAGCCGCATCTGCACCCTCTTCTAAAACAACAAAACATTCTCTGGTGTGCTTCTGTCTGGTCGTAAGTTCTGGATTCTCTCCATTTCTTACTGCCTCTAATGCTGACTCAACCGGAATCGTGTACTGCTTGCCATCCTTGACACCTTCTACACGACGAATCGCATCCGAATGCCCCTGGCTGACACCTTTACCCCAGAATGTATAATCCTTACCCTCTGGCAAAATGCAATTTGCATACAGACGGTTCAGGGAGAACATACCCGGGTCCCAGCCAACAGATATAATTCCAACGTGGCCATTCTTCTTTGCTGCTGCGTCCACATTCTCAAAATGCTCTGGAATTCTTGCGTGCGTATCAAAACTGTCTACCACATTGAATAACTCCGCATACTTTGGTGTCTGCTCTGGCAGATCGGTTGCACTACCACCACAAAGGATCATGACATCAATCTTGTCCTTCCACTGCTCTACATCCGCAACGGAACATACCTTGGCATCCTTTGTCAAGATAGATACGTTCTCCGGTGCGCGTCTTGTAAATACAGCTACCAACTCCATATCCGGGTTCTGCTTGATCGCACATTCCACACCACGTCCTAAATTACCATATCCTAATATTCCAATTCTCATTTCATGTCCTCCTAAAATTGTTATTGTACTATTCTGCTGACTCTTCATATGTAAAGAATCCGCAACCCTCTTTTTCATTATACAATCCATATCCGGAAAGTGTATCCGCACTTTGTTGTGCCTCACTTGTCACTGCCATTCTCCAACTCAGAAAATCTTCTGACAGTTCTGCAACCGGTGCATCCTTCGTGTAGAAATAGAAAGTATCCCCGCCACTGATTCCATACACATCACTCGGAATATAACGAACACCATCTTCTATCTTTTCCTCTTTCTCTTCTACATTCATATCCGAAAGTTTCATGGAATACGTATAATCGTTTACCTTCTGAATATCACTAAAATGTCCGGTAAATGTTGCAATATATACACTTCCATTGGGATAATCATCACCGTTATCTCCCATCTCTGAATCATGATAATTCCCATTAAAAGAGCCGTCCGGATTCAATGTAAGCTCTGTTGACCAACCACCTACTCCGCTTGCAAATGTCATATTGATTGCTTCATTAATTGGTAGCGTTTCGGAACTCTCTGCCTCACTCGCAGCCTGCGTATCTGACTCTGTATCTTCTGTTGCTTCCGTGGTTGTCTCTGTCGTTGCAGCCTCGGTTGTCACTTCCTCTGTTGTCGTAATCTCCTGTGTTGTTTCCGTGGTCGGAGTTGTATGATCTCCACATCCCCACAAACATCCTGCACATAAGATTGCACCAATCATCCATGCAGTCTTTCTCTTCATGTTATTCACTCCTTGCTTATTCGCACTTACATTTGTTAAGCATTTGCAAAAAATATTTTACTTTTTTAAGGGGAGCCTGTCAACTATTTTACCCCTTAAGAAATACTTATTCTCATTAACCCTTTTACGGATTGCAATTCTTACACGGCTCATATCCCTGCTCGATCAATACTTCTCTCGACTCAGTAGACACAATCTTATTAGCGTCTGACATCCGTTTCACGCTGGCACACGTTGGGCGGTGAAATTTCTTTGTGTTAGCATTCAAAATGTAATCTCCCTGTTCAGCATCATCCTCGCTCTGTAATCCATCTGTACTGTCTTTTGCATATGAAACACCACTTTGTTGATCTAACGCACTTGTAACTGCATTTTCACTATCCTTACTTTCATCCAAACTTCCCGTCGGCTCTCCCGCCTGCCAGCTCTCGGAAGGACTTGTATTCCACGTGATCGTACTGCCATCCGAGGTTGCTACGATCGTACCCTGTTCATCGGTACGGAACACCTTGACTCCCATAGCCCGCAACTGATTCAGAACGCCCGCTCTCGGATGACCATAGGAATTGCCTTCCCCACAACTGATCACGCAATACGTCGGATGAACAGCAGTTAAAAAGTCTTCTGTATTGGCTGTATCTGCACCGTGATGTGCCGCCTTAAAGACATCTGACTGTATCGTTAATCCGCTTGCGATCATATCCTGTTCTGCTGCCTTTTCCGCATCTCCGGTAAATAAAAAGGAGTTATCGCCAAATGTCAGCCGGAACGCAAGAGAATAGTCATTCGTATTATCTCCATAATCTTTGTCTGTATCCGTCAAGATCTGAAAGGATGCCTTGCCAAGCGTATATATCTGTCCTTGTTTCGGTGTGACCACCGTCTGTTCCCGTTGCCCGATCGTCTGAATCAATTCCTCATACGTCTTTGTGTCACTTGCACATGCCGGAAGCATTACCGTATCACAATCCATCTTATAAAGAACGACATCCATTCCGCCAATGTGATCCGCATCCGGATGCGTTCCAATTGCATACGTTAAATGATCCACATTCTGATGCAGCAGATACGACCACACAGTCGTTCCTTTGTTATTATTACCCGCATCAATCAGCATGCTCTGATCTCCCTGCCGGATAAGAATGGAATCTCCCTGTCCGACATCGATGTAATGAACCTCTAATGTATCGTCATCTTCCAACGGAGTGGTATCCGCCCCTCCATAATTTTCAATCTGACTGTCCGCGTTAAGCCCTGCAACCGCATTTTCTTGCGCATCGCTGTCATCCTGTGCCTCGTTGTTTTCTTCGGTCGTTACTATGGTTGTACTTTCCTGCGTTGTTACATTTCCATCCACAGTACAACCCACAAGGCAGCCACACAAACTCATGATCAGAAATAAGACCATCCATAATTTTTTATTCATTTCTTTCTATCTCCCATTATTAAAATATCCCATTACCCAGATTGAGGCGAATCAATATAACATATAACGATTCCTGTTATATCAATTCACCCCTTATGATTGCTGCTATTAGTATGGAAAATTCGCCTTTCCATTTACCGGTGTTCCCGTCGTGTTCATTGAGATTCCGGTATCGACCAGTACATGCCCATAGAAGTCTGTTACCCGGAATGTAAATGGTCCTGTTCCCATTCCCGATACCGCTGTGAAATAATTGTATTCCTGCCGTGGCAGCTCAACATATGCATTTGTCGCTGTATCAAAGTATTCTAATTTCTTAATCGGATACCGGTGATTGCGCACCTGCACTTCTGCCCAATATTGGGAGCTTGTTGGTTTGAACACATACTGAATCGGCTCCGTTGTCGGAAGCGGAACGATCTTCCAGGTAATATCCATTCTTCCGGTCGCAAGGGGTTCGATCTGCTGAAAAGTCTTTGTCGTCAGATCAATATCTCCCTTCTTTCCTTCCGGCAGGCGATCTGTAATGACAACATTGATCTTATCTCCATCCTTATCGGTGATCTCAATATACGCACCCGCTAATCCATTCATATAATCTTCATGATTCATTGCTGCTGTATAGTATGTATCTTCCATATAATCAATGTTGGCTGCACCACCGGATTCCCGATCATAATAAGTTCCCTCACCGGTATGTACCTGATCTAAAGAGTATTCCCCTGCATCCTGATTCTTCGTATCCCCACTTGGTGTGGCGGAAGTATTATTCTTTTCATCGGAAGGTTTCTCTACTGTATTCTGACCTTGTTCTGTCGTCTTCTCTGTCGTTGTCTCTGTGGTCTTTTCCGTTGACGTCTGCGTCATCTTTTCCGTAGTCGCTTCGGTTGTCTTTTCAATCAATTCCCCATCCGTAGGTATGATAATACTGATTACAGTAATCTTGCAACGATATTTCTTCTTTCCAACCTTCGCCATGATCGTTGTTTTGCCTGCCCGTTTCGCCCGTACCTTTCCCTTCTGATTCACTGTTGCGACCTTCTTATTGCTGCTAGACCATTTTGCCTTTTTGTGGTTTCCCTTTACTTTCAAGGTGACCTTCTGTCCAACCGATATCGTAAGCTTTGTCTTGTTTAACTGCGTTCTAGCTTGTACTGGCTGCCCACTCAATCCTACGACACATAGCAGTATTACCAATATACTATATAAACATCTTCTCATCATGCACCCCCATATTTTCTTTCGTTATGCGTCCATCCTGTTATGCCAAAAGTTCTCCTGCTTCATAAGAGCACTTTATATAATCTGGATTACTATAATACATACTTGTATTATAATCTGCTATCTCATCACTAATAAATGAATCATATACCTTTCGTATATGTTGAATCATATGTGATTCATCTGTGTTTGTAGCGAGAATCAATCTCTGATAAACCCGTCCAATTGAAGTAACAGACGGCACCTTATACCTGCAGGCAGATATATTATCAAAATCTCCCTCTGTAATATGAAACGCCTCAATCCATTCATCGCATACCTGTTCAAACGAAAGACAGTGATTGACTTCTGCAACCTTTAATTGATGCTTCAATTCATCATCCGAGAGTTTAGACACAATATCCCGACTCCTGTTATGTGTCGCTCTGGCAACATATTCAATCATGGTACATACATAGAAAAGATCATCTTTATTCATGCTCATTCACTCTCACACTCCTTACATATTGCAAACAATTAATTGCCCGAATACTATGGAAACTAATCTGATGTGTTGGATGCTTAAACTTGGCATATTCCCAAAAAACTTCTCGTGATATATCCCCATTTATAAAATCATTTACAAAATTCCAAATTGTATCATCTGCCATTGGTCCTTCCACTATATCATAACCATGCACAATACCCGCTCTGCATTCAGCTATAAAATCTAACCACTCATCTGACATTTGATCAAATTTTTTGATATTTAGCGCATTATCTTCTACATATTCATACACATTGACAATACCATCATTATGTTTTCTTTCTGCCCAACGATATGCCTGCTCATAACTGTTTGTACAATAGAATCCCCAAGAAAAATCTTTTGTATATTTTGTTTTTCTTATTTCCGGAAATTCTACAACCTCACCACTTCCATGATATATCTCCATCGGCTTCCTCCCTTTCCATCACTAATAATATACATTATACCTTTCAATTTCTTTTGTGTAAATAATATCATACGCATAGTTCATGTGTCAGATAGACCTCTGTGTTCTTTTGTTCGACCATTTTCCTCCCAATATATTCGAGTAGGAAGGGAATTTAAATAAATTCCCCGACCTCTCACACCACCGTGCGTACCGTTCGGTACACGGCGGTTCAACCAACTTAACAAGTAACACAT
>CACWQE010000026.1 GCA_902762905.1 uncultured Lachnospiraceae bacterium | reverse complement strand
GCTGCTACTGGAGCAATTAAGTGCGAACGGCCCCGGCTTGGAACCAATTTTTCTAGGCCATTGCGTCCGTCAGACACCAGCGTCAAATCCTTACGCTGTTGAAGAGGATTAGGAAGAGAGGAGTGAGCAAAATGAGAATTGATCTGAATTGTGATTTAGGAGAAAGTTTTGGTAATTATACGTTAGGTATGGATGCAGAGGTGATCCCATATGTGTCTTCTGTGAATGTGGCGTGTGGATATCATGCGGGTGATCCCTGCGTGATGGAAAAGACAATCCGGTTAGCAGCAGAGACAGGGGTTGGAATTGGCGCACATCCGGGACTCCCGGATCTGATGGGATTTGGAAGAAGAATGATGAAGATATCGCCTGCGGAGGCACGTGCATACATGTTATATCAGCTTGGGGCTTTGGGAGCATTTTGCAAAGCGAAGGGCGTGAAAATGGCACATGTAAAGCCTCATGGAGCATTGTATAATATGGCAGCAAAGGATGCGGCACTTGCGGAAGCGATTGTTAGTGCAATTCGGGATTATGATGATTCCTTGATCCTGTTAGCTCTTGCAAATAGTGAAATGACAAAAGCGGCAGAGAGAATGGGTCTTGCCTATGCAAATGAAGTGTTTGCAGATCGAGCCTATGAACCGGATGGAACTTTGGTTGCAAGGACGAAACCGGGGGCGATGATTGAGGATGAAGATCAGGCAATTGCGCGCGTGATTCGTATGGTCAAAGAGGGAAAGGTGACCGCGATTGATGGAAGTGAGGTTACAATTCAGGCTGATTCCGTCTGTGTACATGGAGATGGTGCGAAAGCATTATTATTTGTAAAGAAGATTCGTGAGGCATTATTGCAGGAGGATATTGAGGTGAAGGGGTTGGGAAAGGCTTGACAATCAGATTGGTAATGGAATTAATTGGTACAGTAGCATTTGCGTTATCCGGGGCTATGGTTGCAGTACAGAAGAAACTGGATTTTCTGGGAATTATTGTACTAGGTGAGGTAACAGCGGTTGGAGGCGGGATGTTTCGTGATCTGTTAATTGGTTATACGCCGCCTGTATTATTTCAGGAACCAGTGTATGTGAGTACGGCACTGGTTGCGGTTCTTCTATTCTTTGTATTGCTGAAATGCCGGATTGTATCGAAAGAATTTCTGGAGACAGAAATGTATGAATGGTTTATGAACCTGTTTGATGCGGTTGGATTAGGGGCATTTACGGTGGTTGGAATAGATGCTGCGATTCAGGCGGGATTTGCAAATTATTTATTTTTGCAGATTTTCCTTGGTGTATTGACGGGAGTGGGTGGTGGTGTTATGCGTGATGTTATGGCAGGAACGACACCATTTATCCTGAAAAAACATGTATATGCCTGCGCGTCTTTTGCAGGTGCGTGTGTGTATGTGGGATTATTGCGGGTTACAGCCGAGAATATAGCACTTGTAATAAGTGCATTGCTGATTGTTGGAATCCGATTGTGTGCAAGACGATATAAATGGAATCTGCCGGGTATAGAATAATAAGCTGTCACATTTATTGACATATAAGTGTGGTAGCTTATTTTTTATTAAAATATTTGAAACCATTTCCCTTTGCAATGCATCTAATGTATGATTAAGAAAGAAAAAGGAGGGATTGCATGAGGCGCTTGGTGAAGAAAGCGATGGAGGGCAATAAAGATGCATTTGCACAATTAATGGAAATGAACACCCAGAGCATGTACAAGGTAGCAAGAGCATATTTTGCAAATGACGCAGACGTGGCAGATGCAATCAGTGAAACTGTGTTGGTCTGTTATGAGCAACTACACACCTTGCAGAAACCGGAATGTTTTAAGACATGGATGATACGAATTCTGATCAATCAATGTAATGGGATGATACGACAGGGAAGAAAAGAGATATCTTATAGTGAGATACCGGATGTTATGAGCGAACAGTCAGAATATGCATTAGCTGAATTTAAGGATTTATTAGAACGATTAGACGAGAAATATCGTCTGATTCTGATACTCTACTATGTAGAAGGGTTTAAGATTGCAGAGATTGCGCAGCTGTTAGAACTTAGCGGGAATACGGTTAAGACGCGGCTACGGCGGGGCAGGAACAGCTTAAAATCAGAGTATGAGAAAATGGATTTAAAGGAGGCGGGCATATGAGACATCGATTAACCACACAACGAATGAAAAAGATATTGCAGCGGGATATGGAGATTCCGGTTATTGTGACAGAGCAGATGGCAGCGGCACTTCATGAGATAAATACAGAATATAATGAAGAAGAAAGCAGGAGAGAGATTATTCATTATAATAAAATGCATCGCTTAAAACAGCAGGTTGCCATGATTGCATTACTTTGTATTATAGGGTTTGGTGCAGGTGTAACTGCGACGCAGGTAAAAAGATGGAAAGAAAGTGCGGTTAAGGTATGGAAGACCAATGCTGTAGTACAGGATAAGATGATAGAACAAGGGACGGCTCCGGAGTTACCAGAGATTGTGGCAGAGGATGCAGGAGTGAAGATCTCGGTGGAGCAGATTGTGACGGATGGATGGAAAGAACACATTTTGTTCAAGGTGGAATTGCCGGCTGATATTGATATAGCTGGAGAATGGGGATTTCATACAGAAATGCTCACAAGCAGTGGTAATGTGGATAATATGATCGACAAAGAATTATGCAATGCGGTGCCGTTTTTACAGGAAAAGAATGTTCGATATATAGAGAGTGTTCTCGATATGAAGCGGGAGGGCAGTCTAAAAGGGGAGTCATTGACGTATACGTTCCGAGGATTGGAACAATGGGATGATCAGCAGAACGTAGAATCATTAGTGGATGGAAGATGGCAGTTGGAAATACCGGCAGATGCACAGGAATATGCGGCTGCAATGACAGAAACCTATGAGGAGAAATTAGATATTGGAGAAGATGATATACAAGTGGAGCAGATAATCGTGTCGCCAATTAGCGTAAGAGCAGATATTCATTATCAACATTTGTTAATGGATGAAGTGAACAAATCAGATGATAGATATTGGGAGGTATTCCCTTGCATTACAAAAGTTGTTATGCGGGATGGAACCGAGAAGTGTATAGAATCCTATGACAATAGCCATGTGTATGATATTGCAGATGAAGTCGAAAGGCAGCGGATCAATAAGATGACGGATGCGAATGAAAGCCGAGAGGAAATTCAGAAAGAAAAAGATTGGGCTGTGACCGTAAGCGTGGATTTACTTGAGGGAACTTACCAACAGGAAAATGAAGTAATTGGATTGATCGACCCGGATGAAGTCCAGACACTTGTGTTTACTTATGGTGGAAAAGAGTATTCATATAAGATTCAAAAGTAAACGTATACTCTTGCATAGTGTAGTGGAATTTATTTACGGTGTTGTAATACAGAATGCGGAATGGTATACTGAAATAGTATGCGATTTCGCATTTTGCGTATATGGAATTGAGCAGGAATCCATATATTTGGTCATACATAGAATTGAGATAAAGGTGAGTAAGATGCATAAAGAATTTTTAATGGGGAATGAGGCGATCGCCTTAGGTGCAATGGCAGCAGGTGTCAATGTGGTGTCCGGTTATCCGGGTACACCGTCGACAGAGGTGCTAGAGGCGATTGCAAAACGTAATGATGGTAGTACTTATGTGGAATGGTCTGTCAATGAGAAAGCAGGTTTGGAAGTGGCCGCGGCTGCCGCATATAGTGGGGCAAGAAGTATCGTGACAATGAAACAGGTGGGATTAAATGTTGCCAGTGATCCGTTGATGAGCCTTGCTTATGTAGGTGTAAAGGGTGGCATGGTCGTTATGGTTGCAGATGACCCGGGCCCGATCTCTTCGCAGACAGAACAGGATACGAGAACCTTTGGACAGTTTGCCAAACTGCCGGTGTTCGATCCGTCTTCGGCAGCAGAGGCATATGAGATGATCCAGACGGCATTTGAAGTGTCAGAAAAGCATCATACGCCGGTTATATTCCGGTCGACGACAAGAGTGTGCCATGCGTATGCATCTTTGGAGGTCAAGGATAAAGAGGAATATTATAACAATGAGATAGAAGGATTTGAGAAGGATTCCAGCCGCTGGGTGATCTTTCCTCGGTTGTCCTTCCGCAGACATGGTGAGATCGAAGAGACTTTGCCACAGATTGCAGATGAGCTTGGCGCACTTGCCTATAACAAGATGGAAGGCAGCAAAGCGGCAACGGTTGGTATCGCATGTGGTGGAATCAGTTATGCCTATGTGAAAGAAGCATTGGCGATTCTTAATGAAGAATTAGGGTGGAATTTCTTAGGAGAAGAGACGGCAGGAAGGTATTCGGTCTGCCGGTTGTTGAAAGTAGGAACACCACATCCATTTCCAGAGGAACAGGCACTTTCCTTTATGGATGGATTAGAGCAGATATTAGTTGTGGAGGAATTAGATCCGTATATTGAGAGAATGCTATTACAGACGGCAGGAAAACATCAGAGAGCGATTGCTATACATGGAAAGATGGATGGCAGTGTGAAGACTGCTGGTGAGAATACAGTGGAATCCGTGAAGACAAATATCTGTGAGCTTTTGCATCTTCAATCTGTGTGTGACAAAGACCGGGTGGAAAGCGGCAGTCAGGTAGAAAGCAATGTCTTGAGCAAGGAAAATGCTACCATGCCGGAGCTTCCGGTACGTCCTCCAGTGCTGTGTGCCGGATGTCCGCACCGTGCATCCTTCTATGCGGTCAAACGTGCCATGGCAGGGCGAAAAGCGGTATTCTGTGGTGATATCGGTTGTTACACATTGGGTAATGCCATGCCGCTTGATATGGTGGATACCTGTCTTTGCATGGGAGCAGGCATTACGATGGCACAGGGATTTGGTGTAGTTGAGAAGGATACAACATGCTTTGCTTTTGTGGGAGATTCCACATTTTTTGCTTCTGGAATGACCGGGGTAGTCAATGCCGTATACAACCAGCATGACATGGTATTGGTTGTGTTAGATAATTCAACTACAGCAATGACGGGACATCAGCCTCATCCGGGAACCGGTAAGACGATGATGGGCGACATTGTGAACAAAGTAAGTATTGTGAAGATCTTAGAAGCAATGGGATTGACAGAGGTCCGCATGGTGAATCCGTTAGACTTAGAAGATGCGATTGCAGCAGTCAAAGAAGTGGCAGACAAACCGGGTGTGAAAGCGATCATTTTCAAATCCCCATGTATCGCGGTATCGAAGCCGGAATCACAGTGCAGTGTGAATACAGATACTTGTATCAATTGTAAGAAATGTATCCGGGAGTTAGGATGTCCGGCAATTACGGTTGAAGACGGTAAAGTTGTGATCGAACCATCTTTATGTTTTGGATGCGGAATCTGTAAGAGTGTGTGTCCGGTACATGCCATTGAAGGAGGAAGAAGCCATGAGTAAGAGTGTAATATTATGTGGTGTTGGTGGTCAGGGAACGGTACTTGCATCAAAGTTGATCTCCTATGCGGCAATGGCGAAAGGAGAGGCGGTCAGATCGGCAGAGACAATTGGTATGGCACAGCGAGGTGGAAGTGTGACAAGCCATATCCGGATCGGTGAAGGTGCATTTTCTCCATTGATTCCGAAAGGGAAAGCTGATGTGATGATCGCATTTGAACCGGCAGAAGCAGTACGGAATCTGGATTATCTTAAGGAAGATGGCGTTGTTGTTGTGTCGAAGAAGGCAGTGAAGCCGGTTACGGCATCTTTGGCAGCTAAGGTGTATGAAGGACAGGATATGTTGGATTATCTGGAAAAGAAGGTTCAGAGACTTGTGATCGTGGACGGACAGCAGATCATGGATGAGTTGGGGTCTTCCAAGGTGTTAAATGTGATCCTGCTTGGAGCGGCCATTGCGTGCAATGAGATTGACATCAGTGTGGAGGAGATCAGACAGGCAATTAAAGAGAAAGTTCCGGAGCGTTTCTATGAGCTGAATCTGCGAGCGTTAGATGCGGGCTGTCAACTGGCGATAAAATAATTGACATATGAAATGCGATAGAGTTAGAATAAACATATCTTTCGTCACATACAATAGGCGGAGAATATGAATAAAGGAGTTATATATGCTTAAAAATTATATTATTATTTTCTTGGTTTCTATGGTGCCGCTCATTGAGTTAAGAGGTGCTATCGTTTATGCGGTTGGATTTCATCTGCCGATGGTACAGTCTTATATCATCTGCATATTGGGAAATATGATTCCGGTTCCGTTTATCTTCTGGTTTGCAAGAAGAGTTTTGGAATGGGGTAAGGACAAGAAGTATATTGGTAAGTTTTTTACTTTGTGTCTGGAAAAAGGACACAAAGGTGGCGAGGCACTGAAACAGAAAGCAGGAAAAGGCCTGTTCTGGGCATTGTTATTCTTTGTGGGAATTCCACTTCCGGGAACAGGAGCTTGGACGGGAACGCTTGCAGCAAGTATTTTGGATATGGATTTTAAGACAAGTGTGGTCGCAGTTTTATTAGGTGTCATTTTGGCAGGAATCATCATGGGGCTTGTAAGCTCTGGATTATTCAGCGGTCTGGGCGTATTGTTTGGTTAGAAGATATTCCGATGGAATTCTGCCAAGGAGGCTTGGGACGTATTACAGACAGGAATTAGGTCGCAACAGACTGAAATATACGAGAAATGGAGGCATGGACATGATTAAGATATATCGGACAGACAACAGAGTAATAGGGGAAGAACATGCCTTTGAACCCGGTTCGTGGATTCAGCTTACGGATCCAAGCTCGGATGAGATTGAATTGATCTCTAAGAAGTTTGATATTGATATCGCCGATGTGCGTGCCGCTATGGATGCGGACGAGAGCTCGCGTGTGGAGATTGAGGATGATTATACGTTGATCCTGATCGATATTCCTATTATTGAGATTCGTAATGATCAGAAGGCATACACGGCCATTCCGTTAGGTATTTTGCTGTTAGATGAATTTCTGGTCACCATTTGTGCCGAGGAGACACCGGTGTTGCAGTATTTTGTGAATTCAACGGTTCGTGAATTCAGCACGAAGAAACAGATGCGTTTTGTTTATCAGATTCTGTATCGTACCTGCATGGTGTATCAGTTATATCTGCGTACCATTGATAAGATGCGGACAGAGATTGAGGAACGTGCGCAGGAAGATGTCAAGGAAGAAGATCTTATTATGTTACATGAGTTAGAGTCGAACCTGGTATATTTCGCAACTTCCCTTCGGGCAAATGGAGCTGTGATCGACCGGCTTTCCCGCTATAGCCGTGTGCGGCAGTTTCCAGAAGACAAGGATCTGTTAGATGATGTTAAAGTCGAGAATGGACAGGCGATCGAGATGACGGTGATCTACCGGGATATTATACATGGTACGAGAGAATTGCTTTCGAATATGATCGATATCCGCCTGAATAATGTAATGAAATATTTGGCGGCGATTACGATCGTTATGGCGATACCGAATATCATTTCCGGTTTCTATGGAATGAATGTATCGGCAAAATGGGTGCCGTTGGTAGGGACGCCATTTGGCTTCGGTATTATCTGTGTAGCAACCTTTGTGGTATGTCTGATCGTACTCAAAGTGCTGAAGAAGAAAAAGATGTTATGATTCAATGGATTAGAATTAGAGAATACATTTATATGGGAATACAATAAAAATGCCTGGGAGTTCGCAGTGTAATGCTTGTTACACAATGAATTCCCAGGCGTTTTCTGTTCATGTGGGTGCCACAAAGCCTGCAAATGCAGGCGGGGTATCTTTTATTGTACTTTAATCGGTTCTGGATATTCCTCGCCGAAAGTCTCAACCGTGATCGATTTGATCTTCTGCTCTTCTAAAGGTTTATCATAATAATCGGTCTCAACGCAGGCAATCTTATCTACGATATCCAAGCCCTCAGTTACCTTGCCAAATGCAGCATACTGTCCATCAAGATGAGGAGAAGTCTTATGCATGATAAAGATCTGGGAACCGGCTGAATCCGGCATCATGGAACGAGCCATAGAAAGAACACCAGGGGTATGCTTTAAATTATTCTCAAAACCATTCATTGCAAATTCGCCTTTGATACTGTATCCGGGACCGCCCATTCCGGTTCCATCCGGGCATCCACCCTGAATCATGAATCCTTTGATCACGCGGTGAAAGATCAGTCCGTCATAAAATCCTTTCTTAACTAATGAAATGAAGTTGTTTACTGTGTTAGGTGCGATATCAGGATAAAGTTCAGCCTTCATCACATCGCCATTTTCCATAGTAATTGTTACAATTGGATTTGCCATAATATATACATCCTTTCTGCCTATTAGAATATACGCATTTTATCATGTTAAGAATAAGCTGACAAGTGGCGGGAGCAGTTTTGGGAACATCCTATTGGGGAAAGGTAATGAGAATTATGATCAGAAAATCATAAATATGCATAGGAAAATCATAAAATGTACCTTTTTGTATATTGAAATTCATAATTTTAACAGATAAAATCTATTGTATTCCATTCAATTCAAGCATATTGATGATGGACGACATGTGATAGGACAAAGGAGGAGATAAATTGCAATAAAATATTAGGGAAAATTAAGGAAAATTCGTGTTTTTGCATAATAAATTACTTGCTTATCCTTGGGGAATCAACTATAATAAACTTAATTATGTATAATAAGGGTCAAGTGGATGTACAGGAGAACCCACTTGCGTTTATGATAAGCTAAGCCAGGGAAGAAGATTCCGGAATTTGTATTTATATTTTGGAAGGGGAATTTGTTATGAAGCAGATAAGTTTTAGAGTAAGGAATTTTGACAAAGAGCAATATCTGACCTTTAATATTGATAACGAGGCAGAGTTAGATGAAGATGTATTAGATTTTCTCGAAGAGGAGGAACCGGCAGGTATTGTACCGGTCATCTTTGAAGAAGGGGAAGAGTTTGATACGTTTTCGTATGATGTCACGGATAAGATTCATTTAAGCGAATTATCTGATCAGGAGATCAATGCGGAGATGGTGTTGTTAGTACTTCGTGGTCTGATATTAGCCTTGTTGGATATGGCAGAATATCGGGTTCCTGTGTCTTATCTGGTATTGAACAGACGCTATATTTATATTGATTCGGATTATAAGGTAGAATTTGTGTGTATTCCACTAGAGGATATGCAGGGAGATGTGGATGTTAGTCATTTCCTTCGGAATTTCCTTGCAAGTCTTCGTTTTGAACCATCTGAGAATGGAGATTATGTAGCAAAGTTATTTACATATATCAATAATCATGCCATTTTTAATCTTCGGAATATGTTGACATTGGTCGAAGATCTGATGGAGAACATGGGAATCGAGATACCGGATGATGATGCGAACGAGATCTATGCAGAGTATCAGGAAGTTGGTGCGGATACAACAGTGCTGACAGAGGAAGAGCTGGAGTTTACGCAGGCTATGGATGATTTAGAAGCGGCAGAGGCATTGGAGGAAGCGGATGATCTTGAAGAGGTAATGCAGGACTTGGAGGATATGCCGGAAGAGGATACGGAAACTACTGGAGAACTTGTCGAGGAAGAGGCAGTGGAAGAATCTGAGGAAGGTTCGGAAGATGTGCAGGAGCCAGTTGCTGAGACAGAAGATGATGATATAGAAGATGTGGATGAGAGCACTGCTGCGGAAGAGGAGGAAACCGCAGAAGAGGATACTGCGGAGGAGGCAGAGCCGGAAGATGCGGATGATGTAGTAGAGGAACCGGCGGCAGAAGAGCCGGAAGACGTCGCAGAGGAGTCAGAGACAGAAGAACCGGATGATGCGACAGAGGAACCGGTAGTAGAAGAGTCAGAAGACGTTGGAGAGGAACCGGAAGACGATACAGAAGAATCAAAGGCAGAGGATGATGCTCGTGAGGAAGATGTTTCCGAAGAAGCAGATGCCAAGGCGAAGTTATTAGATGCAGAAAGCCAGGAGATTGTCAACAAACTGAAAGAAAAGTTGTCTGGTGCGAAGAAGGAAAAACCAAATACAGAAGAGAAGAAGGAATCAAAGAAACCAGCATTTAAGACCAAGGACACTTCATCGGTTGGTGTTGTGATTCAAGATGATTTAGATGAGTTCTTAGCAGAGAAAGAACTAGAAGAACAGATGGCACATCACGAGGAATCGGGTCTTAAGATTCGTAAGAATATTAAGGTGAGCCGTGCAAGTATTGTGAAGAATACACAGGAAGAGCTGAAAGCTGCAGAGGAGCAGCGGGCAGCAGAAACCTCTGTAGAGCCGGAAGAAGATGAAGTGACAGAAGTGGTAGAGCCGGAAGAGGAAGAAGTAGTAAGTAATTGTATCTTAAGTCAGACCATCAGTGGAGCAACCGGTTTATTAAAGGGTAATGTCAGTGTTCCGAAAGTGAACCCGTATCTGATTCGTGTGAATACAGATGAGAGAATTATGATCACAAAACAGAATTTCAAGATTGGCAAAGCCAGTATGGGTGTTGACTATTCTGTGAAAGGCAATGGTGCGGTCAGCAGAGTGCATGCTGTGATTACCAATAAGGATGGCATTTATTATATTCGTGATAATAAGTCAACGAATCATACATTTGTGAATGGTAAGACACTTGAGGATGGCGAGAATGAATTGTTGACACAGGATTGCAAGATTGTTTTAGGTGATGAGGAATTTATATTCAAGTTACGTTGATAGGGATTGATGTGAGGCCGTTGCGCGAAGATGGGTTAATAGGGGTCTTTGATGCAACGGCTTTTTGTTACATATATGTAGAATAGGGAGAAGAGAATGGAGATAATAACAGCGTACAATACAGATGCAGGATTGGTGAAGTCGATGAATCAGGATTCCCTTTCTGTTAAAGTTGTGAATTCACCACATGGGAAGATTGTGTTTGCACTTGTATGTGATGGCATGGGTGGGTTAGAACATGGCGAACTTGCCAGTAAAGAGACTATTTTGGCGATGAATCAGTGGTTTGGTAATCGTTTTGCAAAGTTAGTGGCAGAGAATCGTGTTACAGAACAGGCCATATACCAGCAGTGGCAGGAAGAAGTGACGAAAGTGAATGAGCGGTTGTTAGCGTATGCGGATATACAGGGTGTATCAATGGGAACAACGTTGACAGCACTTCTCCTGTATAAAGGATTTTATTACGTATGTCATGTTGGGGATAGCCGGCTCTATAAGATTGCAGACCGGATCGCACAGGTTACATCTGATCATACATTAGTTGCCAAAGAGGTGGAGTTGGGATATTTAACCAAGGAACAGGCATTAGTTGATCCACGGAGAAGTGTGTTGCTGCAATGTGTAGGGGCTTCTGAAAATGTGGAGCCCCAGCTGGCACAGGGATATATTCCAGATAAGGTGACATTTGTTCTGTCCTCAGACGGATTTGTGCATGTGTTGAAGGAAGAAGAGATGTATCAATATTTTGAACCGGATCATATTCGGGATAAGGAACAGTTGACGAGAATCTGTGAAGAGGCAACACAATGTGTGATGGAACGGGGAGAACGGGATAACATTACAGTCATTGCAATTACATGTAAAGCTTAAGAAGTAAGAGGTAGAAGTATGACCAGAGTGGGGACAGTTCTAGGTGGCAAATACGAAATATTGAAAAAGATTGGTCAGGGCGGTATGTCAATTGTGTATGTTGCGATGGATACCCGTTTGAACAAGCAGTGGGCGGTCAAAGAGATCAAGAAGAATCCAAAACAGGATACGAGAATGCTGTTAAAAGGATTACAGATGGAAGCCAATATTCTGAAGATGGTCGATCATCCGGTATTGCCTAGAATTGTGGATATTATTAATTATAATGGCACAGTGTTTGTTGTTATGGATTATATTGAAGGACGCCCTTTGAGCGAGGTTCTGAAATTAGAGGGGGCACAGCCGCAGGAGAAAGTCATCGAATGGGCGAAAGATCTGTGTAGTGCATTGGACTATCTACATTCTATGAATCCACCGATCATTTACCGGGATATGAAGCCATCCAATATTATGTTAAAGCCGGATGGTAAGGTTAAGTTGATCGACTTTGGTACTGCAAAGGAGTTCGATGTGGAAAGTCTGGCAGATACAACAGCCCTTGGTACAAGAGGATACGCGGCCCCGGAACAGTTTGGTGATGCAAGGGGGCGGGGAATCCATAAGACAGATGCCAGAACAGATATCTATAGTCTGGGGGCAACCCTGTATCATATTATTACGGGTAAGAATCCGAGTGAACCACCGTATGTGATCAAACCAATCCGGGATTGGAATCCGAAGTTATCAAGTGGATTGGAGAAGATTATTAATAAGTGTACGATGCCGAACCCGGAGGATCGTTATCAGTCCTGCTCAGAGTTGATCTATGATCTGGAACACTATGAGGAATTGGATGACGCATTTAAGAGATCGTGCTTGCGGAAGATGAGAAGCTTTTTAGTATGCGCCGGATTGACAGTAACATTTACCGCAGTTGCGATTGGTGGATATATTGGTAATGAACGCGAGAAACGAATGAATTACGATAATCTGATCAATCAGGGATATTCGGATATTGTGCAGGGAGATTATGAGGATGCGGCGGGTCTTTTTGTAGATGCGATCACGGAAGTGGATGGAAGCCGGAATGAGGCATACTTGGAATTGATGGATCTGTACATCAACTATATGGATGATGCAGAGACGGGTCTCAGCCGTGTTACTTATTATATTGACCAGCAATATGAGAATATTGATAAGGATCAGACGTTGCTGCTGAATGTGGCAATGAATTATTTTGATGTGTTGAAGGATTATAAGTCCAGTGCATATTATTTTAATATGTTAGATCAGAAAGAACATCCGGAGGCGGCATATTATAGTACCATAGCACTTGCGATGGGAGAATTGAATGTAGATTATGACAGTCTGTCATTTAATTTGAAGAATTTTGAGGCGATGAATGATGCAGCAACTACGTCTATTAATAAGCTGATGAATTATCGGTTATTGTGCATCGTATATGCCAGAAACCTTGGTCAGATGAATAATGCAGCAGACCGGTTGATTCAGGCGGCAGACAAAGGGCTGACTATATTAGAAAATTATGGCGACGATAGTGTGAAAGCAGAATATTATACCATATATAACCAGTATCTTGCGTTAGCATATGAACGTCTTGGGGAAGAGTATGAAGATTCCGATGCAGGACGTTCTAAGGAATATTATGAAAAAGCATTGGAATGTTGTGACTTTATATTAGGAATGGTATCGATTGATGAAGATAGTACGGTTGAGAATATAACCGACGCCAAGCTGCGCGAGGCGAAATATTGCCAGAAAGCAGAGATCTATGAAGCATTGGGAGATTATGAGCAGGCAGAGCAGGTCTATGAACAGGCGGAAGAAGAGTTCGGTACAACCAGTATTGCATTATATGCCGGTCATTTATCATTGGAATGTAAGATACAGGAACAGACTACATCCGATGTGGAACAATGGGATTATCAACGATTACATAGTCTTTTTGAGGCGGGCAATCAGGTGCCGGGTATAGAGAATGATTATCGGTGGAAGCAGCTCAAGCAGAAACTGTCTCCATTGTTTGGAAAGAATGGGGGCTGATGGTATGTACGAGATTATGTATTATGCGGGTATGATATTAGCGGTCGTATTTTTGATCGCATCAGTCATCTTATTTATCCGCAATAAAGTATGGAAGTTGATCGGGGATGTTACCGGCTTGAATGCCAGAAGGGCAATCAAGCGTTTGCGGCAGAAAGGTGCAGAGGATACTTCTAAGACAGAGGCAATCAAACCAGAGACAAGCAAAGTGTTAGTGCATAAGGCAACTACGACAGGAACGTTACAGGCAATGACGGAATTAGAAGAATCGGAACGCTTGAAACGGACGGCTAAGACCAAGAAGCGAAAGCAGCGGAATTCCCGTTTGCGGAAGGAGCAGGGAACGGCATTATTGCAACAGGAGAATGTGGACACTTCTTCCATATTTGAAGTGGAGGAAGAGGTAACGGTATTGGCTGGAGCGGCTAATCCGAACCGGATTCCGGAAGCAGAAGCAATGGATACCTATACAACCGTGTTATCATCCGAAGAAAGCGGAATAGATGCAGAAGTGCCGGAAGAGGAAGAGATTACAACGAAGTTGTATCGTGAGGACGAGCCAACAACACTTCTTTCACATGAGGGAGATGAACAGACAACACTCCTTACAAGAGAAGGAGATGAGGATACAACATTGCTTGTGCGTGAAGGAGACGATGTGACAACTCTTCTTGCAAAAGAGAGAGACGAAGATAGCAAAATTGAGGCAGAATTTGCACAGTTTGAACCGGTGTTACAGGAAGATGATGAGTTGATGGCATTATTGCAGACAGCGGCGAAGAAAGAATAGCTATGTGGTAAGTGCTTTTCGCGGTGCAGCGGAAGGAAAGAAATAAGGGGTAAGAAGATTGAATCGGGGAATGAAACATCGTAAGACAATTGCATATGGGATGATCATGATGATGTTGCTGCAGTTGTTTACCGGTAGCAGTGTACAGACCGTGTATGCGGATGATGCGATTACAGAACCGCTGGATATTATTTTTGGCGTAGAAGCAGACACGATATTTACAGCGGAAGACTGTAATGCAGATGGTATGTGGCAGATTCCCTATGAGGTGAAAGGCTATACAGGAGGGGATGTTCAGTTATCGGTAGAGCGGACACCGGAAGGAGAATCAGCACCGACTATACTGTTGAATGCAGAAAAGGTGACGGCAAAAGAAGAGAATACGGATGCGGCCTTGTTGGAACAATCGCTTGCGAATGGCGAGATTCTGGTACGTTTTGATACAGAAGGTGTCGTACAAAAAGGTGCTGTTTGTGTCAAACAGGATAAGAATGAGAAAGCGTCCTATACGATCAAGTTGCAAGTAACAGGTGCAGATAATACGACAAGTGAACAGGCAATTGCTGTTTCATATGTAGAGCAGATTCTTGCGCCAACAGTAGAGATAACGAATATAACAGAAGGGATAGAAAGTGCTGTTGTGGCAGATCCTGCAGCGGGAATCTGGACAAAGCAGGATGTGGAATTTCAGGTAAAAGTATCGGATGCAGAGACGGCCCTTAAATCAATTACCTATGAATTAGATGGAACGCCGGAGACGGTGGATCTTAGTGGACAGGATAAGAAGGAAAATGATAAGCCGTGTCCGATCAAAACAAGTGCGGACTCTTATATGGGACATATTCTGCATGTAACAGCAACGAATATGCAGAATAAGACAACGGAATACACGAGATATATTTTAGTGGACAAAGAAGCCCCCGTGATTGGTGGGTTTGTAGATGGAGCAGATAATCCATTGGAGGATAATGTATATACAAGTCCACTTACCTTGAAGACGACAGTGGATGATATTGAGACGGCAGACCGGCTTACCGTACAATTTGAGGTGAATGGAGTGTTGGAACCGGCTGTTGCGCAGGGCGGACAGTACATTCGGCAATTTGATCAGGATGGTATCTATCAGGTTCGTGTAATTGCGGTCGATGAGGCAGGGAATGAAACAAAATCTGCAATGACAACTTTCCGGGTGGATGGAACCAGTCCGGTTATTCAGATCACTTCAGGACAACAGGATAAGGGGTATTATGCACAGGAACAACAGCTTGACTATACGGTTGCAGATGAGAACCTTTCGGGTGGCAAAGTGACATTGCAGGCACAGCGGACAATCGATGGGAATACGGTTACGATGCCTGGGCAGGAGACAAAGGTAGAGCAATTGACGAATGGATTGGCACCGTTTTCTTATACATGTCAGGAAGATGGATATTATGAGATTACATTAGATGCGGAGGATGCCGCAGGGAATCCGGCAGTTCAACAGCAGATCACATTTACGGTCGATACGGCTGCTCCTGTTGGCAGGGTTACAGCAGAAGATAAGGATTCGGTTCCGGTTACAGATCAAGGAATGACGAAGGATCAGGTTACGGTTCACTTTAGTGTGGAAGATCGTAATTTAGATCTTACACAATGTTCGGTTATTACCAGACGAAGGGATGCAGAGGGTCATTGGTGGCCGGATACAACAAACGGAAGTCAGTTGCAATGGAAGCAGGCAGATAGTGACAGTAAACAGCAGAAGAAGGTTGTAGCAACGACTACTATTTCTTATACAGAAGAAGGGTATTATGAAGTAACCTTGAGCGGAAAGGATAAGGCGGGGAATGAGCTTAAGGCAGCATCTGGTGAAAGTCAGACGATCTCTTTCTACATTGACCGGACGGCACCGGAGATCAGTGATATCCGGTATGTTACAGAGAATATACCAATCTCGCCAAAGTATGGAATCATCTTTGGGAACAAAGTAATCCGGGTTGAATTCTCTGTGAAAGATAAGGTGACAGGACTGAAAGCAGCTGCACCGGTATATGTTACGATCGGGGAAAAGACAGATAAGGGAAGAGACACCACATTGTATCCGGCAATGCCTGTGTCAGGTGGATCGAATACATATTATGTTGAGTTACCGTTAGAGCAGGTGGAATATTTTGATGATAAAGTCACCATCTGGGCATATGATCAATTATTAAATGAACAGGCGGTTGAGTCAGAACGGACCATCTTTAATACGAATTCTTCCGTGATAGGGATGCAGTGTACAACCGGAAATGCGGGACAATGGACAAATCAGGATGTTACATATCATACGACGATCCGTGATACATATTGTGGTATCCGTAAGATTACTTATAGTATAGTAGAAACCGTGAATGGACAGGAATATAAGAATAGTCAGGTAGTAGATTTTGATGAGATGTATAAGCAGGGAGAAATCTCTCAATTTGTAACAGATTACACGTTTGATTTTACCGCAACCGAATCGGCAAAGACGGTAGATGGATATGTGTTACAGGTTAAGGTGGAGAATAATTGCGGAACAATAACCTCTATGGAGAAGTATGTCTATATTGATAAAGAGGCACCAGAAGTAGAACTTTCCGAAATAACGGACGGAGCACATTATAGATCAGATCAGACGATCACAGCAAAGGTCAAAGACATCTCATATAAAGCAGCACCTGCTCCGGCGGATCAAAAGAAGCGGACAACTACAAAATACTATGTGACATGTCGATATGACGGACAAAGCAGAACCGTTGCCTGGGATGATTTTGTATCGGATCAGTATGAGGATTTGGATAAACAGACATTTTCACAGGAAGGATATTATGAGGTCTATGCAGTCACAACGGATGGCGCAGGTAATAAGACGACGTCGAATACACTAAAGTTTGCAATTGATAAACAGCCACCAGTGATAGAATCGGTAAGAATTCTGAAAGGAAGAATGCAGCCGGAACAGTTTGCGAATCCGGACGGCACTTATTATGTGAATGAGGATGCGAGGTTAGACGTGCAGGTGACGGATCATTTTCCAAGCCCAAGTACGTATATCTTTGTAAAAGGAGAGTTGGAAAATACCATTGTTCAGGATGAGGCATTTGCCATTACCTCATCTCCGTATCAATTCTTAACGAATATTCCGTATACAGCAGAGGGAAAGTATGCGGTATTGTTGACAGGAAAGGATAAGGCAGGGAATGAATCCGCGCCGGTAGCAAGAGATATTGTAGTGGATAAGACAAGTCCGAAGTTATCGATCGAGGGAATTGAATCCGGCAAGATGACCAGAGATGCAGTTTCGCTGACTTACCGGTCTTTGGATAAGAATCATGATTTTGATCAATATAAAGTGACGGTCCGAAGAACCGATCTTGCAGGAACAAATGAAGTCTTTGTGGAGCAGAATGCGGCAGACTGGACTAAGACAGGATGTGATGCTGACAAGCAGCAGGATTATATAACAACCAAGACCTCTACATATACTACCGAAGGTAATTATGAGGTTACCTTAGAAGGGGTAGATAAGGCTGGTAATGCAGGTATTGCTCAGACAATCACATTTTCAATCGATCATACGGCACCGGTTATCTCAGATATTAGTTATTCTGATGTGTATGGATTGCTTGCGCCAAAGTATGGAATAATTTTCAGCAATCAGATGATTCAGGTGAAATTTCAGGTGACGGATCAGGTGGTTGGTGTAGAGGATTCGTATGTCTATGTCACTCTTGGAGAAGCAAAAGACCGGTTGGCGGATGCACCGCTTTATATGGCAAGAAAAGGGGAACAGGGATATTATTACGTGTATGTTCCTTCTGATGTGATATTGACTGAATATGATGGAGTAATCACCTTATGGGCGAATGACCGGTTACGCAACGAGTCGAATGCACAGACAATTCGAATGATACAGAATACAGATAAGCCGGAGATTGTTATGGATTGTGATCTGGATTATACGAAATGGCAAAGCCGTGATGTGACATTCCATACGAAGGTGGCAGATAATAAGTCGGGACTTAAGGAAGTAACGTATTCCATTGATGGCAAAGAAGTCAAGAAGATAGAATTTACCGAGTTTGTCAAAGAATATACCTATGATCTGACTGCAACAAAGACAGCGGATAAAGTGTCCGGTTATACGGTTGACATTCAGGTTATGAATAATAATGGAACAGAAAGCGAAGCATCAAGACAGGTTTATATTGATAAAGAGCCTCCTGTGATCAAACTTTCCGGCGTACAGAATGGTACGCATTATAATAAGACGCAGACGGTTAAGACAGAGGTAGAAGATGTATCCTTTAAGAATACAAAGACGGAATATTATGTAACAAGAACCTTAGATGGTAAGACATACAAAGAAAAGTATGCTGCATTTACGATGCGAAAGTATGAGGATCAGTGCACAAGACGTTTTGGCAGGGAGGGGCGATATCAGGTCTATGCTGTTACGACAGACAGTGCAGGAAACCGGACGAAGTCGAATACCCTTCGATTTGTGGTAGATAAGACGGCACCGAAACTGGCAATATCAGGTATAGAGAATGGATCCATGAATGGCAATGCAGTTACGTTGCAGTTTGATCTTACCGATTCGTTCTATACGACAACGGATGCTTCCATTCGGATTGAGAAGACGTTAGATGGGGGGACAACCCGTTCGGAAGTAACGTCGTTCCCAAAGAAAGCAAAACATTCTACTTTGAGCCGGACATTTGAAGAAGATGGAACGTATGACATTACCTTTACGGCAAAAGACCGCGCAGGGAATGTGGCAAAGACGAGAAAGATTTCCTTTTCTGTTGACCAGACCAAGCCGGAGATTCAGATTACGGGTACTTCGAATTATGAACAGTGGAACCGGCCGGTTACGGTACGATTTGCAGTAGAAGAGTCTTATTATGCAGGTAATCATATTACCATACAGGGAACCAGACAGGATATCAACGGTAATGTAGAAGAGTTGGAATTGCCGGCAATTGCCAATACTGCGAAGTTGAGCAGTCTGACACAGACCTTTAGTAAGGATGGTATATACGATTTTTCCATTTCTACGAAGGATGAGGCGGGCAATCAGGATGAGAAAGAGATTCATTTCATATTAGATCAGACGAGACCGGAGATTCATAAAGTTGCTCAGTATCAGGGAGGCTACTATCAGGAATTCAAGATTGCAGATACGTTAGAAGAGGTATTCAAAGATCTTACGGTGGTATCATACCGGATTTTGTTAAATGGAATTGAATACGACGGAGTAACGCCGGTGACAGAAGAAGGAAAGTATAATCTTTCGGTAGAAGTACAGGATGAATTAGGACATAAGAGTACAGAGAATGCAGAATTTATTATTGACCATACGGCACCGAAAGTAATCTTTACAGGTGTAAAGGATGGACAGTCAGTGACAGAAAGTGGAAGTGTCACATTATCGCTTACGAATCCGGAAGATGAGATTACAGCGGTTTCCATGAATGGTGTGGAATATGATGCAGATACCAGACAATTAGATTATACAGAATATGGAAGCTACCATATTGATGTAGAATGTATTGATAAAGCAGGTAATCATGTGGTACGTACGATACAATTTACTTATCATAATCCATTGACTACTATAATTTTATTTGCTATTATGGGTGGACTCATTGTTATGACATGTATCTGGCTTTGGGTAAGAAGTATTCGAAAAGAAAAGGAAGAAGAAAAGATATGATAAAAGCAGCAGTATTTGATATGGATGGTGTTATCTTTGATTCAGAGAAACTATATCGAAAGCATTGGATGATCACCGGTAAGGAGTATGGCATCCCGGAAGATGAGATGGAAGATCTCTGTAACCATATTGCGGGAGCAACCAGGCAGCATAATGAAAGATTAATGAAAGATCATTTTGGAGAGGACTTTGATTATGGAACGTTCCGTGCGAAGACGATGGATCGGATGGATGCCGAGATTGCGAGAGATGGTCTGGATATGAAACCGGGTGTGAAGGAATTGTTTGCATATCTGAAGCAGAATGGATACCGGATCGCACTTGCGACTTCGACAGCGAAGGAACGGGCAAGCAAGAACTTAGAACGCGCAGGAATCCTGAATGTATTTGATGCCATTGTGTATGGTGGAGTTGTACCAAACGGCAAGCCGGCACCGGATATCTATCTGAAAGCCTGCGAAGATCTTGGTGTGCAGCCGCAAGAGGCAATTGGAATTGAAGATTCTATTAATGGCGTGAAGTCTTCTTCGGCAGCGGGACTTTACACGATTATGGTGATTGACCTGATCCAACCAACCGATGAGATTCGACCATTGGCAGACCAGATATATAATTCGTTGTTTGATGTCATTGAATTATTGAATAAGGGAATATAAATCTGACATTTGATGAATATATCCACATTTGAATTCATATATTGCATTAGTGCAAAGGGATTCGAGAAATCCAACTGAGTGCAGGAACAAGAAAGCTTGCAGGGCGAGGAGTGTGGATGTATGAGTATAGGAAGAAAATTTACAATTGTTGTGAAGGGCCTGATCGTGGCGTATGCGGTGACAGGGGTGTTGCTTGCGTTACTTGCTTTTCTGGTGTTCCGGTTTGGTCTGAGTGAATCGGTGACAGATATTGCAATCGTAGCAATCTATGTGCTGGTAACATTTATCGGAGCGTTTATTACAGGCAAGGCGGTGAAAGAGCGTAAGTTTGTATGGGGATTGCTACTTGGCATTTTGTATATCCTGATCATTTCCATCGTGGCGATTGCAGTTGGGCAGGTATTTCAGGTTGCAAGTACTGCGAATATGACAACGGCAGCGTTGTGCGTTGGTGGAGGACTGTTAGGTGGTATGCTAAGTTGAAATAAATGGATGAAAAGCGAGGAATAATAAGCGTTGACCTAAGATAATGCATGTGTTATACTTAATGAAATATGTATTGGTTCGGGAGCGATTTCCGAATACTATTATGAATGTGAGGTATATGAGATGAAACATATTAAGACTTTAACAGACAAGACTTTGAAGAGTACAATGGAAAAAGGTGGATGCGGCGAGTGTCAGACATCTTGTCAGTCAGCTTGCAAGACATCTTGTACAGTTGGTAACCAGACTTGTGAGAACAAATAATACATTTTCTGGTATGGGAATGGAATAAAGAGGACCGCTTGTATTTAGGCTGTCCTCTTTCGTTTCGTTTTTGTGTATCTATGTGAGAAGGATAGGAACACCCTTTACATAGATGGAATTAAGAGGTATATAGAAGTGATACATCAGTATAAGAATAATGGCTATAACATTGTATTAGATGTCTGCAGTGGCTCTGTTCATGTGGTAGATGATCTGGTATATGATGTGATAGCTTTGTATGAAGAATTAGATTTAGATGAGATCATTAAGCGACTAACTAAGTATCCGGCAGAAGAGATACGGGAAGCATATGACGAGATAACAGAGCTTAAGGAAGCTGGGCAGTTATTCACGGAAGACGTATATAAGGATGCGATTATTGATTTCAAGAAACGGAAGACCGTTGTCAAAGCATTATGCCTGCATATTGCACATGATTGTAATCTTGCCTGCAAGTATTGCTTTGCAGAAGAAGGCGAGTATCATGGTGGCAGAGCTTTGATGAGTTACGAGGTTGGTAAGAAGGCATTGGATTTCCTGATCGCCAATTCTGGTAATCGTGTGAACTTAGAGGTGGACTTCTTTGGTGGAGAACCACTTATGAACTTTGATGTTGTGAAGGATCTGGTTGCATATGGAAGAAGCAAAGAGAAAGAATTCAACAAGAAGTTCCGGTTCACATTAACGACGAATGGTATGTTATTGACCGATGACGTCATGGAGTTTGCGAACAAAGAGATGGCAAATGTGGTCTTAAGTATCGACGGACGAAAAGAAGTACATGATTTTATGCGTCCAACCCGTAATGGTAAGGGCAGTTATGATCTGATCATAGATAAGTTCAAGAAGATGGCTAAGATGCGGAATCAGACAAACTATTATGTGCGTGGTACATTTACTCATTATAATCTTGATTTTTCCAAAGACGTTCTGCATTTAGCGGATATGGGCTTTAAGCAGATCTCTGCTGAGCCGGTTGTGGCACCGGATGATATGGATTATGCGATCCGGGAAGAAGATCTGCCGAAGTTGTTTGAAGAATACGACGCATTGGCCAAAGAGATGGTGAAGAGAGAGAAGGAAGGCAATGGATTTAATTTCTTCCACTTCATGATCGATATGACAGGTGGTCCATGTTTATATAAGAGATTATCCGGTTGTGGTTCCGGAACAGAATATTTAGCGGTTACTCCTTGGGGTGACCTGTATCCATGTCATCAGTTTGTCGGAATGGAACAATTCAAACTTGGCAATGTGGATACCGGAATTGAGAAGACGGATATCGTGGATGAATTTAAGCTTTGCAACGTATATGCAAAGGATAAATGCAAAGATTGTTTTGCAAGATTCTACTGTAGTGGGGGATGTGCAGCAAACTCATATAACTTCCATGGTAATTTACTGGATGCATATGACATTGGCTGTGAATTAGAACGCAAACGTGTAGAATGTGCAATCATGATAAAGGCGGCGTTAGCCTAAAGTAAGGAGAGTAAAGGAATGAAGAAAGCAAAGAGAAACAGTGTGCTGACAATCGTGATCTTTCTTCTTGTGCTTGCACTTGGTACTTATACAGCAGTGCAGGGACTTGGAAAGCATCATATTGGTAAGGCTGAGAACATTATCTTAGGTCTTGACCTTGCAGGTGGTGTCAGCATTACCTATCAGATCAAGGAGGACAATCCATCTGAGCAGGACATCCGGGATACCATTCAGCGTTTACAGCAGCGTGCGGATGTGTATTCGACAGACAGTAATGTATACAAAGAAGGTTCCGACCGAATCAGTATTGAGATTCCTGGTGTAAGTGATGCGAACAAGATTCTGGAAGAACTTGGTAAGCCGGGAGCTTTGGAGTTCGTAGATGAAGATAACTACAGCAAGTTTGCATCTGGACAGGAATATGAGACATTGTTGACTGGATCGGATGTTAAGAATGCATCAGCAGCAATCGATAACTCAGGAACCGTTCAGGAATATGTGGTACAGCTTGCATTTAATGATGAAGGTACGAAGAAGTTTGCAGATGCAACAACAGCAAATGTTGGAAAACGTATCTATATCATTTATGATGGTGAGGTTGCTTCTGCACCTACGGTTCAGACAGCGATCACAGGTGGTAGTGCCGTGATCAATGGTATGGCGGATGATGAAGAGGCAGAACAGCTTGCACAGACCATTCGTATCGGTGCTCTTCCGTTAACGTTGGAAGAATTACGTTCGAATGAAGTTGGAGCAACACTTGGTAAAGATGCTCTTAGCACAACATTGAAAGCTGGAGCAATCGGTATGGCGATCATCGCCGTGATCATGATCGGTCTTTATTTATTACCTGGTTCCATTTCCGTGCTTGCATTGATCTCTTATGTTGTATTGATGTTGTTGTGTCTGAATGGTTTCAATGCCAGTCTGACATTGCCGGGTCTTGCCGGTATCGTGTTATCCGTTGGTATGGCGGTAGATGCGAATGTTATTATCTTTACACGTATTAAGGAAGAGCTTGGAAAAGGTGCATCTGTTAAGAGTGCAATTGATGCCGGATTTAATAAGGCATTATCTGCTATCTTAGATGGTAATATTACAACCTTGATCGCAGCCGTTGTGCTTTATATTATGGGTATTGGTTCCATTAAGGGATTTGCCCTTACATTAGGTATTGGTATTGCGTTATCTATGTTTACGGCACTTTTTGTAACGAAACATTTATTAAAGGCAGCCTTTACATTAGGTTTGCAGAATCCGAAGTTATACGGTGCTAAGAAGGAGCCAAAGGTTCGCGGATATGTGAAGTTCTCTAAAGTTGCTTATGTCATCTCTTTTGTAGCAATTGCTGCAGGATTGATCGCACTTCCGGTGTTCAAGGGTAAGACGGGTTCTACCTTGAATTACAGCTTAGAGTTTACCGGTGGTACTTCTATGACTGTTGATTTTGAAGAGAAATATGATCTGGCAAAGGCTGAAAGTGATATTCTTCCGGTAATTGCCAAGGCTGCTAATATTTCGGAAGCAGATGTACAGGTGCAGAATGTACAGAATTCGAATGAGATCGTATTCAAGACTTCTGAGCTTTCGAATGATCAGAGAGAAGCAGTTCAGACTGCGTTAGAAGATAATTTTAAGATCAAAGAGTTTAATATGGAGAATATCAGCTCTACGATCAGTAGTGAGATGCAGAGAAATGCTATCGTATCTGTATTGATTGCAACTGTATTAATGTTGATCTATATTGCAATCCGGTTTAGTGATGTGAAGTTTGGTGCGGCAGCTGTTATTGCTTTATTGCATGACGTATTAGTCGTATTTGCGGTATATTCAATCGGACGTTTGTCTGTTGGTAATACATTCATTGCATGTATGCTTACGATCGTTGGTTATTCTATCAATGCGACAATCATTATCTTCGACCGTATCCGTGAGAATATAGTAACGATGAGCAAAGAGAATTATGCAACAATTGTAGATACTTCTATTTCACAGACATTGACCAGAACCATCTATACATCGCTTACCACATTTGTAATGGTATTTGTATTGTATATTATGGGTGTAACTTCGATCAAAGAGTTTGCACTTACTCTGATGTGTGGTATCGTTTGTGGTGCATATTCTTCTGTATGCATTACCGGTCCATTATGGTATATGCTTAAGACCAGGTTGGGTAAGAATGATAAAAACACCGGGTCGAAGAAAGTAGCGAAGAAGAAAGCAAAGAACGCATAAGGAATCAGAAATATATAGGGACATGGCACATTACCATGTCCCTATCATGTTTCATTAGGAGATTAAAATATGGCAGAACAGAATTGGCTTATACGAATGAAACGGGCAGATTTTAATGCTCTTGGCGAACAGTTTTCGATTGATCCGGTTGTGGCGAGGGTTATGGTAAACCGTGACATCCCACAGGAACAGTTTGGCAGTTTTCTGCATCCAGATCTTAATAATTTATATGATCCATTTTTGATGGAGGACATGAACCAGGCAGTCAGGATCATTATTCATGATATCGAAGAGGGACATCGGATTCGAATTGTTTCGGATTATGATGTGGATGGTGTCATGTCCAATTATATTTTGTATGCAGGCTTCAAACGCATTGGCGCAGAAGTAGATTATGTTATTCCACATAGAGTGAAAGACGGATATGGAATTAATGAAGACATTATTGCAAAAGCTGCTGAGGATGGAATTCATACAATCGTGACCTGCGATAATGGAATTGCGGCAAATGCAGCACTTTCTAAGGCAAAGGAACTGGGAATGACAGTGGTTGTTACAGATCATCATCAGGTGCCATTTATGATGGATGGAGAGGAAAAGAAGTATATTCTTCCTCCGGCAGATGCAATCCTGAATCCAAAAAAAGAGACCTGTACCTATCCGTTTGACGACCTTTGTGGAGCGGGCGTTGCATACAAGTTGATTCAGGCGTTGTTTCAGAAACGGGAAGTTCCGGAAGAGGAGATGCAGCAGTTTTTGGAATTTGTTGCAGTAGCAACGATATGTGATATTGTGTCATTGACAGACGAGAACCGGACATTTACTGTCAAGGGATTAGAGAAGCTGAATTACTCGGAAAATGTTGGTATGCGGGCACTGCTTCGGATCAATGAGCTTTCTGATGTGACAGTGAATGAATATCATGTTGGATTCAAATTAGGACCATGTATCAATGCCAGTGGACGTTTGGAAAGTGCCGTTGCGGCCTTGGAATTATTTACGGAAACAGATACGGAAATGGCGATTGCGAAAGCCACGAATCTGAAAGAAATGAATGAAGAACGTAAAGAAATGACAATGGCAGGTGTGGAGCGTGCACAGGAATATATCGAGAATATGGAACCAATGAAAGTAATGGTAATCTATCTTGCAGATTGTCATGAAAGCCTTGCGGGAATTATTGCAGGCAGAATCCGGGAGATGTATCATCATCCGGTGCTGGTAGTAGTAGATAGTGATGTTCCCGGCGTGTTGAAAGGCTCTGGTCGTTCTATCGAAGGATACCACATGTTCGAGGCATTACAGCAATGTAGTGACCGATTGCTTAAGTTTGGCGGTCATGCCATGGCAGCAGGATTTTCCTTGCAGGCAGATCAGTTTGATGCTTTTGTAAAAGAGCTGAATGAGAACTGTGCTTTGACGGAGGCTGCTTTTATTCCAACGGTACATATTGATGTCCCGATGCCAATGTCTTATGTGACAGAGCCGCTTATTGAGCAGTTAGATGCACTTGCACCATTTGGAAAAGGAAATGAGAAACCGGTGTTTGCACAAAAAGACCTGAATGCTTTATCTGCAAAGATTATGGGTAAGGATCGTAATGTAGTGAAACTTACTTTAGAGGACAAAGATGGTTACATTTCAGAGGGTATTTATTTCCGGGCGCAGGAGTTTGAAGAGAATATTGTCAGTTGGTTTGGGCAGGAAGAGTACGACAAATTATTACACGGATGGCTCAACAATGTTATCCTGAATATTGTATATTATCCATCCGTTAATGAATTTAACGGTAACCGTACGATTCAGATGCAGGTGAAACGCTATGCGATGGCAACCGTGCGTGAAGTGCTATAGGAGTTAGTCTCAAATAACACAAAGTTCGTGCAAATTTGGGGAGCGTTTTATAGCATATTTTACAAAATTGATTGTCAGGGATAATTTTTTCGTTACATCTTCGAAAATATAGGCTATACTATATTTTATGGACGACTTGAGAGAAAAAGAAAAGAAGGTGGATATATGGCAGGCTTAGTAAATACAGACAAAGAACTTAGTACTCCAAAGGATTTCACACCGCCAGAGGAGCTGTATAAGACCTTGATCGACAAGGTATTAGAATATCATCCGAATACAGATATCACCATGATTGAGAAGGCGTATAGGATTGCGAGCGAAGCACACGCAGGACAGTTGCGCAAATCTGGTGAACCATATATCATGCATCCACTTTGTGTGGCAATTATTTTAGCAGAATTAGAATTGGATAAAGAGACGATCGTTGCAGGAATCCTGCATGATGTCATTGAGGATACCGTTATGACAACGGAGGAGATCTCAGAAGAGTTTTCACCGGAGATTGCGTTGTTAGTAGACGGTGTTACGAAGTTGACACAGCTTAATTTTTCGCAGGATAAGATTGAGTTGCAGGCAGAGAACCTTCGTAAGATGTTCCTCGCCATGGCAAAGGATATCCGTGTCATTCTGATCAAGCTTGCTGACCGTCTGCATAATTTGAGAACACTGCAATACCAGACTCCGGCAAAGCAGATTGAAAAGGCGAGAGAGACGATGGATATCTATTCGCCAATCGCGCATCGACTTGGTATCAGCAAGATTAAGGTAGAATTAGATGATCTTTCCCTGCAGTATCTAGAGCCGGAGAAGTTCAAGGAGTTAAAGACGGAGATTGACGAGCGGTTAGAGGAGAGAGAGACCTTTATCGAGACAATTGTACATGATGTCAGAGAGTGTATTGACGAGGCGGGAATTAAGGCAGAGATTAATGGACGTGTGAAGCATCTTTTTAGCATTTATAAGAAGATGGTCAATCAGAATAAGACATTAGATCAGATTTATGACATTTTTGCAGTCCGTATCATTGTGGATAGCGTAAGAGATTGTTATGCGGCACTTGGTATTATCCATGAAAAGTATAAACCGATCCCGGGACGGTTTAAGGATTATATTGCAATGCCGAAGTCCAATATGTATCAGTCTCTGCATACGACACTGATCAGTAAGAGTGGACAGCCTTTTGAGATTCAGATCCGTACATATGATATGCATAAGACGGCAGAATATGGTATTGCTGCCCATTGGAAATACAAAGAGAACTTGTCCGGAACCACAAAGGACAAAGAGGAAGAGAAGTTAAGCTGGCTGCGTCAGATCTTAGAGTGGCAGAAAGATACGGAAGATAACAAAGAGTTTATGAGTACGGTTAAGACGGACTTGGATCTCTTTGCAGAGCAGGTATATTGTTTCACACCGAATGGAGATGTAAAGAACCTTCCAGCCGGATCTACACCAATTGATTTTGCATATAGTATTCATTCCGCTGTCGGTAATAAGATGGTAGGCGCCAGAGTCAACGGCAGACAGGTTCCGGTTACGTATGCATTGCAGAATGGAGACCGGGTAGAGATCATTACCTCACAGAATTCTAAGGGACCGAGCCGTGACTGGTTGAGCATCGTAAAGTCCGCACAGGCACGGAATAAGATCAATCAGTGGTTCAAGCAGGAATTCAAAGAAGACAACATCAGTAGGGGTAAGGAATTATTATCCCAGTACTGTAAGGCGAAGGGATATAATCTTGCAACCTATTCGAAGCCGGAACTGCTTAAGGCAGTTATAGTCAAATATGATTTCCGGGATTGGGAGTCTGTCTTAGCGGCAATTGGACATGGTGCCCTTAAAGAGGGTCAGGTCATGAACAAGCTGATGGAGACCTACAATAAGGAAGAGAAAGCAAAGATGACAGAGGATGAGCTGTTAGAGCAGCTTAACCAGAGTGCAGATCTGCACCGTACGAGTCATTCCAAAGGCGGTATTACGGTACATGGAATTGATGATGTGGCAGTACATTTTTCCAAATGCTGTTCTCCGGTACCGGGAGACGAGATTGTTGGCTATGTCACAAGAGGTCGTGGAATTTCCATTCATCGTACCGATTGTGTGAATATAGTGGGAATGAGTGACAGTGATCGCTCTCGTTTGATCGATGCAGAATGGCAGGAGGATGCGGCAAGCAATCCGACAGCAACGTATTCTACAGAGATTCGTATTTTTGCGGCAGACCGGACAGGAATGTTATTTGATATCTCGAAAGTGTTTACGGAAGCGAATATCAATGTAACAGCAATCAACAGTAAGAGTAACAATAAGAATGAGCGGGCAACCTTTACGGTGTCCTTTGATATTAAGACGGTAGATCAGTTGAATCATGTAATCTCGAAGATCCGCATGATTCCAGGCGTATTAGATGTGGAGCGAAGTGTAGGCTGATAACCGGTATTTCTGTAACAGATGGAAGAGGGTTTACAGGAGTTAAGAAAGGATAGGGTCAATGGCAGATTTGGAGATCTTTCGTAAGACAGTCGGAGAACTGGGTACGAATTGTTATATTTTAGTCAATCATGATAGGGGAGAGTGTGTTGTGTTTGATCCGGCAGCGGAAGCGGATGCATTGATTGAGATCTTTCACAGTCCGGGTTTTCAACTGAAAGCAATCTTTCTGACGCATGGACATTACGATCATATTGGTGCCGTGAAGGCGTTGAAGGATGCATTTGGTGTGCCGGTCTATGCATCAAAGGAAGAGAATGAACAGGTATTAGGCGACCTGTCTGCGAATCTTTCTGCCATGTTTGGCAATCCAATGACGTTACAGGCAGATGAGGTATTACGGGACGGACAGAAGATTGAGATTATCGGAACTACACTTACCTGTATTCTGACACCGGGACATACTGCTGGTGGTATGTGCTATTACTGCGAGGAATTGCAGTCTGCCATTGTGGGAGATACCTTATTCTGCGGCAGTGTTGGCAGAACAGATTTTCCGACCGGTAATGGAACGGTATTGTTGCAGTCTATCCGGGAGAAGTTATATACTCTGCCAGATGAGACAAAGATTTTCCCGGGACATATGGATGGCTCGACGATTGGTTGGGAGAAGAAGAGCAACATGGTTTGTGGAGTGCATGAGGAATGATATATTTAGAGCAAAATGCAGAATATTATAACAATGATATACGTGCCATGCTACAGGCGTTTTTTGATAACGAGAAGGTAATCACGAAGCAGGACGGGACGAGACTTGCACTGAAAGTGGTCTATACAGAGGATGTGGATGTAGAGACAGAAGCAGCGAAGGGTGGCTATGTCACTTATACATTGTCCGATGAGGATGGTTATCAAAATAGTAAGACCGTTGTTGTAGATTACCTCAATCGTAAGTTGGCAAGAAATCCGCTGAAAGCTGCATTATACCATATGTTGTCAGAGTATACAGGCAAGACGCTTCCGTGGGGAAGTATGACCGGGGTGCGGCCGACCAAGGTAGCTACGGAACGATTAGAACACGGAGCAACAGAAGAAGAGATTCGGAGATTATATACAGATACATATCTGACTATTCCGCAGAAAGCAGATATCTGTATCGAAGTAGCGAAGAAGGAGCAGCAGTTATTCCGGAATTTTGATTATGAGAAGGAATACTGTATCTATATTGGAATTCCATTTTGTCCGACAAGATGTCTGTATTGTTCCTTCACATCTTACCCGATTGCGATATATGCCGATAAAGTAGAGGCATATCTACAGGCTTTGTACAAGGAGATGGAATTTGTAGCGGGTTCGGATGCATATAGAAATAAGCGGTTAGTGGCAGTCTATGTGGGTGGTGGTACCCCGAGCGCACTATCTGCCGAGCAGTTAGAGGCATTGATCACAAAATTACGGCAGACTTTCGATATGCAGTATGTGCGGGAGTTTTGTGTAGAGTGTGGAAGACCGGACAGCATTACGATGGATAAATTGTGTACCCTTAAGAAAATGAGGGTAGAACGGATCAGTATCAATCCACAGACCATGTCAGATGAGACGCTCAAACTGATCGGACGGGCACACAGTGTGGAACAGACCAAAGAGGCGTATGCCATGGCGAGACAGGCAGGGTTTACGAATATCAACATGGATATGATCGTAGGTCTTCCGGGTGAAGAGATGGCAGATGTCGAGCATACATTAGAAGAGATTGAGAAGTTAGCACCGGATAGCCTTACGGTACATTCATTGGCAATCAAGCGTGCGGCCAATCTGAATATTGAGATGGAGCGCTATCATAGTCTGATCAAGGGAAGTACAAATGAGATGCTGCTTGCAGTTGATGATTGTGCGAGAAGATTACATTTATTCCCGTACTATCTGTATCGGCAGAAGAATATACCGGGAAAGTTAGAGAATATCGGATATGCGGCAGAAGGCAAAGAATGCATTTATAACATTCTTATCATGGAAGAGAAGTTAGATATTCTTGCGATGGGAGCCGGGGCGTCTTCTAAGTTTGTATTCCATCAGGAGAACCGGATCGAGCGTGTGGAGAATGTGAAGAATGTAGACGAATATATCAATCGGATTGATGAGATGATAGATCGGAAACGGCGTATGTTTGAAGGGGTGATAGGATGATAGAAGTAGATCGGGATGACATCGAAGTAGATGAGATGTCGGCATATTTGACAGAAGATCTGAAGACGGAGATTGCACATGGGATTGAAGTCAGCCGGTTAGCAGGAATGCTTGCAAGGGAGCTGAAATTAGACCCGGAATTCTGCCATGACATTGAGGTGGCAGGTATGCTTCATGATATCGGGAAGCTTCGGGCAAGTACCTATCTGTACGGTGGGGATGATGATACACTGAATGTAGAGAAGATGCGGTATGTAAGACTGCATGCCGGATTGGGATATGAAGTGGTAAAGGCAGAGGGATATTCTGACCGGGTGTGCGAGATGATCTTACACCACCATGAGAACTATGATGGCACGGGGTATCCGGACAATTTAGTCGGGGATGCGATACCGCTTGGAGCACGGGTTCTCCGGGTGTGTGATGTCTTTGTGGCACTGACCTCAGATCGTCCGTACCGGAAAGCGTTTGACAGTAAGACCGCAGTAGAGCTGCTGATTGAAGAGGTACGGCATTTTGACATGAAAGTATTCCTTCCGTTCCAGAGTATTGTGTATGACGAGATCGAACGGAAAGAATTAGAGGGAGATACGCAGGATAAACTGGTATTTCATGCATAGTTGTCTGCAAAGCTGATTGGAATGTACAAGGAGTGGTTTACTTTTGGGAAAGCTCCATTTATAAAGATAAAGGCTTTTCTAAAGGTTGTATATCCCGTAGGAAAGAAATGGATTATTTTGCGATTTTGCTTTGGCGCGAAAGAAGCGTAGATGATGTTTTTCTGCTATACGCAGTTACTATATAGAAAAAGAAGGAGAGAATTGAGATGGCAATGAAGAAGAAACCAGTAACAGGAATGAAAGATATATTACCAAGAGAGATGGAGATCCGTGATTATGTGATCGGACAGATCAAGGAGACTTACAAGACATTTGGTTTTTCCAGTATGGAGACACCTTGTGTAGAACACATTGAGAACTTAAGTTCCAATCAGGGCGGAGAAAATGAAAAGTTGATCTTCAAGATCTTAAAGCGTGGTGACAAATTAACCGCAGCGGTTCCAAAAGCAGCAGAGGATGCGAACGTATTAGTAGATGGTGGGCTTCGTTATGATCTGACATTGCCACTTTCGAGATATTATGCAAATAATGCGAATGACCTGCCAAGCCCATTTAAGGCATTACAGATGGGAAATGTGTGGAGAGCAGATCGTCCACAGAGAGGCCGTTACCGTCAGTTTATGCAGTGCGATATTGATATTTTAGGCGAGCCAACGATCTTAGCAGAGATCGAGTTGATCACGGCAACTACAACACTGCTCGGCAAGATTGGGTTCGAGAAGTTCACGATCCGTTTGAATAACCGTAAGATGCTCAAGGCAATGGCAGCATACAGCGGATTTGGGGAAGCCGATTATGATAGCGTATTTATTACATTAGATAAGATGGACAAGATTGGATTGGATGGCGTGAAAGAAGAACTGATCGAGCAGGGCTTTGCAACAGAGTCTGTAGACAAATGTCTTGCCCTCTTTGAAAATGTCAGCCAGGATGTTGCAGGGGTACGCTACCTCAAAGATACATTAGGAGAATATTTAGAGACAGGTGTGGCAGAGGATCTAGAAACCATTATGGCAAGTGTAGATGCTACCAAGTCTGCTGACTTTAAGATTGTATTTGATCCGACCTTAGTAAGAGGTATGGGATATTATACCGGTCCAATCTTCGAGATCTCTATGGATGAGTTTGGTGGATCAGTCGGCGGCGGTGGACGTTACGACGAGATGATCGGTAAGTTTACAGGTCAGAATACACCAGCCTGCGGTTTCTCGATCGGATTTGAGCGAATTGTTATGCTCTTATTAGAGAAAGATTATCAGGTGCCGGGTAAGGGCGAGAAGACCGCTTACCTCGTTGAGAAGAATATGCCACAGGATAAGATGCTTACGATCTTGCAGCAGGCAAATGAAAAGCGTAAGAATGGGGAACAGATCAATATTGCTATCATGAAGAAGAATAAAAAGTTCCAGAAGGAGCAGTTGGAGAAAGAAGGGTATACGGCGTTTGAGGAGTTCTTCACAGACCGTATGTAATTTTTACCCTTGCACAGCGTAAGTCAAACGGACGCGCGAAATATTAGTTTTTAAATCGGTTGTTTGGATATAACATATCATAGCAGGCACGCTCTCGCTACTCATCACTCGCAGCGGTACTAAGAATGTGCCATTCATGTTTTATGCATTGCCTTTCCTAATGCTGTCGCAAGGTGCAGGACATTTTCTCAAGGCATATATAGGTCATGTGGCACATTCAAGTACCGGCGGTTCTGAAGTACCTGCTTATGATAGATGTTATATCTGTACAACCGATATTTACGTTAATGTGTTTCGCACTGTTCCTATCAGAATTTACTACGCTGTGCTTATCGCCCACCCGAAGCCGTTCTTTCGTTGGCGCAGGTAATCTACTGTAATATTGAGCTATAGGAATAGAAAATATGTTGAATATTACGAATATTAGCAAATCAATTTATTAATATGGTTCGTTGTGATTTCTAATAGTAATGCAAGAACAAGCAGCTATTCAACTTGTTATATAA
>CACWQE010000025.1 GCA_902762905.1 uncultured Lachnospiraceae bacterium | reverse complement strand
GAAGATATTTACACATTACCCGGAATATCAGAGGGAGGTGTCATCTATGACAGAGTTGAAGATCAAGACATTGTCAATGCAGCTGGCAGAAAAGGACGAACAATTGGCAGAAAAGGACGAACAACTAGCAGAACAGAAAGAGCAATTAGCAGCTTATAAAACAGAACTCGCCGACAAAGATGCTACTATTGCGAGCCAGCATGCGGAATTGATTGCATTGAAGAAGCAATACGGATTATTATAGTTATCTTAAACGAAACATAAAGACGGATATGAATTAAGAACACAGACTTGTAATTAGTCTGTATGATTATCATTCATATCCGTTTTTCTTTGTTTAACAGATTGAATATCAAGTTATCAAAGTTAACTACGGTCAAAGTTCCGATGACATATTAACGCCGGACGGCTTCGGGATGGCGATAAGCATAGCGTAGTAGATTCTGATGTGAACAGTGCGAAACACAATAACGTAAATATCGGTTGCAAGGATATAACATCTATCATAAGCAGTTACTTTAGAACCGCCGGTACATGAATGTGCCGCATAACACTATATATGCCTTAAGAAAATGTCCTGCACCTTGCGACAGCATTAGGAACGTTAGCCGAGCAAGGTGCAGACTTTTCGAAAGGCACTGCATAAAACATGAATGGCACATTCTTAGTATCCGCTACGAGTGATGAGTAGTGACTACGATGATATGTTATATCCTTGCAACCGATTTGAAACCTAATGTTTCGCGCGTCCGTCTCACTTACGCTGTGCAAGGGTGACATTCTACGATAACATAAATGTTGCCTGCATCATCCAAGAACACAACTTGTTGCACCCCATCCTTACAATAGCACACCGGATGCATGACATCCCCAAGTTTTGCTGCTTTTCGGTAATCAACACGCATTTTGTGAATTGGAACATCATTCTGTAACAGACAATCCATCGCCTCTTCCACATATCTCCCATTATTCACATGATGATTCGAATCCAGAAAAGACGGCTTCACTGTAATCGGCTCCCATGTCTGTGACACGATGCGATTCTCTTCTCCCATAACCTTAATCTTTCTTGGCTCATACTCCATGTCCAATGCCGGTTCTAACGGATACGGTGCTGCATCTTCTTCTGTAATCCGGGCTGGCATCATTTTCTCTACATCCATAAGTATCCAGATGGAATTTGCCCGCACAATCGGCTTGCCCATTTCGTCTAACAGGTCAAAATTACGATGACCATACATTCCCTTGAAATCATGTGCCCAAGTCCGGACTGTAATCTGTTCCATAAATTCTGGATAACGCTCAACCTCTATCTGCCAGCTTGATAAAAACCATGCACGGTGTGTTTGTTCCACTGCTGACACACCTAGCCCTACGGTCTCTGAATGAGCAATTGTGCAATCTTGAAAATAATGCACAAGCCCTGCCATATTTACTTTAAGATCTGGGGCAACTTCCGAATAGGTCACCCGCCGTTTCATTTCATACATAGTATCACTCCTTATTCAACATACCTGTCATTATACTGCATTATTCTCTACATGGTCAAAAGATTTTCAAAAAAATCAATTTTTTTAAAATTTCCTCTTGATTTTTATTTCGAAACGTGTATAATAATGTCTTGTGAGTGACGCAAAGCACTTAATGGGGTATCGCCAAATGGTAAGGCAACGGACTCTGACTCCGTCATTTCAAGGTTCGAATCCTTGTACCCCAGTTCTTAAGACGACAAGCATATGCTTGTCGTTTTTTATTTTCTATTACCCTTGCACAGCGTAAGTTAGGACGGACGCTGTGCAAGGGTGCGTGCTTCCTGTAACAACTGCTCCCGCAGCCACTCTGGCTTACGAACTTCAACCTCCGGTCCAAAACCGCGAACCCATCGGATTACATCCGGTGCTATTGCCGCCGTTTGATAGAAATGCAGACCATCCGATTGTTCCTCTAAACGGCTCGCCCGATTCGCCTCAAATTCTTTCACATACCGGATGCTTTCCCCAGTAAACACAAATTCGATCTCTTCCTTTTTATCGCCCGACAGATTTAAGAAAGTATCCGGCTCCTGTTCCTGCTCTGCAAAATGTTCATCTAATATCCGAATATCCTGAATTCTGGATAACCGGAATCGCCGCACTTCTTTACGCAGCTCACAATATCCCTCTACACACAGAAAAGAGTCCAACAACAGCAATCGATACGGATGAATAACACGCTGACTGCTTGTATCACTTGAGAAGCTATAATAAGAAATCTGAATCTTACTCTGACTATCGATCGCACTCTGGATCTGTTTCTCCACCTGGCTGTCTACCGTATCAACCGATCTTTTATCCGCACCTGCCTGACGAAAATGTCCACACAATTTTTCAAACTGCAATTGATTCAATGATGCCGAATTTGCAACAATCTTATCAATCAATGCCATTGCATGCTGTCCCATATCTAAATGTGCATATGTTCCTAACATTTCCTTTGCAAATGCAAGGGATGCCAGATCTTCAATAGTAAAATCGACATTCTGAAGTGTATATTTATCGGCATAATAATATGTTTTACCTGCCCGTTCTTCTTCCCCGATTCCATAATTTAACGACAACTCGTCAATATCTCTAAGAATTGTACGTTTCGTCACATCAATATCCCAACGGTGTAGCCGTTCCCTGATCTCTTCTGCCAGATATCCTTTCGGATTTTGCGACAACAACGATAATATGTAGATCTGTCTCTGCGAAACGGATACATCCTTTATTTTGTCATTCATATCTTTATCTCTCCTTATATCATGAGCTATGCACATGATCACATTTAACAATTCACCCTTGCAAGCACTTTGCGCTCTCATGCACCAAATGCTTTGCACTTGGCTTATTGCTTTCATTCCATCTCTATCAATCCAAGATGCAGCTTGTACCGCAAAATACGTCTTACAGCCACATTCAATTCCTCTTCCGTAATCTCTCCTTTTTTCAAGGCTTCCGTTGCCCCTTTCATAGAGGCTCCAAAGTCTGCCGAAAATATCATATCATTGCCAGCCGCAAGTGCTTTTCCGGTTGCTTCTTCTAATGACATTTTCTTAAGAACCGCCTGCATATTGAGATCATCTGCAAGGATTACGCCATCAAATGCTAATTCGTCTCTCAGCAGATCATGTACCGCTAATGACAATGATGCCGGATTCTCTTCATCCACACACTCCATTGTAATATGAGATACCATGATCATCTCTGCGCCCGCTGCAATCCCTGCCTCATACGGCAGAAAATCCTGTTTCCGATATGTCTCCAGGCCCCTATGATCCGTTGCAAATGTCGCATGTGTATTCCCGTTATTCCCATAACCCGGAAAATGTTTCAGACAGCTTCCCATCGTTCTATCCTTCATCACGGATATTACTGTCTCCACATAGTCTGCCACTTTCTCTGGATCATCACTGGCACTCCTGTCATACATATAGGCATTCGGATCTGTTACCACATCTGCCACCGGATCAAAATTCAGATTGATTCCCATACGCTGCAACAGGTCCGTTTTCTGCTCCGTATCCTTTATAATCTTTGCCTCTCCTTTTGCATATAACAATCTGGCGCTGTCAAACACAGGAATCTCTTCCCCTATTAATCCCTTTACTCTGCTGATTTCTCCTCCTTCTTCATCTACGCCAATGAAAAGAGGAACACGCATACACTGTTGTAAAGACTCTACACGCGTTCTCACCTGTTCTACCGTCTTTCCTTGAAAGTCCACACCAAAAAATATAATACCACCCGGTTGATACCGTTGCAGATTCCCTGCTGTAATGTCTTTCTCATTGGTAAGTATCATACACTGTGCCAGCTTCTGTTCCATCGTCATCGTGTCTAAGACACGCTCTATCACTGCACGTTCTCTTTCCTGTTCTTCCTGCCTTCTCCTCTCTAACTCGGTCAGATTCGTTCCCTGTAGATGTCCCTTTCCTTTATCTTCTACCACCGCAATCCCCTTATCGAATCCATTGCTTTCGTCATTGTTCCAATGAATCCCTGTGTTCCATTGCCAGCCCATTTTCACCGCAATGCCAGCACAGCATACAATGACCACACCTACTATTGCCAGCCATTTTCCTATCCTTCTCCACATATATCTACCTCTTACATAACCGGATCCGCTGTAGAAATGTTGCCTGTTTCCAGACCGCTTTCTTCACCTGTCGTATCATCTGCATCATTTCCACCAGCTGCTGACCTGCAATCTCCTGTCTGCTGTAACTGATCTTCTCCATCACTTCGCAGCAAACAGTTATATCAAGAGAAAGACCATACTTGTCTTTCATATACTGCAACTGTTCTCTATGACTTTTGCATGCGTTAAATGCCTTATCACACAATCTGATACGATCACACAAATCCGCATACCGTGCAACTACAGCTTCTCTTTGATCACTCTGATGACACTTCTGATACCGCATAACCTTGCACACAACAATGACGCCCATGCGATACAACACAAAGAGGCATACTACCGCAATGATCATATACACACCCCAAAGCAGTTTCGACATATCCAGATCTCCTAATATCCCGGATGTCTGATCTCCATCTGCTCCTAAGTTATTCATGGCACTTGTAAATGCATCCCAGAAATTGTTCTCATCCGTATCTAAACTGTTACTTGGTGTTACTTCTACTACCTTCCAGCCAAATCCCTCTATATATACTTCCACCCATGCATGTGCCATCGCATCTGTCACTTCCACGTCCATAACCGGTGTATCTCCGATTGCAGAATAGCCCTGATAATAATCTGCTGCTTTCTCTCCCTCATTCATCTCAGACGCTAATACTGATTCCAGCGAAAATGCATAACCCTCCACATATCTTGCCGGAATCCCCATCTGCCGAAAGATCAATGTTGCCGCAGATGCAAAATGTGCACAATACCCTTTTCGGTTCTTTGTCAGAAAATAATTAATAAAATCTTCATCTCTTGGAGTCGCTCCCGGACTTAATGTATAAGGAATATTATCCTCAAAATATTGTGCCACCGCATCCGTGATCTCATTCTCCGTCATGGTATCCGTAAGGCCAATCTTCTTACATTCTGCTTTGATCACATCTGCATTCTCTTCCGGTACATCCAGAAACTCCTCATTCATATTCGACTTATCTATCTTACCTGGTGTCGTTTCTCCTAGAGATTCTTCCCAGACAATCTTCGGATAATAGGTATAGGTTCCGGTTGTTCCCCGATTGAGGCCCTGCATCGATTCAAACATTGCATGATTCTTAAATATACTATAATTCTCAAATTGTGTGTAATATGGATAATACAGATAGGTTCCATCTGCACCTACATTCCGCACTTTCATAACACCCTGTGCATAATATTTACCAGAATCCTGCCGTAGGGAAAGCATCTCCTGTTTCATACTCTCATCTTCAAAATCCGTTATATCCTCATCCGAACCCGCCTCATTATAGGTATACAGATCTTCCCATTCATTATTCTGATATAGATATCTCCCCCCGGTAAAGGCTTTCAGGTATACCGCCTGATTGCTATACGGTGTATATGTCACGATCAGATCTGTCATATAATCCGGCCGTACATTTGAGACACCGCCTAACTTACCACCACTCATGCCTCCAACGGATGAATACTGGTTATACAATCCTGCAAAACCTAGTAAGATAAAGTTACCGATTGTATCCGCTGTCTTCTCACGCAAGTTATCACTATGAAACTGCCGCTCAAAATCACCCGGACGGATCACTCCCTGTAATGCAAATGAAATGCACAATATGAATACCATGATCGTTACCAATACATGTTGAAATACCCCTGCGTCCTGTGTATAGCTCACCCTGGCATGTTTTCCCTCTTTGATCTTAAACGGTTTATCCCATGCAAAGGCAAGATAATGTCCATTTGCCTTAAATATCACTACCATTGTATATCCGATTGCCAGAAAGATCATATATAACACATCCGGCACCAGTTTCATATAAAGAGGTATCAATAACAGAGGAAATGTAAGACCAACCGCCCAGATCAGGCTCATCCGCGAATATAACCAGATATTCAGAATAATGATCAACACCATACCAATAAATATGGCAACGATCGCTACCGTCAGATAATCATTATCAATCTGCGTCTCATATTCCCTCACACCAGACAGATTAAAAAACGCCTTCGCCCGCTGTAATACTGTATTGACAACCACATACAGGCCGGAATTCGCATGAATCCGAAACGTATAGATTGCAAATACAAACACTGCAAAAAAGGCAATATACCCCATATCACGATACAAAAACTTTGGCAGTGCATACAAAAACGAAAAGTAAAGTGACAGCAACATATAGGCTACGATCACTAACAGATAATTATAGGATAACTGCAGGGCTGAAAGGAATCCCCCTACCGAACCTAATGTCAGCAAAAAGGCAATCACAGAACGTAAGAAACAGCTATACACAATATTGCCGATCTGCATCTTAGGTGTCTTCAGATAAATACCCTCTGCCAGCACCATATCTTCGCTATGCACTTCCCGCTTTTTCTTTCTTCCAAACATATCATGTATTACCTTTCTTAAAGTTCACAAAATACCTCATTCTTTGCTCATCATTTTATATCAACGCTGCAGCAATCCCCTGCTCTCCTATTATCTTATCTTCGGTGTCCATGCCATCCGGTCCAACATACAGAAATGCCCCTGCCGACGGATATTCTTTCTGAAACAGCTCCCTTGCCCTGCATTCTCCCTTATAACAGGTATCATATAACAACATCTCTAACCACTGTTTGCGCTCTATCTCATTTCCAATGTACATCTGCTGCATTGCTGCTCTTGTTACACTGTAATAATGTACGGTGAAAGGAAGATTCTGTCGCACAAATGCCTTCGTGACACTATCCGAGAGCTCTAATACACTCTCTGCCTGTGCAATCTCATCACCTACTAATTCCACAACAACATGCAATTGCATGGCAGATACACTTACTCGCTCTTTCACCATAAGATCATCTTTCTTTGATGACAATTTCCAATGAATGTTTTGCAGTTTATCGCCAGGCACATATTCCCGGATTCCACTTACTTCTGAAAAGTCATATCCTTTTTCCTTACTTTCCATTGCCTCGCTGACACCCTTCTGATAGAGATTACCCGCCTCCTGCTCTCTTGCTTCACCCTCTGGCAGCACAATACATTCCGCCCTCTGTCCGACCGGTACCATCACTGCATAGATTCCTAACAGGTCAACACACTGTATCGATGACACCTGCAACATAAAATGACCACTTTCCTCCATAACAACCGGATAAACAGTCTCTGTCTTACCATGTGCACGTAATGGCATATTAAGTTCATGTTCTCCCTGTACTCCATAGAATGAATTGCCTACTTTAACATACGCTGTTACATTGACAAGCGGAAACCAGGTTGGATTCTCTAACACAATGCGCACAAGAAATTCTTCTCCCTTATGCATATCTTCCGTAGGTGCCTGCAAAGTAACTGACAAATGCGACTTTACTTTATGCACTCCATATATACTGTATAACGGGAACAAAAGTAATCCTGCCAGCAATACCAGATTCACGTAACTATGGAATACCACCATCACAAAAATATTCAATGCAATTGCCACTGCATACCGCAGTATATTCCGGATTCGAAGCATATTCTAACCTCTCCTACATTCTACTATTGCGAATTCTGTTTCCTTTCACGTTCTTGGAACTTTAACACTTTGAAACAGTTCTAACAACGCCCCTTCTATTGTTTTTCCCTCTGCCCGTGCTTTCGTGCTCAGTTTCACACGGTGTCCTAACACATCCGTAAATACATTCCGAATATCTTCCGGTGTCACATAATCTCTCCCATACAACACAGCCATTGCTTTTGCCATACGAAGCAAAGCGATACTTCCTCTCGGACTTGCTCCCATTGTGAACCATTCACTCTGTCTGGTTGCTTCTACCAATGTTACAATATATTCATAAATGGAATCATGTACGTACATCTCATTGGTCTGTTTCCGAAGTGCAACAAATTCATCTATGCTGATCGCTGATACCAAATGCGCAATCGGCTTAGAAGCATTGTCTTTAAGAATCTGAACTGCTGCTTCGTGCTCTGGATATCCCATTGACAGACACACCATAAAACGATCCAATTGTGATTCCGGTAACATCTGTGTTCCAGAGGAACCAAGTGGATTCTCTGTTGCAATAACGGTAAACGGATCTGGAAGCGGTCTGGTCACACCATCCACAGTAACCGTCCCCTCTTCCATGACTTCCAGCAAAGCTGACTGTGTCTTAGGAGAAGTACGGTTAATCTCATCTGCTAAAAACAAGTTGCATAATACAGCACCTTCCTGATATTCAAACGTCTTACTTGTCTGATTATACATGGAAAATCCGACGATATCACTTGGCAGAACATCCGGCGTGAACTGTACTCTGCGGTAACTTAACGACATCGACTTTGCAATTGCCATGGCAAGCGTTGTCTTACCAACGCCCGGAATATCCTCTAACAGAACATGTCCACCAGCAAGCATTGCCGCCAGCACTTTCTCTACAACCTGTTCTTTTCCTTTTACTGCCTTCTCAATCTCTGCTTTTACCTCTAACATCTGATTACCCATACGTAACTCCTTCTATCTCTTTCTATCTTGTATGTTTATTCACATATTTTGCCTTGTACTTTGAATATACGATCGTCTGATCTTTATAGAGACTATAATATCCCGATACAGCATAACTGATCGATACTGCGATCAAATAATACGATACTCCATCAAACCCAAATAACTCAAATGCAATTAATATGGATGTGATTGGACAATTAGTCACCCCACAGAACACAGCCACCATACCAGCAGCTGCACACAACGATGGAGAAATACCAAGCCACTGTCCTAATTCACAGCCGAGCGCCGCACCTATACAAAAAGACGGAACGATCTCACCTCCCCGGAATCCTGCCCGCATTGTCAGAACCGTAAGGATCAGCTTCCACAAAAATGCAAAACGATTCACATTACCATGTTCAATCGCCTCTGCAATAATATTCGTACCGGCTCCCATATAATCGGTTGTCCGCAGGCAGAAGGTAATCGCTATGATCACAACACTGACTACCACGATCCGAATGTAAGGATTCTTCAGATATTTCTGAAACAATGCATTGGTCTGTTTCAGTGCAATACAAAACACCGTGCTTAACAATGCACAGGCTAACGCAACCAGCCCCATCTTCACTCCATCTGTTATCGTCAGCTCCGGAATACCTGTTACATGAAACATTTCTGGATGGATTCCTAAGTTTGCAGCAAAGTTCGATGCAATCAGAGAAGAGATCATACAAGGCATTAACGCCGTGTAATACATAACTCCTACACTTACTACCTCCAATGCAAAAACCGCCGCTGCCATCGGAGTTCCAAACAATGCGGAGAATGCTGCACTCATACCACACATAACGATCACATGCATATCTTCCTCATCCAACTTAAGCCAGCGTCCAAGCTGATTACCAATACTTCCGCCAAGCTGGATTGCGGCTCCCTCTCGTCCAGCAGACCCTCCGACCAAATGTGTCAGTGCGGTCGTCACAAAGATAAGCGGTGCCGACTTAAACGGCACTTCATCCTTTGCCTTCACCGTGGAAAACACCTGATTCGTTCCCCCATCTTCCTGTCCGATCCACTTGTATAAGAATACAATCACAACACCCGCTACCGGCAGGAAGAAAAATACCCATAAATGTCCGGTTCGGAATGCGGTCACTCTTGTCAGTACAAAAGAAAAGGCACTGCTTGCACCTCCCACTACAAATCCCGTCAAAAACGCTAATAAGATCCATTTAACAAAACTTACAATATCTTTCTTAAATCTTCTCTCATAGTAAGGCACAAAGCCTTCCCCGTTATGATAATTCTCCCAATCGATCATGTTTGCAATCCTCTCTATCCAAGGTCTTATAATAAAATAATTCTCTAATCTTATGATACATTTTTTACTACTCCTTGTCTAGAAAAAAAGAGAGCAGAACAACAATGTTCCGCTCCCTCAAAAGATTCATTATGCAAGGAACTGATCAATATATGCAATTAAGGACTCTACCGTCTTGTCAATTCCAAGTGTGGAACTATTCACGCAAAGATCATAACTTCTGGAATCTCCCCACTTACCATCTGCGTAAAAATTATGATAAGTCTTACGCATCTTATCTTCCTTACGCATCCGGTTCAAAGCGCCTTTCTCATCTAACTGATACTTCTTCATGACACGCCGCTGTTTCACATCTTTGTCACCTAAGATAAATAAACTGATCACATTCGGATTATCCCGAAGTACATATTCTGCACATCTTCCGACAATTACGAATGATTCTTTCTCCTTATCTCCCTTCGTACGGATAAAATCAAATATATGATTCGCCACGGTCTGCTCAAGTGGAAGATAACTTCCATCCATGGATACCGGATAGAATATCGGATTGACCGGCTTCTCATCAAAATACTTTGCTACATCAGCATTAATAGAACCTTTCTCCTGTACATGATCAAATATCTCTTTGTCATACAATGGAATATCATAATGCTTTGCCAAGCGTTCTGCGATCTCATGACCACCACTACCAAATTCTCTTCCCACTGAAATGATTAATTGCTTTCCCATAACCCATACCTTCTTTCTGCCATCTCAATTCTGTTATAAATGATACAAAACCGACTTATCGCAACTTCTCTGTCGATACGGATATTATAGCATATTTTGTCAGATATTTAAAGATTATTTTGCATTTTCACCGACAAATTATACGGCATTTCCCATACTTTTAAGATAATTTCTTGCACTCCATATAGTAGCGTTTTTCATTCGCCTCTCCCATAGAAAAAGTCTTTCTTGGAAGTACACCATCCTTGACAACACCGATAAATAGATCCCCTTTTTCCACATCTGGAAGCAGAATACCAAGATTTCCCTCTTTGCCTGCTAATTCTAACACCGTATCCGTTCCGTGAATGTAATCAATCCTGCATTCGCTATGCTCTGCCAGATAATCATCTAAAAAACTCTGGATCGTGGCAGCAGCGATTCCCCATGCCGGCTGTTTTACAATAAGACATTGATATCCATTCCTGCTATATAGAGAAAACGCATGCTGCGTCTTATCTGCATATGGTTCACTCTGCTCTTTGCGCAGTTCCACTGCACATCCATGTTCTTCATAATAAGTGATAGCAGCTCCGAACAACTCATCCTCATCTACACCAAATAAAACCCGGTGAATTGGTTCGATCTCTAAACTCTTATCATGTACATTCACGATCTCACATAAACAGAAACGTGCCGGATGTTCCTTTCTCTCTTCTTCGCTTAAATCCTTCTTAATATTCTCCCAGGCAGCCTTTGCTGTTGCCATGGAATGATTGCCATCTCCTACTGCAAGATTTAATAATGGATATTCTTTGTCTAATTCATATTTTTCCCTGAAAACTTCCGGATCTGCCAAATGTTCCACTGCCTGCATGATTGCATCCGTCTCATTTCCTTCGGGAATCAGCCATCCTGCAATATGTCCGCCTTTTTGCATTAAATCTGTATCATATATCTTAAGAAACTCTTCTTTCTTTGCCATCAGTGGTTCAATGATCGAACAGTCCGGGTCGTCGATTAACAACATAATGTGTGGGAGCTCCACACTTGCTGTCTGTCTTACTTTCAATCTCGGTGGAATTCTCTCTTCTACCGTCATCTCTGTTGGCCGGATCAGACTCTTTGATCCTTTCTTATATTCATATGTCTCTAAGTCAATCTCAACAACAAGACCATTTCTGGCATACGATTTACCAAAGCTTCTCTCTACTAACATAAACCCTCTTGGAAGCGGACGAATCGTTTCTTGCTTCACATAGGCATCCATACAATTATGAATCTGGTCAATTCGTTCTTCTTCCTTATCACTTCCTAAATACACTTCTGGCAAGATCATATGTAACGTCGAGGGTGCATCTCCCACTTCTTTCTCACATTCTTCCCAATATTCCGGCTGGGATGTATATTGATCACAAGCAACAACTGACCATTTATACAAATCCGTTCCTTCTTGTGGCATCCATATCTGTGGTACATGTAAACAATTCATACTCGTTCTCCTTTACATCGTTTTCTATAGTATAACACACGGTAAAGATTCAGCAAAAGTTAAATTTGAGAATTTGACAAGATATCAAAGAAATGATACACTCATATCATTGAAGTTTGTAGGTCTATACAGGAGGGGATACTAGAAAATGGACAACAACAGATTGAAATCACTTTCAAAGGAATTAGTCACTGATCACGATGATTACATGAACAGTTTTCGCAAAAATCTCGACTTATACGTTTCCCAGCGGGATATTACAATACGGGAGATCGCAGAGGAAGCCGATATTTCCCTTAATACACTGAATTCGATTCTTTATGGAAGCGTCAAAGATTGCAAATTATCCACTACGATCGCCTTAGCCCGTGCTCTTCATATCAGCATCGATGAATTGGTTGGATGTGAAACGATCTCTGAGGATACCCGTCGTTCTATACAGATTACACGTAACCTGCCTCAGTCTTCCCAATATCTGATTCATTGGTTTGTAAAGAATCAGGAACGCCAGCTAACAGATTCTCCGCGACGCCGTATGCTCAATGTCATGCAGCCAACTCTGGCAGAGAATGGCAATCTTCTTCTAAACAGCGAATATAAGCATATTGATATCAGTACCATTCCGACTGCAATTCGTTCTAAAATCTTTCTTGGTATTAAGCTAAAATGCGAACACTATATGCCGACCTATAGCCCATATGACATTTTACTGATTGCGAATGACCGTACTCCTTCTCTCCATGAGAACAGTGTCATTGTCTGTTCTGGTTGTATCTTCCTAGCCAAACGCAAAGCAGAGACGGTTGACGGAAAAGAGATCATACGCTACTATTCTATCCGTGATGAGAAACCACGCCTATACGAAGACGAAGTGGAAGAAGTGATTGGATACATTGCCGGAGTCTATACCGATAACGAACTTGACTAATAAAAACAAAGATTCTGTCCCCGAAGAAACAGAATCTTATAATCAGCAGATAACGGGAGTCGAACCCGCCTTTCCAGCTTGGGAAGCTAGCGTTCTACCGATGAACCATATCTGCAATCACATATAGTATTATAGAATCATATACCTCTTTTTGCAAGTAGGAATCCAAAGATTCCTACCTTCTAATCTCTTTTTCAATATACATGAAACCCAACATCTTCCAAAAATGTACTTAATTTCTTATACCCATATTGCTTGTACTGGAAATTCGGGTATTGGTTCTTAAGTTTTCTGCCCAATGCCCCAATCTCATGTTGTCCAATCACCTTATTCGGGTACTGGTCGATCATAAACCGGCATACCAATTCCAATTCATTATCTTCCTGCTCCTTCTTATCCGACACGACAATTGCATGTGTTCCGTCCTGATGTACCGAAAACTTCGTTTCCTTATCGATCAGTTCCCGAATAGAAGAATATCCATAATCTTTCTCATCAAACCCTGGATACCGCAATTGAATACGGCTCTTAATTCCACCAAGATCCGGTGCCTTTCCAGCATTTTCATCATTCTGTACCAATTCATTCAATGCCATCTTGATCTGGTTAAGCGGCACCTTCTTTCTGGTACTTTTCTTACCGGATGCATTCGTTTTTTCCGACTGTTTTACCACCTTGGGCGGCTGCTTTTTTTTCTCTTTGTCCGCTAAATTATTGTCTGCCGATTTGCTCTTTGCATTTAACTGTTCCAGTTCAACATATTCGCTACATGCCCGCCGAAGTCTTGGCGAAGCATCTGTCTTCCCCATACCGATCACTTCAATATTCTCTTTCCGAATTCGCTCCACCAGACGGGTAAAATCGCCATCCGACGTAATCACACAGAATACATCCGCATGATTCTCCTTATGTAGAAAATCCATTGCATCAATCACTAATGCAATATCTGCCGCATTTTTCCCCGCCTTGGTGGTATCTGCCTGATACCGTTGCAGATTATATTGTACCGCCTTACTATTCCACTGCTTGGTGTTCTTATTATCTAAGAAATCTCCATATATCTGTGCTGAAATAATATCTCCCTGCTTTGTTAAATACTGCATAATACCATCCGCAAATTTCGCACTGGTATTCTCTGCATCTATTAATAATACTATCTTTTTATCCTGCATAATCTACCTCTATTCCTAATATGAATTACTAATTTCCCCTTTTTTCTCCCCAGCACTTTCCATTCATTACAAAACGAAAGAAAAGTAAGTGCATTTCTCTTGCCCCTCATCCTGTCACAATGTTATACTAAAAATCAATTATTATTCTGGGAGGACACTATATGACACTATCGATTATTCTGACCGCCACTATTATATTCCTATGTATTCTTGCCGATCGTTTCTCGGATCGTTTTGGCATGCCTGCCCTGATCTTATTTCTATTCATTGGTATGTTGTTTGGAAGCGATGGCATCCTGAAGATTCCCTTTGATAACTATACATTAGCCGAACAATTCTGTTCCATCGCTTTATTATTCATCATGTTCTATGGTGGTTTCAATACAAAATGGAGCATCGCCCGCCCGGTTGCTGTGAGAGCTTTACTCCTATCCACCCTGGGCGTGATCATCACTGCCGGAATCACTGCACTGCTTTGTCACTTCTGTCTGCATTTTTCTGTACCGGAAAGTTTTCTGATCGGAGCCGTTCTTTCTTCTACGGATGCCGCCAGTGTATTCTCTATTCTTCGTAAGAAAAAACTGAACCTCAAGGATGGAACCGCCTCTCTTTTAGAGATGGAAAGCGGAAGTAACGATCCGGTCTCCTATATGCTGACTGTGATCGGAGTAGGTCTCCTCTCCTCACAAGCCCACTCCAATCTTGGATATGCAATCTTTGCCCAGTTAACATATGGTTGTATCCTTGGTATTCTCTTTGCACTGTTGGCCATCTGGCTTCTAACCAAAACACCTTTTATAGCGGAAGGCCTTGACACCATATTCATGATTGCCATCGTACTTCTGTGCTACGGTCTGTCGAGCCTGGTCGGTGGTAATGCTTATCTTAGTGTGTATCTATGCGGTATTCTGATCGGAAACAGCCCGATCAAGAATAAGTCCGTATTAATTCCATTCTTCGATGGAATTACCGGTCTGGCACAGATTTTCCTCTTCTTCTTATTAGGATTACTTGCCTTTCCACACAGACTTCCTGCCATTGTATTGCCTGCCATTGCGATTGTTTTCTTCCTTACTGTATTAGCAAGACCGATTGCTGTATTTGCGATACTTAAACCTCTTGGCAGTGATCTCCGCCAATGCCTTCTAGTCTCCTGGGCAGGACTCCGCGGTGCTGCCTCGATCGTATTTGCTACAATGGTAATTGCAAGCGGAACACAACTTCAATCAGATCTGTTTCACATCGTATTCTTAGTTGCCCTCTTCTCCGTCACTATTCAGGGTACCCTGCTTCCTGCAGTTGCCAGGCGACTACAGATGGTCGATGAAACTTCCGATGTCCGTAAGACCTTTAATGATTACCAGGAAGAATCCGCTATTACCTTAATGCGCATGTTTATACCCGAAGGACACAATTGGCAGAATCGTCAGGTCAAGGACGTACATATGCCAACCGGTTCTCTCGCTATTATGATCAAGCGTCACAAAGAAAATATCATTCCACGGGGCGACACCAGAATACTTGCCGGAGATAATGTCATCCTAAGTGTACCCGCCTATGAACCTGGCGAACACGAAAAGTTAGAAGAACATCTTATCACCGCAACCCATATGTGGTGCAATCATTCAATCGAAGAGCTGCACCTTCCCCCAAATGAACTGATTGCCCTCATTATCCGCGGAGAGGAAAATCTGATTCCGGATGGCAAAACGGTTATCTTAGAACATGATATTGTTGTCACTTATCATTAGAATTCTTACCGGATTGTCACCTCCTTTATTCCTGAAAAGCTGCCATATAGCTTCTTTGATCCAGATGTCTTATAGGAACGTACTTTCACATAGTATGTTCCTTTTTTCATCTTCTTTGTACAGGAAGTAGCAGTCGTTGCTGCTAATTTCTTATATGATCCATCTCTGGTTGCCGCATAGTACACTTCATAGCCGTTTGATCCACTGCTCTTCTTCCAACGGACTTTTACTTTCTTCTTTCCACTACTTACCTTGACACTTTTTACCTTGGATGGTCCTACCGTGACCTTACATTTCAGTGTCTTCTTATTACCACCTGCCATAAAAGTTGCAGAAATGGTTGCACTACCATAGGATTTCGCCTTGACTTTGCCCTTTCCATTCACCGTTGCAACTTTCTTATTCGAAGACTTCCACTTAACATTCCGGTATACATTCGGACTTACCTGCAATGCAAGTTTTGCTGTAGTGCCCTTTGAGATGCCAAGTTTCTTATCACTTAATGTAAATGCAGACTTTTCTGATGTTACATCGGTATAGGCTTTAATTCTCACATTCGCCCTTGCTTCTTTTCCAAAATCATACCATTTATTATTCACAAAAACAAATGACTGGTTATCTGATACATTGGCAATGAATGTAATCCAATCATTCTGATATGTGGAATCCGCACCAATATATGCATTTGCACCATACGAATCTTTCAGACGTACCAAGACTGCAAAGGATTCCCCCGCCGTTAACGAAACGGCACTTGGAAGCGTAATGGTCTGATATCCCGCATCCGTAAGTGTCCCTGTAACCGGCACATCATATACTTTCGTTCCACTTGTTGGTTTGCTGACATCGGTAAGCCCGGTATATACTTCCACTTCATAATTACAATTCGTCGTCAATGTATAGACGCCAACCGCCTTCAATTCCTCATTGAACCCATTGGCTCCCTTCGCCTGAAATACATTGGCATACCATTCTCCCTTATTATAACTATATGCCGGATTCGCTGTTCCATCGTACTGATAATTGTTATCAAACTGCTCCGCCGCTGTTACTGCCTCAAATGCAATGAATTCCGTAAGGGTCCGGTCCTCATAAGACACATAGAAATAACCTTGATCTCCAAACTCCGGTCCATAGCTGTTCTTCACGATCCACGCACCATCCGAAGCCGGTTTTGCATTGAAATTATCCTTCGAATAGGAGTCATCCCATCCCACAATCGCAATTGCATGATTACCACCTGCTGTCTGGCAATTATAAGAATAATTGGTTGGATTATAATACTGTGCAATCATATTAATTCCACAGGCAACCGCTCCGTGATCTAAGATGGCCTGTTTGATCATGGAAACAGAACCTGCAAGATTGGTTATACTGTAATTGTATAAATATACATTCCGCACCGAATAATCTGCCGCATAGCAAAGAGACGCATCCGGTATTGTCATATAAGGACTTCTCGCCTCTGTTGTAACTCCTGCCCAGGTCGCCAAGGCAAGCCCCGTTCCCTGCAGTGTACCACCGGCTGACAGATAATTGCCTCTCGATGTTGTATTATAATCTCCCACGGTATAGCCTAACTTGTCCGGTTGACGGTTATAGAAAAAATACGCAAACTGATTCTCTGAAAGATCAAGCGATGCATCTGCCCTTCCATTCTTGATCAGGTTTGTCTCAATTGCTGACAAAGAAGAAAAAGACCAACAGCTTTCATAATTCCCCTGATTCTTAACTGAAGTTACCCATCCATTGTCTCTGGCATCGTACCGTGCCGGATATACTGCTCCCCGTTTGGTTACAGAAGCATTGTCCCCACCATCGTGAATCTCTGCTGCCGGAAGCCAATGTGTACTAACTACAAACTCATTCTTCTTAGCTGCCTGCACCTGTGTCATACCATTACCGCCGCTTAACACACCTGCTGCCATGATTCCAACCAGCATTGTGACACATAAACGCTTAGCAGCTCCTATTATTCCTTGTCGTGTTCCATTTCCCTGTTCTATTCTCATGCATATCCTCCTATTATCTGCTATCTTTTTATACTTTTATCTTTTCTTCATAAGTCTGTCGGAAAATATCCTGTTGAATAATATAAATGTCCGTCAGATCCTCTTCTCTTACAGCCATATAATCTCCCGGACGTCCTAAATAGTATTCCTGTGTTCCGTTCCCCGGGAACACCTTTGTCCGCTCCTTAAGAGAAACTGCATAGATTGCATTTCCCTGTCTTGGATAACACAAATGTGCCAATTCATCTAAACTGACATATTCTTCCTCTGCCAGCAGCCTTGCCTCAGGAATAAAGTCTAACATCTGTTCAAACACGTCTAACACATCTTCTGTACTCTCATATGTATGTTCAAATTTCTCCCTTGTAATGTCATATGCCTCACCGCGGCACCCAATCATAATATAGACATCCGGGTGTGCCGTTAACACAATTCCCGATTCATTCTCCAAAGAGCGAATCTCAAATTGTTGTCCTTCTGACGTAATATCCGTCGACTTAACATATGCCCACGGAATCTTTTTCTTAACATACTTGGGAAGTGACCGGATATATTCCTGTTGCCCAACTCCAAATTCAGCCGCTTCTATTATACGAATTCCTGTGTGGTAGGACACTGCCCGTTCTAAGCAGTATTCCATCGTATCTTCCATATCCATTCCGGACATCTGGACTTTCCAGACTGCCGAAGAGATCTGTCCGCTTGCCACAGATGCATTTCCCTTGACAAGTCCGAATTCAGAGATCATATAATCCATATATTCAATCGCACGCACCCTTTTTGTATCACTAAAGAATAAAAAACGGTCTTCCTCCTGTTCCTTCCATAGAAGTAACAAGAAATGGCACATTTTTTCTTTACGGAACTGCGAAAAGATGGAGTTCTCTCCCTCTTGCTCCTCTAACATATCCTCCGAAAAAGACCGATAGATCTCCTCTCTCACTTCTGCAACGACCAGACCTTCTGTCGAATGTACATAACAACGTACAATTCCAGGAATCGCTGTTATATCCTGTTTCTCAAATCCATAACACTCTATCATACACACCTCGTTCTATACGATATCTAATCATCAATAATCTGCGGCACAACCGTTTTTGCAAATTGGCGAAAATCATGATTCACATGTGTAAAATGCAGTACTAATCGATTCTGCTGCACATCTACAATCTTAGCATATACTCCATCAAAAATCGTCTCACCATCTTCTCGAATTGCGGCAATCTCAACATCTGAATAGATTTCTAACCGGTTCTTTTCCATATCTCCCCCGCCGTTTTCTTCGAGCGAAACAACCGCACGTTTTAATGAAAACTGTTCTAGTACCGCCAATACTGCTTTGGCAGTCACCAACTTTTCTTCAATCCGAAACAGACGTAATGTCATTCTCTCTTTCACCGGAACAACGGCATCAAATTTGACATTCTCAATCTCACATCCGTATTCCCCGCCAATTGCAGCCACCTCGCACACGGATACCGGTTTGTGAATTCCTTTTGCCGTAATCTGCATCTTACTGTGAATCTCTATTGGAACTTCAATGCCCGCAAGTGCTTCTTCTGAAACAAGCACCTGTCCTCCGACACTATAGCTCTCAATTCTGGAACATTCATTCACAACTTTTCCGATTACATTATACCGCATCATCTTCTCAGAACCAACATTACCGATAAATGCATCCCCAGAATGAATTCCAATTCCCATCTCTAACCGTGGATATTCATGTTCCCTGCAATAGGTATTCACAACCTCCATCTCATTCTGCATCTGAATCGCTGCTGCAACTGCATCTGTGATATGATTCTCCGAAAGAATGGGGGCCCCAAATACTGCCAGCACACCATCTCCAAGGAACTCGATCACCGTTCCCCTGTAAGACGCAATCACATCCACCATTCTGCCAAAATAGAAATTAAGCAATCCCGTTACAGCTTCTGGTTCTAATTCTTCTGAAAGGGAGGTAAATCCTCGCAGATCCGAGATTAAAACCGTTAATTCCCTCTTCTCTCCTCCTATTGCAGCTCCTTCTGGATGTTCTAAGATCACTTCCAGTACCTGATCCGAAAAATACCGTCCAAACACCTGATAAAGAAGCTCATTTCTTGACTTTAACTTCTGATTCAGACGCATGATCTCCCGTGCCGCCTGCAGATCGCCCGCCTGCTTTTGCAACATCTTTTCATAATTTCTTGTTACTTCATGCTGCCAGGCAACCCGCTCAATCCGCAGGATTCCTGATTTTGAAAATGGCTTGTGTAACACTACCATAGCACCCTTGGCAAAACAGATCTCATCTAATTCCTGATTCCGTTCCTTTGTCATAAAAAACAGCGGCACTCCTGCCAACGCTTCCTGCTGCTTGATGTAGGATAACGTGGCAAATTCCTCATCCACCGCCATCTGGTAATCCATGATGATCAGCGATGGGAAACTACTCAGATCCTTGTTCTCACTATTCTGTACTGCAATTGCTTTGTGAACCGCATTGCTTGACAGCATACAAAAAGCACGCATACTTCCTGTCGAATTGATCTCCCGCTGCGCTATGATCATATCCTTTCTTTCATTGCCGATTACCCAGATTACCCGTTCCATCCTTCTATCCTACACTTTCTTACTCTACCAGAGCGTGTGCCATTTTCCTTTACGATCTGCCTGCTGACGCTTTTGAGGATCTGCCTTGCAATTCTCACATAAGGTTCCTGTCCGGATTGGTGCCCCGCACACAGCACAAGGAACCCGTACCGGAGAATTCTTAGGAATCTCCAGATATTCATCCCGGAAAAAATATTCAATAATTCTTCTCGGCACTCCCGTCTCCCGCTCTATCACTGTAGCAGATGTTGCTCCAGCCTTTTCTAAATAATTCCGTATCGTCTGAAAATCATCATAATTATCTCTGCCGCATCGTACACACCGATAGGTTCCTATCGTTACATTCTGTAGATCCTTACAGCCACAATACTGACATGCCAACGGAATCCGATTCATCCGCAATGCATTCGAATTCCTTCCGTTGCGGCTCTTGCCCGGAGCAGCCGCCATACTAAGTACCCGTTTCTTAGGATCGCCCTCTTCGACTTGCTGTGCCTGATTCCGTACCTCCATACGGGCAGTGGAGCCCGTTTCCTTATTCCGGTAACCCATCTCATGCGTACCGTCGACTGCACGATTCTCTGGCTTCTGTAATTCCGGAAGCATCTGAAAAATCTGTGATCTCAATTGTTCGAATGCCGTCTCTGGATTCCTTGCAAAAGAAATCATCTGTACATTGTTCAAGTAAAACCGAAATGTATCATTCAGCACCACTTCACGAATCTCGAATGGAATAATCGTCTTACGATTACAGATTGCATTGTCAATCTCCTTCTCCACCCAGATGGAATCCTGCGAGGTCGGAGACAGTACAAGCAGAAATACACTGCATTTCTGAATTGCTTTCGGGATCTCCCGGGCATAACTAGAACCCGCAGGTATCATCTCCGGTGCTTTCCAGTACGATACCCCCATCCGATCTAACTGTTTGATTATTCTCTTAACAAACTCTGCATCCCGCGAGCTATAACTTATAAATACTGACTGTTCTTGTGCCATACTCTCTGCCTCTTTCCTGTCTCCTTATTCGTATTATGACGCAATCACCTGATTCCGTCCTGATTGTTTGGCACAGTATAACCGTGCATCTACTTCTTCCACATTCTTACTCAATTCCGCACACGCATCAAATGCCTTAACACCAAACGACATCGTAATATGAATCGAATCTTCTTCAAACAAACATGCTGACTGCTCTACCTGCTGTCGTATTCCTTCCGCAAATTGCTTCGCTTCCTCTTCTGTATAATGTTCTAACAGCACAACAAATTCTTCGCCACCCCATCTGGCAACCATACCCTTATCATTCACAGACCGTCTCAGCATATCCGCCACCATAACCAGTACTGCATCTCCTGCATTATGTCCATAGGTGTCATTTACCTTCTTGAAAAAGTCAATATCGCACATGAGAATTGCTGTATTCTGTTTCACCGCATTCGGTTTGATCATCTCATTATAATACTCATAAAAGCCACGACGATTCTTCAATTGTGTCAACGGATCTACCTGTGTCTCCTCGTAGAGAATATGTGACTCTAATGTCTTACCACAAAATACAGCTGCAAGGGTCAGATGCTTAACATCCTGTTCATCAAATACACTTTTCCCATCTTCTCCAATCTTATTGATTGCCTGATACGCACCGATCACTTTCCCTCTGGCATTCGTAACCGGCAGACACAAAATAGACTTTGTAACAAAACCCGTATTCTTATCCACCTGGGAATTAAATCTCTTATCCTCATATGGATTATTGATTACAATCGTCTCTCTGTTCTCAATGGAAGCACCTACCACGCCAGATCCTTCCGGCACTGTAATCCGCTCACTTCCAAGTGCCGCCAACGTCCAATACTGCTTCTTTTCCCGATCCCAATACCAGAAAGATGCCCGTTCTGAATTGACTAATGTACGCCCTAAATCCGTCAACAACAAAATAGTTGGTATAAACTCTTTCTCTTCCACCAACTGATTCATATAATAAAAAATCTGTTCCAGCATCTCTTCTGCCTGCAACGGTCTCTTATTCTCCATATTCTCTCCTCCAAGCCTTTGTGTGCAAGTCCATATGATCTTTATGACAGAAATCCCTTGTAATTCTGTCTCAAATACTCCAGCGAACGTCTCTGATTCTCTGGCGACGTTGTCTCAATCAAAACACTACAATCCGGGAAATACTGGTTCCGGTATCTCATAAACTGATTCCAGTTAATCTTACCATCTCCAACCGCAAGATGCAGATCTCTCATAAAATCATTATCATTGATATGTACATGCTTGATATATGGTGCAAGTCCTCTCACCCACTGCTCCATTGGGGTGTTCGATATACTTGCATGTGCATAATCAAAACATACCCCATAATTCCCATAAGTGCATAATTTCTCCGATATTGCCATCATAATGGTTGGATCTGTGTCAAACATATTCTCCAGATAGATCTCTGTATCTGGATATCGTTTCAGCAGGCATTCCATATACTGTGCTGTCATATCCACTGCACGTCTGTCATATTCTAACCCGGACAGCATCGGGCTGTAATTTGTGTGGAACACGACTCCTTTTACCCCAAGCCGCACTGCTACTTTCATACTCTGTTCCATACGAAGTTCCGATATCTCACGCACCCTGGAATCATAGCTAAACACTACAATATCAAAAAAGGCTCCATGCATAGTACTGTTCTCTGGCAGTCCCTGTTTCTGATAAAATGCGATCAGCCGGTTCATCTCTTCTTCATCCTCTAAAACATCTGGATTGTAGAAATCATTCACTTCAAAGCTCACATGATATTCGCCAGCTAATGCCTTATACTCCTGTATATCCTTTGCAAGCGATACAATTAATACCTGTCCCATAATACCCCTCTGTTCCTATTCTCCAACTATACTTCACTGCATCATATTATACTCTTTTACAGGGCGTAAATCAACGAAAAAACATTCCCTAACTTGAATAAAAGAACGTTCTACGATATAGTATAACAAAATAAAGGAATCCTTGATTTCTTTTGTACATTTATGATTCAAATAAATGATAAAATATTGAATAATGGAGGACGAAACACGTGAGCAAACAGAATAATTCATATATTGCAATCCCAACATTATTGAAAGTAGAACCCGGTGCATTATATAAGCTCGGCGACTACTTCAAAGAGGGAAACATTCGGAAAGTTGTCATTTTCTTCGGAAACGGTTTAATTGATATGTTCGGTACTCGTGTCATGAAGTCATTAGCAGATGCGCAGATCGAGGTATTAGAATATCAGGAATTGGATTCTGTCCGGTTAGAGGATATTACCTCTCTTGCCTTCAGTCTGCCAACCAAAGCACAGGCAGTCATCGGAATCGGTGGCGGCAAGGTCATCGACGCTGCCAAATATATGGGATTTTTAAGAAAACTTCCCTTTATCAGCATTCCAACTTCTGCATCCAGTGATGGATTCTCCAGTGCCAGCGCCTCCCTGCTCGTAGATGGCCGGCGCAATTCCGTTCCTGCCCGTATGGCATATGGTATCATTGCAGATACAGAAGTGATCAAAAGTGCCCCTGCCAGATTTCTCTACTCCGGCATTGGTGACATGGTATCTAAGATTACCGCACTTTATGACTGGCAGTATGAGGAAGACCACGGTTATGACGAGGTGAATGATTTTGCTATGATGATCGCCAAGAAGGCTGTCAACAGCTTCGTCCGCACCCCATTTGATAATATTCAGGATGATCTGTTTCTAAAAGAATTATTAGATTCCCTTGCCATGAGTGGTATTGCGAATGAGATTGCAGGAAACAGTGCTCCCACCAGTGGCAGTGAGCATCTGATCTCCCATGCTCTTGATAAAATGCTGCCCCAGCCACAACTACATGGTGTACAGGTTGGAATCGCTACCTACCTGATGAGTCTGGTACAGGATCATCGTTACAAACGGATCCATAAAGTATTTACCGATACCGGATTCTTCGACTATGTTGCCACCTTAGATCTGAATATAGAAGATTATGAAAAGGCAATTGACCTTGCCCCAAGTATTAAACCATTCCGTCATACTTACCTGCACGAAGAAAAATACCGTACTCTCGCAAAACAGATTCTGCACGAAGACACAACTCTGCAACGAATCTTCGGAACTAATTAAATATGATGTTTTAACAATATGGTTTCATCACTCACAGCCCTGCACATCTGCTATCTGCAGGGCTGTAATACGATCAAGTGCAATCCGCCTTCCATCCTCTAAGATAAGCATCCTCTGATATAGATCCAACTTACGGACACTTCCCCGTGCCTCACAGTACTCCCCGCCTTTCTTTCTTTCGTCCGGCTCAAAATAAGTAATTACGATCTCCCGGTGTTCTTCGATATGTTCATTAATCCATACCAATTGACGGTTGATCCGCTCCTTACAATCCTCATCTAATTCTATCTCGTCTACAGTAACACGTGCAGTCTCTTCAATGGCATCCTCATATCCGGTCAATGCTGCAAACGGGGAAAACTGTGCCGCCCGGTCTGCCAATGACATCGGCGGATGTTTCTTCGATACCGGGTGTGGTAAATGAATGATATCTTCATACTCTTCGCCTACCGGCTGTAACATTCCTTTCTTCATGCCCTGTGTCCTCCAATCTGCTGATTCCGGTCTTGTGCCGTTGCTCCTTCCTGCAAATTCATTCCCTTCAAAATCGCATTCTTGCCAAACTTCTTCTTAATATCCAACATGGCATGCTGCATTTTCTTTTCCTTTTCCCGTTCTTCCTCCTTCTGCTGTTTCTTTAATTCTTCTGCCGTATAATCTGTAAACAGATTCATCTGTTCATAATCAACTATCTCTTTGCAATCCTGTTCTTTCCGAACTTTAACCGCAGTTAAATTAATACGTCTCACCAACAGTTTCGGATTCACAATCCGGTCATATAAGGTAAGCACGGCCGCCACAATCTCCTTTGTAGAAGAAGAATATCGTGGTAAATGTTCCGTTCCATGTGCATGTTTCGGAATCTTCCTCCCATAACGATCTGTCACAACCTCTCCCCGGTATGCCGACCGTCGTTCCGGGCTCGTCAGATTATCAATATCATATCCTACTGTCAGAACCACCTGATCCGTTGCCAGTCCTTTTTCTACCAGATCCAGCACCAACTGATCTGCCATCTCTTGTACTACCAATCTCGCCTTATTTGCTTCATACGGACAATGCAGAACCTGTCCTGCCCCCATACTGTTTGATTCCGGTTGATATGCTTTGACCTGTGCGATCGTACATGGTTCCCATCCCCAGGCATGATCGATCAGAAGTTCCGCATTTACCCCAAACATGCGATATAACAGTTCTTCATTATAGTAGTCGTCTTCCCCACCAATGGAACATCTTGCCACCTCTCCCATCGTATAGATTCCCTGCTCCGCCAGACGTTTAGCATATCCGGCACCTACCCGCCAGAAATCCGTGATCGGACGGTGATTCCAAAGCAGCCGGCGGTAACTCATCTCATCCAATTGTGCGATCCGCACCCCATTGCTGTCCGGCTCAATGTGCTTGGCTACAATATCCATCGCCACCTTACACAGATACAGGTTCGTTCCAATCCCCGCTGTTGCCGTAATGCCAGTCTCCCCATACACTTCCTGTATCATCCTGCCCGCTAATTCTCTCGGCGACAGACCATACGTCTTCAGATAATGCGTTACATCAATGAACACCTCATCAATGGAATAGACATGAATATCCTCCGGTGCAATATATCGCAGATATATGTTATAGATTCTTGTACTGTATTCCATATAGAGAGCCATTCTAGGCGGTGCAACCAGATAGGATACCCCTGCCGCACCGGCTTTCTGTACCACTTCAAACAACCGTGGTCTTCCCGGAATCCCAATTGCCTTAAGACTTGGCGATACCGCTAAACAGATTGTCTTGGTTGTCCGGCTCTCATCTGCCACAACAAGATTTGTGGTCATTGGATCTAACTTTCGTTCCACACATTCCACGGATGCATAGAAGGATTTCAAATCAATTGCAATATACATCCCGGCTCCGTCTCCTTTCTAACCCATTCTCTCCTATAAGCATAACCATCTATCCACACGGAAATTCATTTGCGTTCGTATGTAGGATAGTATATAATAAATCGTATTTTAATTAAAGGAGACATTTTATTTTATGGAACGTGAAAAATTTGGTTCCCGTTTAGGGTTTATTTTAGTATCAGCCGGATGTGCAATTGGATTGGGGAATGTATGGAAATTTCCATATATGTGTGGGCAGTACGGAGGTGCCGCTTTCATATTGATCTATCTGGTATTTTTAGCAATTTTAGGATTTCCGATTATGGTATGTGAATTTTCAGTTGGCCGCGGAAGTCAAAAAAGCTGTGCTACTTCTTTCAAAGTATTAGAGCCAGAAGGAACACGCTGGCACACATACAGTTATATCGGTATGGCCGGCAATTATCTGCTCATGATGTTCTATACCACTGTTGCAGGCTGGATGCTTTATTACTTCTGGCGTTGTCTGACCGGTGAATTTACGAATACACCACTTAACACGGAACAGATTTCTGAGAAGTTCAATGCATTGTTACAATCCCCGGCTACTTTGACCTTCTGGATGATCATAGCGGTTATCCTTGCATTTGGCATCTGTTCCCTCGGCGTCCAAAAAGGGGTAGAGAAGATCACCAAGATCATGATGCTGTTGTTGCTTGGTCTGATCGTGATTCTTGCCATTCATTCTACCTTACTGCCGGGAGCCGATGCAGGAATCCGCTTCTATCTCGTTCCTGATTTTCACAGCATGATGGAAAAGGGAATCGGAAATGTCATATTTGGCGCAATGTCACAGGCATTCTTCACCTTAAGTATTGGTATGGGATCTATGGCAATCTTCGGAAGCTATCTGGATAAAAGCCGTTCTCTCACCGGAGAGGCATTAAGCATTACCATATTAGATACTTTTGTTGCACTGATGGCCGGTCTTATCATCATCCCTGCCTGTTTTGCTTATGGTATTGAACCGGATGCCGGTCCTTCTCTGATCTTTATCACTCTGCCTAACATCTTTAACCAGATGTCCGGGGGCCGGATCTGGGGCAGCCTGTTCTTCCTGTTCCTGTCATTTGCTGCACTCTCTACCGTAATTGCAGTCTTTGAAAATATCATTTCCTTTGCGATCGATCTATGGGGATGGTCACGAAAGAAAGCGGTACTGTTTAATATCATTGCTATCATTGTCCTGTCTATGCCATGTGTATTAGGCTACAACATTCTGTCTGGATTCCATCCGTTAGGCTCTGGCACAACAATTATGGATCTGGAAGATTTCCTGATCTCAAGCAATGTTCTTCCATTAGGCTCATTAGTCTATGTAATGTTCTGTACGACCCGATACGGATGGGGATTTGATAACTTCTTAACAGAAGCAGACTCTGGTAACGGACTTCGTTTTCCACATCAACTGCGCTGGCATATGACTTATGTTATTCCCGCCGTTGTCGTATTTATTTATCTGAAAGGATATTATGATCTATTCGCTCCTCAGGGATTGCAGTATCTGATTCCATGGATGTGTATTGCCTTGTTATTTCTTGCTTTTATCTTCTCTCTGAGAAGAGGCAAGAATAAGCATTCGGCGTAAAAAATATAATTTTTTCTTCCTATCCTGCAGTTAATGTACATAAAAGGTATAAAAATACCATACTTACATAAACTAACGGTAAGGAGGTATGTCTGTATGAAAAAGATTCAATGGAAAAACTTAATAACTGCAGTTGCCATTCCACTTGGTGTAGGCGGTCTGTCTGCTCTACTCACAAAAAAGGCGATGGATTCCTTTGAAATGCTGAATCAACCGCCTCTTTCCCCACCCACCTGGCTATTCCCTGTGGTGTGGACGATTCTATATCTGTTAATGGGAATTGCTTCCTATCTGGTAGCAACCTCGAACCAGAAAAATGATACGGCTCTAACCCTTTACGGCATCCAGTTATGCTTTAACTTTCTCTGGACGCTGATCTTTTTCAATATGGGCTGGTATCTGTTTGCATTTGTCTGGTTAGTCGCCCTATGGATTCTGATACTGCTCACTACCATCGCTTTCTACCGTATCTCTAAGCCTGCGGCTTACATGATGATTCCCTATCTGATCTGGGTTGCTTTTGCCGGATATCTCAACTACGGAATCTATCTGCTAAATTAACATGTGCTTTGCAATTCACCGTGTTTTTGCATACTCCTGCACCTGTTCTAATACCATCTGTACCAGCCGGTTTCTTGCTTCCACACTCGCCCATGCTATATGCGGCGTGATCAGCAGTTTCCGGCTGTCTTTGATCTGCAATAATGGATTATCTTCTGCAATTGGTTCTTTACATAGTACATCCAGCCCTGCTGCCGCAATCTCTCCATCACGTAATGCTTCATACAGATCCTGCTCTACCACAATCGGACCTCTTCCTACATTTAAGAAGATTGCAGACTTCTTCATCTTCGTAAATGCATCCTTATCCATAAGATTTTCTGTATACTCATTAAGCGGCGCGTGTATCGATACAATATCCGACGTTGTAAGCAATGTATCAAAGTCCACCTGTTCAAATCCTTCCTGTGGAGCAGCACCAGATGCAGAATAATAGATTACCTGCAAGCCAAACACCTTCGCAATCTCTGCCACTCTTCTTCCAATCGTTCCCAATCCGATAATACCCCATATTTTACCATTCAGCTCTGCAAATCCGTTGGCAAAGTGTGTAAAAAGCGGACTTTTTGCATAATCCCCTTCCTTTACATAATCATCATAATATCTTAGTTTCTCCAACAGATAAAATAACATGGCAAACGTGTGTTGTGCCACCGCTTCTGTTGAATATCCCGCTACATTATGCCAGATGATTCCTCTGCTCTCCAGATATTCCTTATCCAGATTATTGGTTCCCGTTGCCAAAGCACATACCAGCTTAAGATTCTTAGCTTGCCCTACTGTCTGCTCATTGATCAGCACTTTATTTACAATGATAACCTCCGCATCTTTTACCCGTTCCGGTACCTCATCTAATGCCGAATACGGATAACGTACTACTTCCCCTAACTGCTCGAAACCGGACCAGTCTGCATCTTCACCAACTGTCTTAGCGTCTAATACCACGATCTTCATATCTTATTCTTCCTTCCTGTTCCAAAATGTAATACAGAAGAAAACTGCCGTCCGAGGAATCACCCTCAAACGGCAGTCTGTCATTTAATAAACATGATTGTATGCATACCGCCCTGTCTCTCAAAAGCCGTATTCACACTAATTCTTCAAATTAAAGCTGAGGACCTGCAGCTACTAAAGCCTTACCAGCGTCATTTGTCTCATACTTCTTGAAGTTCTTGTTGAATCTCTCAGCAAGATCCTTAGCCTTTGTCTCCCACTCAGAAGCATCAGCGTAAGTATCACGAGGATCTAAGATTCCTGAATCAACACCTGGAAGCTCTGTAGGAACCTCGAAGTTGAAGTAAGGAATTGTCTTGGTAGGAGCTTTCTTGATATCACCACTTAAGATAGCATCGATGATTCCACGAGTATCCTTAATTGTGATACGCTTACCTGTACCATTCCATCCTGTGTTAACTAAGTAAGCCTTAGCACCACTCTTCTCCATCTTCTTAACAAGCTCTTCACCGTACTTAGTAGGATGAAGCTCTAAGAATGCCTGTCCGAAACATGCTGAGAATGTAGGAGTTGGCTCTGTAATTCCACGCTCTGTACCAGCAAGCTTTGCAGTAAATCCTGATAAGAAGTAGTACTGTGTCTGCTCTGGTGTAAGAATAGATACTGGAGGAAGTACTCCAAATGCATCTGCTGAAAGGAAGATAACGTTCTGAGCTGCTGGGCCTGAAGATACGCCATTCACCTTAGATGCAATGTTCTCAATATGATCAATTGGATAAGATACACGAGTATTCTCTGTTACACTCTTATCCTCGAAGTCGATCTTACCATCTGCTGCAACTGTTACGTTCTCAAGTAATGCATCTCTTCTGATTGCATTGTAGATATCTGGCTCAGACTCTTTGTCAAGACCGATAACCTTAGCGTAGCAGCCACCCTCGAAGTTGAATACACCGTTGTCATCCCAACCATGCTCATCATCACCGATCAATAATCTCTTAGGATCTGTAGAAAGTGTTGTCTTACCTGTTCCTGAAAGGCCGAAGAAGATTGCTGTGTTCTTACCTTCCATATCTGTGTTAGCAGAACAGTGCATTGAAGCAATACCCTTAAGTGGTAAGTAGTAGTTCATCATAGAGAACATACCCTTCTTCATCTCTCCGCCGTACCATGTATTGATGATAACCTGCTCTCTGCTTGTGATATTGAATGCTACACAAGTCTCAGAGTTAAGACCTAATTCTTTGTAATTCTCAACTTTAGCCTTAGAAGCATTGTAAACAACGAAGTCTGGCTCGAAGTCTTTCAATTCTTCCTCAGTTGGCTTAATAAACATGTTAGTTACAAAGTGAGCCTGCCAAGCAACCTCAACGATGAAACGAACTGCCATACGTGTGTCTTTATTTGCTCCGCAGAATGCATCTACTACATATAACTTCTTGTTAGAAAGCTCTGCCTTAGCGATCTCTTTAACAGCTTTCCATGCATCCTGTGACATACGGTGGTTATCATTGTGATATTCCTCTGAATCCCACCATACTGTATTCTCAGAATTCTCATCTTCTACGATGAATTTGTCTTTAGGAGAACGTCCTGTGTAAATACCTGTCATAACGTTGACAGCATTAAGCTCTGTGTTCTGACCAACCTCATAACCTTCATTTGAAGACTTAGTCTCTTCCTCGAAAAGTAACTCGTAAGAAGGGTTGTAAACAATCTCAGTAGTTCCAGTAATTCCATACTTGCTTAAATCGATGTTTGCCATGTTACTTAATACCTCTTTTCTTTGAAATTGTATTGATAATCATCTGTGAACACAGATGAACAATATCCTTATGGGAATGATTCCTTGACACCCACTTTCTAATTATACATAAATGGAGCATAAAATCAATAAAATTAAGTGAAAATTTTTTCATTTTTGTTGATTTTTGATGAACTTTCTTATTATAATAAGAAGCTGAAAAAGATAATAGAAAGAGTTGAAATGTTTGCTGTATATTCAACACATCACCCGTTTAGAACGAACAGCATACGGGTATACTATACGTATATGGATATATGATTTTTTCATCACAGCAGGTAATAGGAATCTAACAGCAACAAGAGGACATAGACATGAAGAATAAAACAATCGCAATTATAACCGGAGCAAGCAGTGGACTTGGCCGGGAGTTTGTACGGATATTGACAGCCCGTCCAGAATTAGATGAAATCTGGGCAATTACGCGAAATGAACAGAAATTACAGGCGCTCGTATCTGAATTTGGAGATAAGATCAAACCATTTTCGAGAGATCTTTCTGACCGGAAACAGATTGAAGCGTTCACAGATACACTTGCCAATGCAAATGTATCCATCCAATACCTCATTAACAATGCCGGCTTTGCAAAGTTCTGTTCTTATGATGATCTGTCCATAGAGGAATCTCTTAACATGATCGACCTGAATATCAACGGCTTAGTTGCCATGGGGCTTGTCTGTATTCCTTATATGAAGAAGGGCAGCCACCTGATCAACATTGCATCCCAGGCATCCTTCCAGCCACTCCCTTATCAGAATCTCTATAGCTCAACGAAAGCATTTGTACGGAATTATACCAGAGCATTGAATGTGGAATTGCGTGACCGCGGCATTACCGCAACCGCCGTCTGTCCGGGCTGGATGAAAACGGATCTGATCGACATCGGTCTGATCGGTGCTGACAAAGCAACCAACCGTTTCCGCATGATGGTAACTCCAGATGTGGTAGCCGAAAAGGCCATCCGGGATGCTGACCACAACAAAGACATCTCCGTATATAGCTTATATGTAAAGACGGCTCATGCCTTTGCCAAATTGCTTCCACAACGGCTCATGATGAAGATCTGGCTGATCCAGCAGCATTTATCCTAAGTTGTTCCCGAATGGCTCTGCATCTGCCACAGTCGTGTGAACGTCTCCACTTCCCCATATTGACAAACAGCTCCGCCTGTATCATACTATCACATTGACCATAACACCATTCCTAATACAGCAGATATCAGAATCATCATGATCGGTGATGGTTCCTGATGATATCTCTTCTTCGTTCCGATATGAACACCTAATAATATCAACAATATCACACCAGCTCTCACATCAAAATTCCACCCATCGATCAGATCATCCACCATCGCAACCGACAATAACAGATTCAGAAGCATCAGAATCCCCGTTGCCAGGATCATTGCCACAATACAAGGACGCACTCCTTTCAAAAATGCCTGCACTCCACTATAGTTCAGCAGATTATGCATAACGGCTGCAATCAATAAGATAATCAGAAAAGACGGAAGTACCACTCCGAAAGTGGCACATAACGCTCCGGGAAGTCCTGCCTGTGAAGATCCAATAAATGTTGCCATATTCACTGCCAATGGTCCCGGTGTAGATTCCGAAACTGCAATAAAGCTGGTAAAATCACTGTCCGTCATCCAACCATTCCGAAATACCATCTCCCGGATCAGAGCAATCATTCCATACCCTCCACCAAGGGATACCGCACCTATCTTGGCAAATTCCATAAACAATTCCCAATAGATCATTTTTCCTTTTCTCCCTTTTGTTTGCTCATATGGTGACGCATCTGTGACAATCCGTAAACTGCAATCCCAATAATTCCACACACAATAATATAATATAGGGCGGATATCTCTACTGTCCACAAAGAGCACACCAGCATCACAATACTAACTGCAGTTAAAATGCAGACATGAAACCAGTTTTTTTCCATGCTCTTCCACAATTTCACCGCCGCACTTAAGATCAGATATACCACACATGCCTGAATCCCATGAAACGCATACGTCACATACTTCAGTTCCATAAACTGCCTGAAAAAGAGCGAGATCAGATAAATGATCACAAAGGACGGAATGCAGACCGCACAGGTAGCACTGATTGCGCCTGCGATTCCATCCACCTTATATCCAATATAAGTAGCACTATTCACCGCTACTGGTCCCGGTGTCGATTCAGCGATTGCAACCATATCCAGAAATTCGTCCCGATCCATCCATTTTCTTCTCGCCACAAACTGTCGCTCCAATAAATGGATCATGGCATATCCTCCACCAAACGTGAATGCACCAATTTTCAAAAAATCCCAAAATAATATTCCTACTTTTTTCATCGTCTTTTGTTCCAGCGGTTCTACAAAACCATCAATAATGTACCTGCTCCGATCAGAATGCAACCTACAATCGACTTTGGTGTCACCTGTTCATGCAAGAATACAAACGCAAGAATCAGCGTGATCACAACACTCAGCTTATCAATCGGCACTACCTTAGAAGCATCTCCCATCTGCAATGCCTTGTAATAACAAAGCCAGGATGCTCCGGTTGCTAATCCTGACAGGATAAGGAACAGCCAGCTCTTCTTACCGATATCTCCAATTCCCGACTGTGCATTGGTAAGGAATACCATACCCCATGCCATAACCAATACCACCGCTGTACGAATTGCTGTCGCCAGATTAGAATTCACACCATCTATTCCAATCTTCGCAAAAATAGATGTCAATGCTGCAAATACAGACGAAAGAATTGCTAAAAGAAACCACATGATAAACACCTCGATTTTGAATAATTTCTCCCCATATTATACCATATTCTTTCCCCCTTGCACAGCGTAAGTGACGGACGCGCGAAACATTCAGGTTATGAATCGGTTGTTTGGGATATAACATATCATAGTAGTCGCTACTCATCACTCGCAGCGGTACTAGGCTCGAAAACACCTCGCAGCGCTGCTCTCTTTCGCACTAGAGTTCATGCCTTGCATTCACTAAGTG
>CACWQE010000024.1 GCA_902762905.1 uncultured Lachnospiraceae bacterium | reverse complement strand
GAAGAAGGTTGTCATGAATGAGTGCAGGTACGTGGAGTACGCCAGCACTTGGTGAGCGATGGAATCGCGAACCTTAGTACTGCTGCGTGCGAGTCGTAGTGCGAGCGTGCCTGCACCATCATGACACCTTCAAAGCACCGGATTCACAACCTTCAAGCATGCGCCCACACCGTTGAGAGAGACTTACGCTGTAGAAGATCGAATGTATTACGGGCGGCAGGAGAATCCAATTCCAAGCCCTCCCGGTCCGATATGACAGGAGATGGAACATGCAAGCGGATCACTCAGCACTTCCATGTCTGGAAAAGCCTCCTGAATCTCCGCAACCCACTGTGCGGTCTCTTCGTCATCTGCACTAGATGCTGCTAACAGATGCATATTTCCTTCTTCGCATTCTTTTCTGTACTCTGTTTCAAACAAATGCTTTACCCGTTCGATCATCTCTGCTTTGGCTTTCTTCTTTCCCCTGCATTTGGTAACAACATCTAACGTACCGGTATCAAAGTAGAGAACCGGTTTCACACGCAACAAATCTCCCACAATCGCAGTTGAAGCAGAGATTCTACCACCATTTTTCAGATATTGCAGATTCTCCACCGTTACAAAAATTCCTTTCCGTTTCTTCGATGCTTCTAATCGAACCATAATCTCTTCTGCGGATAATCCTTCTGCAATCAATTCCTGCGCATCCAGTACCGCCTGATGCGTCAAGGTAGATACCGTTCCATTATCTACAACAAATACTTTTCCTTTATATGGTTCTTCCTCTGCTAACATCTTAGCCGTTGCACAAGAACCACTCAAGCCACTACTAATTGGAATATACACAATCTCGTCATAATCTTCAAGTACCTGATCCCAGATCTCTGTCACTTCCGTTGGAGAAGGCTGGGATGTACTCACCTTATCCATCCGTTTCAAACGTTCCATAAACTGTTCATATGTCAGATTTCTGCCCTCATAAAAACATTCATCTTCAATATAAAATGGCATCGGCAATACATAGATTCCCATCTGTGCCGCCTGTTCCTGCGTGATTCCGCTGTGACTATCTGTTACTATTCCAATCTTGTGCATTTTTCTGTCTCCTTGTCTTACATTCTGCCAATTGTGAGATTCCACAATCCGAACCACCTAAGTACAATATGTCGAATATAGAAACACTTCTCACAATCATCTAATAATAGACAATGCATTTCACATCGTCCATTATCAATCCAAATACAACAGAATATAGCACAAGTTTGTTGACGTGTCAACATTCCATTTTCATTACCACTCAAATAACTTGTTAACACAATGGGGCAAACACCCGCAATAACCCATCAAAGAACCAGCGAAATGCATACTTCTTAATATCATATGGCTGCATTTGTGCACATTGTTCTAAGGTTGCCTCATAATCTGCCTTAAGCTTTTGTATCATCTCCGATTCATAGAACATGGAATTGTTCTCAAAATGCAGGAACAAACTCCGATAATCCAGATTCACTGTTCCAATCGTGCAAATCCTGTCATCTACCATACACGCCTTCGCATGAACAAACCCTGGCTGGTATTCGTAGATTTTCACTCCTGCATCCAATAATTCCTGATAATAGCTATGCGACATACGGAATATAATCTTCTTATCTGGAATGCCCGGCATTAATATCCGCACATCCACACCACGTTCAGCTGCCCGCACAAATGATTCCATCAACCCATCTCCAAGCATCAGATATGGAGTATAGAACCACGCATAATTGACTGCCTGCGATAGCAGATCCATATACAGATCATTGCTGATCGAATCACTTCGAAGTGGGGAATCATAATAACTGATCACATAGCCATCCTTTTGTTCCGGTATCTGAATCGGTTGCATCTCATGTCGTCGTGGCAGTTCATCATTCTTATCACAAAATGCACACCAGAATTCTTCAAACATCAACACATAATTCATGACTGCCTGTCCGGTCAGTCGAAAACCTATATCCTTCCAATGACCATACTTCTCATATTCATTAATATATTCGTCGGCCAGATTAATTCCACCACTGTATGCAACCTTTCCATCTACAACCAACATTTTCCGATGATCCCGATAATTGATCGTTCCCTTGATTGCATATAACGGATTAAATGTATGACAATGGATTCCCATTTCCCGCAGCTTCTTTGCATCCTTTTTTGAATAGGTCGATATACTTCCCAAATCATCATACAACACCCGGACATCCACTCCCTGTGCTGCCTTCTTTGCAAGTATTTCAACCATAGAATCCCACATTTTTCCGTGTGCAATTATGAAATATTCCACATAGATATATTTTGTTGCAGATTGCAGATCTGTTATCATATCAGGATACATCTTATCTCCTAACGGATAATATGTAACCTGTTCATTCGGAACAACCGGCAGATTCGTCTTATGGCACAAGTTCTGTATCGTTTGTGCCAGCCGGATATCATCCTTTTTTATCTCTTCTACCACCCGCTCGCAGTCTGTCGCAGAATCAAGTTTTGCACGCTGCAATCTTTTCCAAATCGGAAGTCCTGTCCGTTTATTTCCCAGTTCCAGATAAAGTACCGCTCCTAATACCGGCAAGGTCAGCAACACTAATAGCCACAAGATCTTATAAGTACCCTCATCTCTTTTGATAATAATGAACAATACAAATAGAAACGTACATATTGATAATATGGTACTGACGACTGTTGCATATGGTGCAAGCCAACTCATCAATATGCACATCCATAATACCTGAATGATAACCGCTGGTATAATTGCCAATATTCGTCGTATTACCTTACCCATAGAAACTCTCCTTTTTGTCTATAATAAGCCTCCGATCGTGTATACGATCCAGGCCGCGCCCCACGCGATTGCACACTGTCCAACAACCACAAGAATTGCCCATTTACCACCTAGTTCTCTCTTAACCGACGTAATTGCTGCCACACATGGTGTATACAACAGGCAGAACACAAGCAATGCCGCTGCGCTAACCGGTGTCAGCACTGCAAGTAATTTTCCAGTCGTACCAAACAGCACAGTCAAAGTAGATACCACACTTTCCTTCGCCATAAACCCGGTGATCAGCGCCGTTGAGATTCTCCAATCCCCAAATCCCACCGGCCGGAAGATTGGTGCAATCCATCCAGCGATCATTGCCAGAATACTATCCTGCGAATCCGTAACCAGATTCAAACGGAGACTGAAACTTTGCAGGAACCAGATCACAATCGTTGCCATAAAGATTACCGTAAATGCCCGTTGTAAAAAATCTTTGGCCTTTTCCCATAACAGCTGCGCCACATTTTTTGCCCCCGGCATCCGGTAATTCGGAAGTTCCATAACAAACGGAACCGGCTCTCCTTTGAACATTGTCCCCTTCATAATTACAGCCATCACAATTCCCATAAGAATACCAAAGAAATATATTGTAATCATCACAAGTGCTCCCTTTCCCGGGAAAAATGCAGCCGCAAAGAAAGAATAAATGGGCAGTTTAGCGGAACAGCTCATAAATGGCGTCAATAATATTGTCATCTTACGATCACGTTCAGAAGATAACGTACGAGATGCCATGACACCCGGTACCGTACAACCAAAACCAATCAACATGGGAACAATACTTCTTCCAGATAAACCTATCTTACGAAGTAATTTATCCATGATAAATGCCACTCTTGCCATATATCCGCTATCCTCTAACATCGATAAGAAAAAGAATAATGTCACAATGATCGGAAGAAAACTCAATACACTGCCCACTCCAGTAAAGATACCGTCAATAATCAAAGAATGTAACACGCCATTCACCTTAAGTGCAGTCAATCCTTGATCCGCCATACCCGTAAGTACCGCTACACCCTGTTCTAACAAGGATTGCAGGAACGCCCCGATCACATTAAATGTCAACCAAAACACCAAGCCCATAATGGCAACAAATGCCGGAATTCCGGTGTACTTTCCAGTCAATACCTTATCAATCCTCCGGCTTCTCGCACGTTCTTTGCTCTCATGTGGCCGGATCACCGTCTGTTCACAAGCCCGTTGAATATAAGCAAACCGCATACTTGCAATAGCAGCAGAACGATCCATACCACTCTCTTCCTCCATCTGCAGGTTAATATGTTCTAATGTCTCTTTCTCATTCTGGCTGAGATTCAGTTTATCCAACACCAGATGATCATTTTCTGCTAATTTGCTTGCTGCAAAACGCACCGGGATTCCCGACTTCTTGGCATGATCCTCAATTAGGTGCATGATTGCGTGAATGCAACGATGAACCGCACTCTCTTCTCCTGCCCCGTCTGCACAACAGAAATCCACTTCTTCCGGCGGTTCCTGATACTTTGCCACATGAATGGCATGACTCACTAACTCCTCGATTCCTTCTCCCTTTGCTGCAGAGATTGGAATTACTGGTACTCCCAGAAAGGCCTCCATCTCATTTACAAGAACAGATCCGCCATTCTCCCGCATCTCATCCATCATATTCAGTGCTACAACCATCGGAATATTCAATTCCATTAACTGCATGGTCAGATATAGATTCCGTTCCATGTTCGTTGCGTCTACAATATTGATAATTCCCTTCGGCTTATCCTGAAGAAGGAATTCTCTTGTCACAATCTCTTCACTACTATAGGGAGACATCGAATAGATTCCCGGCAGGTCTGTAATGCAGGTATTCTCATACCCTTTGATCATACCATCCTTCCGATCCACTGTAACACCCGGAAAGTTACCCACATGCTGGTTAGAACCAGTCAACTGATTAAATAATGTTGTCTTACCACAATTCTGATTTCCCACCAATGCAAAGGTTAACATAACATCATCTGGAAGTGGATTCTCATCCGCTTTCGAATGGAACTTACCACCTTCTCCAAGTCCCGGATGTGGTATATCCATTTTCTCAATCGGTCTCTTTACAGTAATCTCCTCTTTATGAGCCGCACCAACTTGAATCTTTCCCGCATCCTCAAGACGAATCGTCAACTCATACCCATGAATCCTTAACTCTACGGGATCTCCCATCGGAGCATACTTCACCACCGTCACCTCTGTTCCCTGAATCAATCCCATATCCAGAAAATGCTGACGCAGCGCACCGCTCCCACCTACCTCTATAATGGTCGCAGTTTCACCAATCTGTAAATCTTTAATTGTCATCTTTTTTCTCCTAAACAAACACGTATTTTCCTATAAAGTAAAAAACAGGCATCAGACCACGGCTTTCCCCTTCCATGTTCTGTGCCTGTTAATCATAGCACACAAAAGTATACACAACAATACTTTCATTTACTATGTTTCTATCTCTTCCTGTTACTACAGACATCTATACCGTAAGATTATTCTACATCCTCACCCGGAAAATAGATCCCCTGCTGATGTCTTACCTGCTCCATAATCTCACATACAATACGGCAATTCAACAGCATATTATCTGCTGTTTTTGTATCCTTGTCGTTAATCATCTGTAGGAACTTCTTCCATTCATATGACAACCGATGCTCCCCGGTATTATAGGAATGTACAATCTCTTCCTGTTTATTCTTTGCCAATACATAAGTGTGAAACTGGTTCGTTGGTCCATCTATCCGCACATAACCGGCATCTCCCTGTATCGTAGATACGGTTGGTGCAGAACAATCCTTCGCCCCAATGGCAGCCACCTGAAACTTACCATAATCCAAAGTAAGTATGCCGCTTGTATCAATACCCCGTTCTATATTGGCATGATATACAACCCGCTCGGGTCTGCCAAACAGCCCAACAATTGCATGCAGATTATATACATTAATATCCATCAATGCACCGCCCGCTTTGTTTACATCAAATGCAGGAGCAACCTTTCCCTCCTTAAATGCATCATAGCGGGACGAATATTGACTAAAGTTAAAATTCACAATCCGTATCTTTCCAAGCTCATTTATATGCTCCTTCAGTGACTGAAATGCCGGTAAATGTGGAATATTGATTGCCTCGATCAACAGTCGGTCATGTTCCTTTGCCAATGCACAAAGTGTATCAAACTCTTTTACCGTTGGCACCATTGGTTTCTCCACAATCACATGCTTGTCTGCTTCGAATGCCTGCTTTGCATATGTATAATGCAGATGATTCGGCAAAGCAATATAGATCGTATCTATATTCTCTTCCAGCATTTTGGTATAATCCGTATAATATCCGGCTAGTCCATACTCCTGGCACAACCGGATTCCCTTCTCCTCAGATTCCGGTCTTACAAGTAAATAAATCTCGTCAATCTCCATCTGACATAACATCGGAAGAATCTCCTGCACGATCATGCCGCTTCCAACAATTCCTAATCTCATATACCTGATTTTCCTCTCTATATTCTGAGTAACACGCCCAAAAGCATATTTTTAATTGATAAATATTGCATACCGTTATCAATTATACTCTTATATTACATATACAACTAAAAGATATCCTCCACGATCTGTTCTGCTGTTAAATGATTCTCTTTCAGGACTTCATTTACATCATAACGATCTAAGAATTCCTTCTTCAATCCATAATTATATACTTTTACATCCGAATTACCATAGAATCTCGCAATCTTCTCTCCAAAACCACCGTCTAAGATACCATCCTCAAGTGTAAGGACTACATCGTGATCTTTCTTAAGTTCCTCTAATAACGCTTCGTCCACACCTGTAATGTAATACGGATTGATCACTGTCGCATCGATATCCTTCTCTGCTTTTAACTTTGCAGCCACTTCCTTTGCTAATGGATAGAAGGTTCCAAGTCCGATTACAGCAACCTTACTTCCTTTTTGTGTCACCTCATAAGTATTAAGCTGTGAGAAATCCTTTGTAACAGTCACTCCGTCTGATACCAGCTCTCCACCCGGTACACGGATTGCAACCGGATGCTCCGTCTGTGCGATACTCCAGTCAAGCATTGCCAAGTATTCCTCTTTCGTGGTTGGTGCCAGATATACAAGATTCGGGATATTTGCAATCATCGGAATATCAAATATGCCAAGATGAGTTACATCATTCATGCCATACACCGAAGCCGCATATACAATCATGGTTGCCGGACTGTTATTGATACACAGATCCTGTGATAACTGGTCATATGTTCTCTGTACAAAAGAACTGTAGACGCCATACACCGGCTTTCCTCCATTTTTTGCAATTCCGGATGCTAATGCAACAGCTGTCTCTTCAGCAATTCCTACATCAATAAACTGTTTGCCTGCCTCGTCTCTTTTATCCTTGACAAATCCCATGACTGCCGGTGTTGCTGAGGTGATTGCAACAACACTTCGATCTTCTTTCATCTTTGCAAGCAGGTATTCTGCCGTAATGCCCGAATAGTCCTCGCCCTCCATTGGCATCAACGGTTCTCCATTTTCTACATGGAATGGCATACACCAATGCCAGTTCTCCTTATTCTCTTCCGCTAAGGCATAGCCCTTTCCTTTCAGAGTCTTAATATGCACAACTACCGCTTTCTTACTGTCTTTCACCAATGTAAATGCATCTATTAATGCCTTGATGTCATTTCCATCATCCACATATACATAATCTAAGCCCATTGCCTTAAAGAAATTACACTCTGCTTGTCCCTTCGTTTCGCGTAATAGTTTCAGATTCTGATATAGTCCACCATGATTCTCCGCAATCGACATATCGTTATCATTTACTACAATAATCAGATTACCGTCTAATTCAGCCGCATAATCCAGCCCTTCTAATGCTTCGCCTCCACTTAACGATCCGTCACCGATCACCGCAATCACATTTCCTTCTTCTCCTTTCAGATCTCTTGCTTTGGCAAGACCGCAGGCAAGGCTGACAGAGGTGGAAGTATGTCCGATCGTAAAATGATCATGCTCACTTTCCTCCGGGTTACTGTATCCCGATACATCATCATATTTCTCCTCATACAGATATGCATCCTTTCTGCCAGTCAGCATCTTGTGTGGATACGTCTGGTGCGACACGTCAAATACCATCTTGTCTTTCGGGGAATCAAATACATAGTGAAGCGCTATGGTTGCCTCCACCATACCAAAATTCGGTCCAAAATGACCGCCGTGAATACTTGCACGCTTCAATAAAGCTTCCCGCATCTCTCCTGCTAATACATGCATCTGATCTACCGATAATTTCTTTACATCTTCTGGTCCGTTAATATTTTCTATATACATTTGTCATCGTCCTCCCATGTCAATTTTCCTGTCTTAACTGCTATTTCATATCTGGATATTTTGTAGTTTAACTTATTGATTGCTTTTTCCAACTGTGCTTTTTGCTCCTCCAGACTTTCCCGCTGTTCCTGTAACAACTGCAATCTTGCAGCAAAGGTTGCATCTCCCTGCTGGTATAACTTCACATATTCAATCAATGCTTCAATCGGTAGCCCCGCACTTCTCATACAGATTGCAAGCTCTACCCAGCCAAGGTCAGATTCCTGATAATTCCGAATTCCACCCGGTGTACGACTGATCTCCGGTATCATTCCGATCCGCTCATAATACCGTAAGGTATCCTGACTAATATTATATTTTTCACTCACTTCTTTAATTGTCATACTTAACACCACCTCTCTCTATTAGTTTTCCACATACAAAAGTATATTACTTGGAGTATACTCCAAGTCAAGCACATTTTGCAAAAATAACAAAACCCCCTACATAATCCGTTATCTCACAATACCGATTACATAAGGGGTTTCTTTTGTTTCAATTTCCATCTACTCTGACGCCTGAAGTTCCTCTAACGCCTCTCTCACGATCAAATATCTCTGCTCTACCTTCTCAAACAAAGACTCCCAACCGTTCAACTGCCGGCCTCTCAGATTCTCAGTCAATGCAGAACTTACTTCATACAACGAATCAAAACCCAGATTCATACATAGACCCTTCAAAGTATGTGCCGCACGAAATGCTGTCTCTGCATCCTGCTTTACCAATGCATCCTTTAACTGATCAAAACTATCATCCTGCAAAAACTTTAAGGCAAATCTCTTCACCATTGACTCACTTCCGAATCTGCCTAATACATTCTGATAATTCGCTCCCATCTTGTCATAACAATCATTTACTGTCATTTCTTTGTATTCCTTTCCTTTTATCTCTTTATCTCTTTGCCAATTCTTCGAATTGTTTTCTTACTTTACGAAATGCTTCCATTAACTTCGGAGAAAATACACCACATTCTCCATTAATGATCATATGATATGCATCCTGCGGAGAATATGCATCCTTATAGCATCTTTCATTCACCAATGCATCATATACATCTGCTACGGATACTAACTGCGCTGATAGTGGAATGTCTTCTCCTGCCAATCCATCCGGATATCCTTTTCCATCGTATCTCTCATGATGGTGACGACAGATATCATAACTGGCTTTCTTGGATTCCGGTTCCCAGTCACTTTCGATGGAATCTAATATCTCACAACCACGAAGCGTATGTGACTTCATATATTCAAATTCTTCCTGTGTTAATCTTCCCGGCTTCAACAATATCTTATCCGGTATTGTAATCTTACCAACATCATGCAATGCACTCGCAGCTACAATCGTATCAATCTTATCCGGTGTCAACTCATATTCCGGGAATTCCTCCATTGCACATTCTGCCAGAATCCTGGTGTAATCCTTTACCCTTTGAATATGCTCTCCACTCTCTAAGTTACGATACTCAACGACCGTACCAAGCATATCAATAATATCCTGATTCCGTTTCTTCAAACGGTCTGCCTGAACCTGCAATGTGTAGAACGCCTTTCGTAAAACAGCTGTCTGTTCCTCTACTTTCTTCTCTAACTGCAGCTTATTCTCAAAGAATTCCGCCATATTCCGGACTCTACGTTTGATGATCTGATTATTAAAAGGTTTGGGTATGAAATCGCAGCTTCCCAGATCAAAACAACGTTTCTCCACATTGACATCATGATCTCCTGTAATAACCAATACCGGAATCCGTTCCACAATCTTATTCTTCTTAAGAACCTCTAACGTCTCAAATCCATCCATCTCCGGCATAACCAGATCGAGCAAAATAGCAATCAGCTCTTCCTTTTGTGCATCAATTACTTCCAATGCTTTCTTACCGTTCTCTGCTTCCACAATTTCATATTCATCTTGCAGGATTTCCCGCAATATCTCTCTGTTGATCTCTACATCATCTACTACCAGTATCTTCTTCATACCATACACACCTTTCAATTCCATGAATTATTCCGAAATAAATTAATATGGTTTCCTTTTTTCTTAAGTGTGACTCTGTCCACCCGTTTCGAATTCCATGAGGCACCATTCATCTCCACTGATACACCATCATATAATGCACCAAGTACAACAATTGATGCTGAATCCGCTTTCTCTTTCATTTCTTCAATGTCTTGTTTTCTGGTTTCTAGCTTCTCTAATTCCATCTCTTTGGTGTATATCGCATCTTCAATCTTAATATATACCGGATTCATATTTCTCACTTCCGGCTTAAATTTCCTTTGAAAATCCGCATGCGCATTACGAAATAGTTTTAGTTCTTTTGTTACTGTTTTTTGTTTTTCAATTAGCTCTGCTTCTTTTTGGAGAATCTCTTTCTTGTTTCCAACAATCAATTTAGTTCCAACGCCTGCCACATTACCAATATTAAATGCCTGAACACACGAACCGGCAACCGTAACCCCGCCGACCAGGACACCATTTCTACCTGATATCTCAATCCGGTCCCCAGCGTCTAACTGACTGTTCATACAATAATTCGCAAATATATTCGCTCCAGCCTCAACATTAGCACCTTCGAAGAAACTACCGCTAACACTTCCATCTGCTGTCACAAGTCCCCGCCCTGCAGCATTATTACCCTGCCTCAAAATGATATCTCCACCGGCTTTAAGCACTGACGCTCCGATAAAACCATCTACTAAGATGTCCTTGGTTGCCTCAACAGTCACACCGTCTCCAACAGACCCTTGTATATAGATGGAACCATCAAAAAATATATTACCAGTCGCCAGATTCACATCCTTAAGTGACAATACATTATTAATCTCAATTCGTCCATCCTTATAATCTGCCTTGCCATTCATAGTGGCCACATACGTACACTGGTCCTCTGATATTTCAAAACCCTTTCCGCTAAGGACAGTCTGTTCTTTTCCTTTCTTAGCAGGCAATATCTCGCCCCAGATATTATAACCATTCTCCCCAAACTCTGCCGGATGATATTTGACTATAGTCTGTCCTTTCTCTACTAGCTCAAACCACTTTGCATTCTGATAATCTACGGAACCATCTTCTAACCGAACCGGTTTCGCCTTAATATCTACATCAAAAAAGAATTCATACCAGCCGTCTTTCCCTGCATTTGGTGTTTTCCCTTTTGCAATGACTACAATATCATTATCGACATTCCCATCACATATCCGTTTCACCATCTTATAATCGATTCCCCGAACTACTTTATTCTCCTTCAATGCTGCAAAGACCGCCTCTTCAGGTATCGGTACAAGCTTCTCATGTAACAGAACAACTGCTTCCATTCCATTATCATTCACAAGCAAAGTAAATTTACTATATTCTTCCTCCTGCATACTTCCGGAAGTAAATGGAATCGAGATCTCTTCCAGCATTTCTTCCCGTTTCTCTGCCATCGCATGCGCTGTATACATAAGACTTGAATATCGGGTAACATCTAATCCCTCTTCTAAGCCGAGTCGGATCTCCCTCATCTGTTGCCAGCTATAGAGATCGTTCTTATATGCGGATACATCCAGACGTTTCTCTAAGCCAAGCCGGATTTCTTTCATCTGATGCCAATTATAATCAATCTTTGCGTATATGGATACGTCCACATTATGTTCAAGTCCCAGTCGAATCTCCCGGATAGAAACACCTCTATAAGTAGATATCAGATAAGGATCTATATCAACCCCTGCTTTAATAGCCAGACGAATTTCCTTTAACTGCTCCTCATCATATCCCTGATTAATATATATCCATCAATATCAATATGATCTTTTCTCGCCTTGCGCAATTCACGTAAAATGCCAGCGGGAAGGTTTCTGCACTGTGACAGATCCAAGCTATCTTCGAGGCCTTTCCGCATCTGCCTCATTACTTCGAATGAAATCTTTGGATCAGCATATATCTGAATATCCAATCCCTGCTCTAATCCTTTTCGGATCTCTTCCATCTGAAACCAATCATATTCCGGTTTGGCATACCATTGAACCGGAAGATGTTCTAACATTCCAACCCGAATCTCCCTCATCTGGATTGCCAGAAATTCCGGTTTTGCATAGACGCTAACGTCTAATCCAATCTGTTCGCCTTGTGTAATCTCCCGTTTCTGATCATCTGTGAAATTATCTATGTTACTGTAATCCATATTTCCCATTCTTATTCATACACCGACTTTCTAATGACCCCTTATCTACCGTGCAATAATCTCCATCTATAAATATATGAAAACGCTACCTTATCCCTACAATTATATATAGTGTAGTATTGATTCCCTCTATTTGTAAACATGAAAAATGATAAAATTAATAAAATAATGTCGAAACATATCTCTATTCTTACCAATTTCTTTAATTTACTTACCGATGTTTTACAATCTTATATAGCTCCTCTGCGGCAATTCTTGCCTTCGCAACCGGAATCGGTTCCTTTGGAAAGCAATAAAATAATTGCTCCATATTTCCAATGCAGATCACATCTCCAAGTTCATACCAGTAATAATCCGCATACAAACTATAGGATGCTTTGGGCGACTGATCATATGTCAGCTTTCCATCGCAACCAACCAGATGAAATCCTGTCTTATCCTGTCGAAGCCTTCCCTCTCCCACCTGATAGATTGCTTGCATATCCTGCATAATACCGATCTCAACTGCTGCATCTAGCTGATAACTGCCATCTACAATCTCTTTCTTCACTTCTTCCCGTTGCCATTGATACCAATCTGGCACATGAGTAAATGCTGCGTCCCCCGTCGTTGTTTTCAAATATCCATATTCCGTCAATTCATATCGTACTCCACAATGAGAACATCCAATATAGATACCCTTTCCCTTCATACCATCTTCCCGCCCACAATGCGGACACTTATATAATACTCTTTCCAGACAATCCGCCCGAAACTCCTCTGTTACTGCAATGTGCTTCTCCTGCTGTTCCCGGAAGTTATCAAATGTAAATTCCTCTTCAATCTGCTTCTGTAACTCACGAACTGTCCGGTTGCCGATATCCTCTTTCGATAACAGATATGTAACATCCGCATGAACATTCACCTTGCGGATCTGCAGATTATTATATAATGGATCATGCAGAAAAGCTCCATGTGTCCGGATCATTACAACCGGAACCTTTAATAATTTCAGACATTTACCAATCGTATCCGGTAACGGCGTCGTTGTTCCATCAAAACTATAGCTTGCTTCTGGATACATTAACACAGAATTACCTAGCGTATGTAATGCATAATACATATCCTTTACCATCTGCACATCCGTTACAAACTTGTTCGTAGGAATACAGCCTACCTGGCGCATCAGCCATTCTTTTCCCACTAATCCATCCGACGTACAGATAATATTAAGTGGTCTTGGATATAATACTGTCTCCGCGATCTTCAGATCAATAAAACTGCTGTGATTCATCAAAATAAGACAGGGTTCCTCCGCTCCTAACCGTTCCATACCATGGAATGAATAGGTAAACCCTGCCTTCTTTAGCTCATCAGCCGATAACGCTTTGATCAACCACCGTAAACCTTTGATTGGTCTTACCGGATCATGATGCACCCGTCCGGGCATCTTCATCAACTGCTCATATGTTATCTTCTTTGTCTTAATCTTCATATGTACAACCCCTCATATACAAAACCTTATTAGGTATTATAACATATATTTCCAGCAAAAACTATGGCAATCGTCGTTTTATGGACATATATCTTTTGCTTGTTCCCTTTTATAATACACTACACAATATATCATGACATAAAAATAGAGCGCAGACCTTACATCTACGCTCATATTCCCTTCTTTTTATATACTATATTGATTATTTTATTTTAATCTTTATTACTGCTTTCTTGCCTGTTCCATCTGTTGCCCTAGCAATAATCTTAACTATTTTTCCACGTCCAGCTTCTTTCGCCGTTACAACACCACTCTCTGAAACTGTCGCATATTCGGTATTAGAAGAACTCCATTGCAGTGCTTTATTGGCAGTTTTCCCTGTTGTCTTTACTGTCGCTTTAATAGCAAGTTTCTTTCCTACGTTCACAGTTTTGCTTTTAGCCTTTAACTTAATGGCTTTCAACGCATGTTTGACTATCTTTATCCTATATGAAGCAACAATTCCACTTCCGTCCTGAGTAGCTGCTTCAATGATAACGTTCTTACCGACACCTTTTTTCTTCGTTGTTACTACTCCATTTGAAGAAACCGTTGCATATTTAGTATTACTACTAGTCCATTTCAGTGTTTGATTTGTGGCATCTAAAGGTACTATTTGAGCCTCTAGTTTCAGTTTTTTCCCTGCCGCAATCTTTTGGGAAATACCAGAAAGATATAATTCTTCTATTTCTTTATCTTGTTCCGCTTTATCTTGTTCTATTTTATTTTGTTTTACTTTTCGTTCTATAGAAGTATTATTTTTTTATTCTCCACATCATTTCCTTGAGGATAAATAGTATGATATTGCCCATTAGCATCCTTATAATATGTATAACCAGGATATTCATAATATTCCAGACCATCTTTAATATAATATTTGTAATTATCATTTACAAAATACCATATATTATTTTCTTCATAAACTTCCTTACAATTTATCATATCATAGTTAACATGGTAGAAATTCTCATCATCGTAGGTAAATGCTATCAAATCATCATATTTATCCTCAAAATATGTTACACCATCCTCTTTGTAGAACGAACTATATTGCGGTTTCTGAGTGGTTGCTTCCAATGCTTGTGCAATCTTTTTCACTATATTTTTTTCCTTTTGCCTCCGCCAATAAACAGATTCTACCCAATCTTCCTGATAATGTCTCTCTCCAGTATACGGCTCACTTATAGCCTCCGCATACCCCATATAATACTTATAATCAGTATATTGCTTATAATAATCTATTGCATTCTTACGATATTCTGTATCTGCAGAAAGATCATCATAATTGTTAGGAAACTTACATCCCGGAAAGACTACATCATATGTAATGTTAATGTCACCGGAAGTAAAATCATTCCATTCCCAATGGATATCTCCCAGATTGTAATAACTCGCATATCCACTTTGGTTCTGTTTTGTCCACTCCTCATCATTGTCGTACTTGCTTAAATAGTAATGATTTGCTCCCACCGGATCAATACGATCCCCCATAGAGGAAAAATAATACGCCCGGGTTTTATAATACAGAATGGAATAATAATCCCCATAATTACTTTCAGAATAATCTGAGTATCCACCACCATAGTTTCGCCAATATGGTAATACATTATCAAAATTATCTTTAATACTATTCCAATATTCCAAAGACAACGTATATCTGGTCTTCTCAGGACAATCCTCTCTCAGCTCATCATACGACTCATATAATTTCACCCCTGCTTCAATCGCCTCATTTACATCATTGCCAACATTAACACCATCTTTTGCAGGAACATCGCCCACACGCCATATATAATTTTTACTGAATGGATAATCATTATCCACTTCACTCTGATATGTTCCAGAAAATGGATAGTTCCAATAACATCTTACCGCATCTAAATCGCTTGGGGCTTCCGAATCATAAAGTGCACGATATTTTTCTTTACCAATTTCAACATCCTCATCATACTTCTCTTTACGTATTTCCTCATCTGGATAAAAATAGCCCGTTTCATATGTCTGATGTATGTCTTTGTCAATTTTATTTCTCTCCTTCTCAGCCACATCTTCCGGCAAATATTTTAGCTTCTCACCCCAATAGAATCCCCAATGATAATGTCTGGGAATGAATACATCAATATATAAAGTATCCGTTTTACCTGGTTCCTCTGCTGTTTCCGCAGCCGTTACAGGCACACTCGGTATGATCAACGCAAAAGTCCAAATTACTATAATAATCTTTTTCAAAATGCTATTCATATAAACCACTCCACCTCATCCATTAAGATTCTCTTTCATTTTTTATATTAGCACATATTTTTTATCAAGCAATTTATTTTATATACACGGATTGCGTAATTCTAATATTTACTATACAACACGAAAACCCCGCAGAGCCAAAACTCTGCGGGGTTCTTTATCATTCGTAATATAATATCAAATTATATATCACCTGTGTTCTATGCAAATCTGCCTGATAAATTATTTATCAAGAATTGCAGCCTGAGCAGCAGCAAGACGTGCGATAGGTACACGGAATGGTGAACATGATACATAGTTAAGACCTACCTTATGGCAGAACTCGATTGAAGAAGGATCTCCACCGTGCTCACCACAGATACCTAACTCAAGGTCAGGACGTACTGAACGACCCTTTTCTACTGCCATCTGGATCAACTGACCAACACCGGTCTGATCTAACTTAGCAAATGGATCATTCTCATAGATCTTCTTATCATAGTAAGCATCTAAGAACTTACCAGCATCATCACGTGAGAATCCGAATGTCATCTGTGTCAAGTCGTTTGTACCGAAGCAGAAGAACTCAGCATCCTTAGCAATCTTATCTGCTGTAAGAGCAGCTCTAGGAATCTCGATCATAGTACCTACCTGATACTTGATATCAGAATTCTTTTCTTTCTTAACTAAGTCAGCAGTCTCAACTACAACATCCTTAACGTACTTAAGCTCTTTCTCCTCACCTACTAATGGGATCATGATCTCAGGAACGATATCTTTACCTGTCTCTTCAGCAACTTCAATAGCAGCTTCCATAACAGCTCTTGTCTGCATCTTAGCGATCTCTGGATATGTTACAGCAAGACGGCATCCACGGTGACCCATCATAGGGTTGAACTCGTGAAGTGCATCACATTTAGCCTTAACATCCTCTACAGTGATTCCCATATCAGCAGCTAATGCCTTGATATCCTCTTCCTCTGTAGGAACGAACTCATGAAGAGGTGGATCCAAGAAACGAACTACCATTGGCATACCCTCAAGAACCTTGTACATAGCCTTGAAGTCAGCCTTCTGGAACTCACCGATTGCCTTAAGAGCTTCCTCTCTCTGCTCTACTGTATCAGAAAGGATCATACGACGGAACTTAGGAATTCTGTCCTCACCGAAGAACATATGCTCTGTACGGCAAAGTCCAATACCTTCAGCACCTAACTCAACAGCCTTAGCTGTATCTGCAGGAGTATCTGCATTGGTACGAACTTTTAACTTTCTATACTTGTCAGCCCAAGCCATAACACGGCCGAACTCACCAGCGATTGAAGCATCAACTGTTGGGATATCTCCCTCATAGATGTTACCTGTTGTACCATCGATTGAAATGTAATCTCCCTCGTTGAATGTCTTACCAGCTAAAGTGAACTTCTTGTTCTCTTCATCCATAATGATGTCGCCACAACCAGATACACAACATGTACCCATACCACGAGCAACTACGGCAGCGTGTGATGTCATACCACCACGAACTGTTAAGATACCCTGTGCAGCCTTCATACCTGTAATATCTTCTGGAGATGTCTCAAGACGAACTAATACGACTCTCTCTCCCTTTTCTTTCCATTCAACAGCATCATCTGCAGTAAATACAACCTTACCACAAGCAGCTCCTGGAGATGCTCCAAGACCCTTACCAAGTGGTGTAGCAGCCTTAAGTGCAGCAGCGTCGAACTGAGGATGAAGAAGTGTATCTAAGTTACGAGGATCGATCATAAGAACTGCTTCCTCTTCTGTCTTATGTCCTTCATCAACAAGGTCACAAGCAATCTTAAGTGCAGCAGGAGCTGTTCTCTTACCATTACGACACTGTAACATATAAAGTTTCTTGTTTTCAACAGTGAACTCCATATCCTGCATATCATGGTAATGATTCTCTAAGATATCACATACTTTGATGAACTCTGCGTAAGCTTCTGGGAATTCCTGCTCCATCTGAGCGATTGGCATTGGTGTACGAACACCAGCAACTACGTCCTCGCCCTGTGCATTGATCAAGAACTCACCCATTAACTTGTTCTCACCTGTTGCAGGATCACGAGTAAATGCAACACCTGTACCAGACTCGTTGTTCAAGTTACCAAATACCATAGGCATTACGTTAACAGCAGTACCCCATGAATAAGGGATATCATTGTCACGACGATATACGTTAGCACGAGGATTATCCCAAGAACGGAATACAGCCTCAACAGCTAACTTCAACTGCTCTACTGGATCTGAAGGGAAGTCTTCTCCTAACTGGTTCTTGTACTCAGCCTTGAACTGCTCAGCTAACTCCTTAAGGTCAGCAGCTGTAAGCTCAACATCATACTTAACACCCTTCTCCTCTTTCATCTTATCGATAAGCTGCTCGAAATACTTCTTACCAACTTCCATAACAACGTCAGAGAACATCTGGATGAAACGTCTGTATGAATCGTATACGAAACGCTCAAATGTTGGATCTGGGTTACCTTTGATCATTGCTGCAACTACTTCGTCATTTAAACCAAGGTTAAGGATAGTATCCATCATACCAGGCATAGATGCTCTTGCACCAGAACGAACAGATACTAATAATGGATTCTCAAGGCTTCCGAACTCTTTGCCGTTGATCTTCTCCATCTCTTTAACACCGTCCATGATCTGTGCCATAATCTCATCATTGATCTTACGACCATCTTCATAGTACTGTGTACAAGCCTCTGTTGTAACTGTAAATCCCTGTGGTACAGGAAGACCAATGCTAGTCATCTCTGCAAGGTTAGCACCTTTACCACCAAGCAAGTTTCTCATGTTCATATCGCCTTCGCTGAACATATAAACCCATTTGTTTGCCATTTGTTTCATACCTCCTAAGTATTTAATTAATTGTACTAGGGCAAATTAAATAACTCGCCCACAGTCTGTAAACCATTATAGCATATATTGTATAAAATTTAAAAGGCTTTTTTCTTTTTTTTATATAATTTTTCTAATACATAACATTTTTCAGAATATCCAGAAATAAATATGTCTCTATATAGTAGAATAATCTCTTAAAAAGCAAAAAAATGCTACCGGATCTCTCCGATAGCATTCTTGATTCTATTATATTCTTATTAGTTAATGATTCGAACCGCTTTATCAATTGGTGAATAATCATAACTTGAAATCTTAATACCTGTTGCCTTATTACTTGCATGAACAACCTGTCCACCGCCAATGTAGATTGCTACATGTCCATATCCATGATAGAACAACAAATCTCCCGGCTGTAAAGAATCCAGACTAACTTTCTTACCATCACCAGCCTGAGAAGCGGATGTTCTAGATAAGGAATAACCAAAATTCTTATATACAGACTGAACAAAACCAGAACAATCTGCACCATTCGTTAAACTAGTTCCGCCATACACATATGGGTTACCAACAAACTGAACTGCATAATCCGCAACAGCCTGTCCACTTGCAGACCCTGATGACGCCTGTTTCACAGTCTCTGTTGAAGATGATTCATCCTTCACAACCACATCTGTAGAAGTCACTTTCTCTTCTTTCTTTGGTGCTTCTGTTGTAGGTGCCTGCGTTGTAGCCTCTGTAGTAGGTGCTTCCGTTGTCTGAGTCGTTGCAGGAGCTTCTGTCGCAGGTGTTTCTGTTGCCTGCTGTTCATTCTCCTGTTCCTGAGCAGCCAACGCTGCCTGTTCTTCTTCAATCGTTACTGCTGTCTCATATACATAATCCAAATATACATAATCGCTTGATACATATCCAACCTGATCTTCTGATACAGCAACCTTAACCCAGCCATTGTCCTCGCTAAGTACTGTTAATGCAGAATCTGCATCAGACTGTGTCACAATCTCACTGTCAGTGGATTCATCTGCACGTACATTCAAAGTCTCTGCTGTTACCTTCGCAACCTGATCACAGTTATTCTCTATGTACTGCTCTGCATCATCACCAAATAATAAGTAATCATTCTTAACATATCCATATGCATTACCAGATGCAACGACTGACCACTCTTTGCCCTTGTGGACAAGTGTTCCTACATTACCATTGTAGAACTTACCAACCACTTCTGAATCTTCTGAATTGTCTGCCCGGATATTCAAATAGCTGTCAATATTGGCAACAACCTGATTACTCTCAACCTTGGCATCTTTTTCTTCAATCTCAGCAGTCTGTGTCTCTTCTGCCGGAGCCTCCGTTGCAGGAGCTTCTGTAGTTACCTCTGCCTCCGTAGTCGCTTCTGTTGTTGCTTCTGCAACCTGTACAGCAGTTCCTTTCTCTAATGTCTTCATATCCGATGCACCATTCTCAATTGCCTTGCTGACAATTGCAGGTGTCTCACTTACTTGTTCTTTTACACTTGTTGTATAGGAAGTTCCTCCTAACATAAGAGATAATGCAGCAACCGCCAACATTGAACTTCTTACAATATTCTTCTTCATAATATACCTCTTTTTATATGTTCGTCTAATTGTTACAAAATTGTTACAAATTCACCAACATGGTTATCATAACAAAGCTTATCTCTTATGTCAACCATAAAATTGAATTTTTTCTTATATTTTCTTGTTTTTTATCCAATTTCTTCCTAATATTTCCATAAGAAATATAAACTTTATGTTAACTATAATAACGAAGGAATGTGTAAAAAATATGAACCCGTCATATTTTTTCATACTTTTTATAAATCCGATAAATTTATTGCTTTTTACTCTCAAATTTTGTATAATCTTAATATATTATATTTAATACAAACTAACCAAACGACGGATTAGGGAAAGGACTCAAATACATATGGATATTAATACATTTTCTAACAAAGCACAATTAGAGCAGTTATTACAGGACTGGGCAGATGCTACCGGTCTTGCCGTTATTGCTCTTGACAGTAATGGCAACCCATTAACCAAAGAGATTCATTATACTGATTTCTATACCAGATATGCCAGCAATGATGATTCAATAAAAAGTGCAGTTGGGCTTTACGAATTCACCAAAGACATTATCGTGAATAATAAGAAAGCCGGTTCCTTGATCGGAGGTCAGGCACTTACGCATGAACCGGACGATTCTATTGCAGCTGAAGCAGCAGAGAATGCTGGTATGAATGTAGAACATTTTACAGAAGCACTTCACAAAGTACCTGTCCGTTCTGAACACACATTACAATCTTCCGCAAAGTTATTAGGTGATGCCGTAAGCATGCTGATGAATGCAGAATACATCAACCACAAAGACGATTCTAAGATTTCCAAGTTGGATGAAGATATCGAACGTGCTGCCGGATTGATTCGCGAGATCAACGAGAAGTCCGTACAGCTAGATAAGATTGAAAGCAAACAGAACATATTATCTCTCAACGCTTCTATTGAAGCAGCAAGAGCCGGCGAATTCGGTAGAGGATTCGCTGTTGTTGCCGCTGAAGTTGGTAAGTTGGCCGTGAACTCCGGAGAGATCAACAAGTCAATCAAGCAGTCTCTTAAAGAATTAACTGCAACGATCAAGTCTCTTGAAGAAGTAAAATAATCCTTTCACTTCTTTCGCATAGAACTGTCACATATGTGGCAGTTCTTTTTTTACTTTATAGGAAAGTTCGTCCTATAAAGCAAGAAATGCTGCCACTTACAAGCGACAGCATTTCTGATTAATTCTTATCTACTTATTAATATTCAAATTTCTTCTCAAAGTATGCTTTCAGATCTGCAATCTTGATTCTCTCCTGTTCCATCGTATCACGATCACGAACAGTAACCGCACCATCTTCTTCTGAATCAAAGTCATATGTTACGCAGAATGGTGTACCGATCTCATCCTGTCTTCTGTAACGCTTACCAATGTTACCTCTATCATCAAACTCACAGTTATAATACTTCGACAACTCGGTAAATACCTTCTCAGCACCCTCATTCAGCTTCTTAGATAATGGAAGCACACCAATCTTAACTGGTGCAAGAGCTGGATGGAAATGCAATACAGTACGCATATCCGGCTTTTCTTCTGTTCCAATATTCTCTTCATCATACGCAGAACACAGGAATGCAAGTGTAACACGGTCAGCACCAAGAGATGGTTCAATTACATATGGTATATATTTGGTCTTCTTCTCATCATCGAAATAATCCATTGGCTCACCAGATGTATTCTGATGCTGGGTAAGGTCATAATCTGTACGATCTGCAATACCCCACAACTCACCCCATCCAAATGGGAACAAGTACTCAATATCTGTTGTTGCTTTACTATAGAAAGACAACTCTTCCTTATCATGATCTCTGTATCTGGTCTCTTCCTGATTCATTCCAAGATCTTTTAACCAATCAATACAGAACTGCTTCCAATAAGCAAACCACTCAAGATCTGTATCTGGCTCACAGAAGAACTCTAATTCCATCTGTTCGAACTCTCTGGTACGGAATGTAAAGTTACCAGGTGTAATCTCATTACGGAAAGATTTACCAATCTGACCGATACCAAACGGAATCTTCTTTCTGGATGTTCTCTGTACATTCTTAAAGTTAACGAAAATTCCCTGTGCCGTCTCAGGACGTAAATAAATGGTATTCTTTGCATCCTCTGTCACGCCCTGGAATGTCTTGAACATCAGATTAAACTCACGGATATCTGTAAAATTGTGTTTTCCACAAGATGGACAGCAAATGTTGTTCTTCTCAATATAGTCTGCCATCTCTTCATGAGACCATGCATCTACAGAACCTTCTATAGTTATCCCCTTATCTGCCATATAATCTTCAATAATCTTATCTGCACGGAATCTTTCATGACACTCTTTACAATCCATCAAAGGATCTGAGAAACTTCCGAGATGACCAGATGCAACCCATGTCTGTGGATTCATCAAAATTGCACAATCCACACCGACATTATAGGGATTCTCCTGAATGAACTTCTTCCACCATGCTTTCTTGACATTGTTCTTAAGTTCTACACCAAGATTACCATAATCCCATGTGTTTGCAAGTCCACCGTAGATCTCTGATCCCGGATATACAAATCCCCTTGCCTTTGCCAATGCCACAATCTTATCCATTGTCTTTTCCATCTCTTATACCCTACCTTTTTCTTTATTTGAATATTATAATTGCATTCTCTTTGCCTGTTGTGCTGATCACGTCATCTTTCACTGTAACCTGATCATTGTAGTATAATAACGTTCCTTTCACAACAACATTTGTCTTCTCAGAAACCGTTAATACTTTCGCTTTCTTTGTCTCTAATATATCTGCTTTCTTCGCACTCTTATCATCTTCTGCAGACTTGAACGAACCGGTCAGATTGCTTTCTTTCACCTCATCTACATCTGCAAAAGAACATTCCAGATTATTAAATCCATTGAAATCTTCCATATTCTTATATGCGAGCACCAGCTTTGCCTTACTCATATCCTCTGTATTCAAGGATTGTTTCTTCACGGAATTCTTACCATTCTCATCATTATACGAAGTAATCTGTTCTTCAATATATGTCTTCAGATCCTCTGCCTGAACGGAAGAATCGGTATAATCTTCAATTGCCACTTCCTCAACTGCACCATTCTTCTTCACAATAATCGTGTTCTTATCATACTTCTTCGCATCACTCGCACATCCAGTCAAACAACTTACTGCAAGTACGAAAACGATCGCAAGTTTGATCTTTCTCATCTTTCGCACCTCTGCCTTTTCGTTATAATTTCAACTCATATATTCTACAAGAGAATAGATAATATTTCAAGTTAAAGACGAAAGAATTTCCAAAGAGTTGAATTTTTTCGTCACATGTTTATTAAAATACCGCTCTACAACCGCGTCAACTTCATAAAATACATCGTCCGTCAGCTGGAACGTATATAATTTATCCAACGACGTACTAATAATATATTGTATTGTATAAATGGCTGACTGCGATAATCGTTTCACCTGTGGCGTACCTGCACAACATGTATCACACACCATGCCATCTCCCGCCAAATAAAACGCAGTCACCATTTTCTCCCCACATTTCACACAGGAAAATGCAGCCATTGCCTCTCCATCAATTGCAAGTACCTTTAATTCAAAGATTCTTCGGATCAAAGCATTCGGGATTGCCGGATTCATTAAAGCCCTGAGCGACACATATAACAGATTGAGCATGTTAATATCTCCAATACCATCCACATTCAGATATTCCATGACATCACAGAAATAAGTCCCATAACAGATTCCCTCGATATCATTCTTGACATCGAGAAAATATTCCTTGACCTCTCCTCCCACTAAACGGTAAGCATCAAATCCTTCCATTAGGGAAAATGTTCCAAAATTAAACGGTTCGCTTAATCCCAGATAAGGACTATTGGGTTTCCTTGCACCTCTGGCAAATGCGGTGATCTTGCCGCGTTCTTTCGTCAGCAGAACAAGACGTTTATCATAATCTCCGACCGGCATACTGCTCAATACTATTCCATTCAGATCAATCTTATCTCGCATGTATGCCGCCTCCTTATCTACTCATTATCATTATGATAACCGTAATTCTTTAACAGAAATTCACTATCCCGCCAATCTTTCTTCACCTTCACCCATAATTTCAGGTTCACTTTGGTATCTAGCAATTTCTCCATATCAATTCTCGCCTGCGTTCCAATCTTCTTGAGCATAGCCCCTTGTTTGCCAATGATGATTCCTTTGTGTGAATCCCGTTCACATATGATCGTCGCATCAATATCTACGATCTTACCATGCTGTCGATCTTTCATACGGTCGATCACAACCGCAATTCCATGCGGAACCTCCTTATCAAGACAACGCAGTGCTTTTTCCCGGATCATCTCTGCTACGATTGCACGTTCTGGCTGATCTGTGATCGTATCTGCATCATAATACTGTGGACCTTCTTCTAGATATTGGAATATCGTATGCATCAGTTCGTCTGTATTCCTGTCACGAAGGGCTGACACTGGAACAATCTCCTTGAAATCATACACTTCCTTATAGGTGTCAATTGCCTTAAAGACCTCTTCTTCCGGAACTGTATCTGTCTTATTCACAACCAGAATAACCGGTGTGTGTACTTTCTCCAACTGTTCTAATATATACCGTTCTCCCGCTCCGATAAATGTGGTTGGTTCCACGATCCATAGAATGACGTCGACCTCTTTCAGCGTATTCTCTGCCGCATTCAACATGTATTCTCCAAGCTTATTCTTCGCCCGGTTGATTCCCGGTGTATCCAAGAACACAATCTGTCCTTCCTCTCCGGTATACACGGTCTGAATCCGATTTCTGGTCGTCTGTGCTTTATTGCTTGTAATTGCTATCTTCTGTCCAATTAAATGATTCATCAACGTAGACTTCCCCACATTCGGTCTACCCACAATCGTTACAAATCCTGACTTAAATTGTGCCATACAATCTCCTTTTCTTCTGTCTCTTCACTTTCTATATAAGCGTCTTAATCTCTTTAAACAGATCCGCTTCTTTCTTAATCACTTCTTCATCTCCCAAGGCTGCATAGCATTCCTTCGAAAGGATTGCTTCCATATATGGAGCAAGACTACGGATTGTCTCAACATTAGCATTTAACACTTCATCACGATCCTTCTGTAACTGCTCATCCGTAATACCAGATAAATAACATATGAAATCATAAGCCCCCTCTGCGGAAGGTGTCATCGGTGCATCTAATTTTGCAATTGCCCCTATGATATATTTGAGCATATCACGATCGGATGCATCAAAATTCTTTACATAATCTACAACATTACGATATACCTCATACGTTCTAGAAAGGTTCGGATCCCGGTAGGAGGTAAAGTAAGCATCTCCAATCCGGTTGAAGTTACACATACAGCCATAAGCTCCACCTTTCACGCGCACATTGATCCACAGATAATCATAAGAAAAGATCACCTGCAACACATGAAGTGCCCCGGTATATTCATATCCTTTCTCTAAGAAATTACCGGCCTGTGCTGCATACTGCACCTTGCTTGCAGTCTGGAAGCCTTCATTTAATATCTCCAATGGAAGCTGCTGTTGTTCCACAACCTCTCCCTCATCCTGCATATAACTCTTCAAAGAATTAACTGCCTGCTCGAATGGCTGCTCTAAATTCTCCATTCCCGTATAGGATATGATCAGATTCTCTGGTCTTGCAAACGCTGCAACCGCTGCCTTCAGATTCCGGCAGATCTGTTCATAAGACTCATCAAAATTCTTATATAACGCATTAGCGAATTCGTAGAAAGTAATACCCTCTAATAATTCTTTCAAATATGCTCCTTTCGAGAAGTAGGACAACGCACGGTTTGCCATCGCTGTATGTCCATTGTCTGTAATCGCCATCTTCATCTGCGAAATCAGCTCTGCAAGCACTTCTTTCATACGTTTCTTGTCCGTTATATGGGACGTAAATAAAATCTCCTCCATCAATGCAAGTGCATCTGGAACATTTTCCTCTAAAACTTTTGTCTTAATTGCCAGACTGACTTTGTATTCACCTAATTCCTTCCGAACCCCAAGAGAACTTAACTGCAAACCGATCCCGCCCGTCTTAAGATCAATTTCATTTGCCAATGAACTATAGGTGTGCTGATCGGTATCCACCTCTTTATACAGCGCTGTCAACAGGGAAACATATGGCAGCAATGCCACCGGAACGTGATCTAACATAAAGTAATAACTAATATATGCTATTCCATTCGTAAAAATATCCTGCTGTACTACCGGGATTCCCGCTGCCTTCCATTCCCGGTTCTTAATATGCAGTGCCTTCTTACCAATATCACTCAACTGCAACAACGGAATCTTTTCCAGATCTTCCTGCGGAGATGGCACAGATTGATATTCCTGCAATGCTTCCGTCTCCTGTACCAATTGCCTGATCTGATCTGCGGACAGACTGTCTTTGTAAGTCTGCAGCTGATTTGCAAGCTCTGCTTCGTTTTCTTTATTAAGTCCCTTCTTAGGCAACCCCGTCACAATCGTCTTATGTGTATTCGCAAGAATATATTCTTTCAATATATTCTGGTAATAATCGGTTCCGATCTGTTTCTTCAGATGAGCAAAACTGTCATCGTATTTCAAATACATAAACGGTTCATCATCGCAATATAACCAGCTGTTAAACGCACTTAAACCATACATAAGCCCCTTTGGAAATCTTCCATAATTTGCCTCTTTTAATTTGAACTCAAAATGATTGAGGGCAGCCTCTAATACTTTCTTTTCGAATCCATTTTCAACAATCTCCTGAAGCGTCTGTTCAATAATCTTTACAAACCGTTCTTTATCTTCTTTCCTGCATCCCTTTGCAATAATGGAATACACCGGTTGTAAAATTCCATCATCATAAGAACTGAACACATCATTACTGATTCCTGCATCTACTAACGCCTTCTTGATTGGAGCCCCCGGTACATCGATCAATGCATAATCAAGCATCATGAATGCTAAATTCAAAGTACGTTCAAGGCTATCTCCTACTACCACATTATAGCTTAGATACGTATTCTCTTCTTCCTCTTCTGCATCCGCAAGTGGATACGTTACCGTAATCTCTTTCGTCTGATCGAATGCCGGCTGTGGCGTAATCTCGGAGTCCACATGTAAATAATCAAAATGACTCAGATACTCTTCGTCAATAAATGTAAGTTCCTTTTCCACATCCACATCTCCATATAGATAAATATAACTATTCGACGGATGATAAAACTTTCTATGGAAGTCCAAAAATGCCTCATACGTAAGCTGCGGAATTGCTTTCGGATCTCCACCGGAGTCACAACCATAAGTCGTATCAGGAAGCAGGGACTTCTGGATTGCCTGCATCAACTGCTGTTCTGCGGAAGAATAAGCTCCTTTCATCTCATTATAGACAACACCATTATAAGTAATTGCATCATCTTCCTTCTCTAAATGATAATGCCAGCCTTCCTGTTTCAATATCTTATCATTATGATACGTATTCGGATAAAATACAGCATCTAAATAGACATCCATCAGATTATGGAAATCTTTGTCATTCACCGATGCAACCGGATACACCGTCTTATCCGGGTAAGTCATTGCATTTAAGAATGTATTCAGAGAACCCTTTGCCAATTCTACAAATGGATCCTTCACCGGAAACTTTCTAGAACCACAAAGAACGGAATGCTCCGTAATGTGCGGTACGCCGGTATCATCAGTTGGCGGAGTACGGAATCCAATATGAAATACTTTGTTATTATCTTCATTCTGCACCACCAACACTCTCGCTTTGGTCTTATCATGCTGTAACAAATACGCTGTACCATTTAATTCTTTGATCATCTCCTGTTTCAGAACTGTATAATTCTTAATTTCCACAAAAATGCCCTCCTTGCTTTCGTCTATCATCTCTAACCAGCTTACGCATGGCTTTATATCTGTCATCATCACATAATATATGTGTAATTATTTCCACGAAACTACTATACCATTCATTGACTCATTTGTCATGAAATAAATTATCATATACATAAAGAAAACCCTAAGACGCATTCACATCTTAGGGTTATGATTCGTAGCGGAAGGGAGATTCGAACTCTCGACACTACGGGTATGAACCGTATGCTCTAGCCAACTGAGCTATTCCGCCAAAATGGAACCTACAGGGCTCGAACCTGTGACCCTCTGCTTGTAAGGCAGATGCTCTCCCAGCTGAGCTAAGATTCCATTGTGCGCTTGACACAAGTGATAGTATATGCAAAATGAATCAAAATGTCAAGCACAAATTTCATTTTTTTCAAAAAAATTTTTCAAAAGGTTATCGGCTGAAAAAATACATGATCAAATATAGAATTCCAAGCACGATCAATATTGGGATTCCGAATGTAAACAACACCCATAATCCAACCCGTAAGATAAAGAATACGATTAGTACCAGCACGATCAAAAATGCAACCAGCATTACTTTGGCATACCAGGCATTCATATCAAATACAAACTCTTTGTGTTCCCGCTGCTCTTGCCGTTCGTTTTTCCGGTTCTCCCAGCCAGAGACTTTCCTGGTGCGCCCATCTTCTGTATACTCCACATCGGCATTTCGTTCTCTTGTCTGTGCGGCAATAATTGACCGGGCAATCATAAACGGCTTACCCAATTCCTCAATTACCTGTGCCTCCGTCTTACCACTTCTCATCTGTTCATCAATATAATTGGAGTAATAACTATAAGCATCCATCATTGCTTCGGATGACACTTCTCCAGATAACGCCTGCTTCAATTCCTCTAAAAATTGTTGTTTTGTCATAGAGACCTCCATTATTTATTGTGCATGTAATACCAAAACATGATATTTGCCCTCTCCAAATGTCTGCCAGCTTATACTGTTATAGCGATAACTTCCATCAAATAAAAACTGCATATCTTCTTCTGATTCCTCATAATTCTGTATGACCGCCTCATATGTCCGATTGCCATGAGACACCATAACTTCGTATGCACTATCCTTATAGGAATCAAAATCGCTAAAATAATTCTGGCTCTTGACGTAATAATTATATTCCATATGGCTTGCTGCCGGATAATCCTCAGCAATCCATTCATGGTTCTTCTTCATGATATCATCCGTAACATTGAAATATGGATGAAGCACATTATCTCCCTGATCCGGCAGCGGATCATCCCAGGTCGCATCCATATGATACCAGTTACCATCTAACTCCACCAGATTCCATGCATGATCCACACCATCTGCCGTTCCGATCACAAACTGGGTATTCACGCCTACACACATCAATAGTAGCTGCATCGCTTCCGCATATCCATTACACACGGCGTCGCCATCCACCAATGCACCGTATGCCCGATATATATCACTCTCCGGTTCCTGCGTCGTATCTTCACTATATCTACAATGAGATACCAGATAATCATGCAATGCCACTTCCTTGTCATAATCTGTCATATCATCTGTGATTACAGAATCCAACACCTGCCTTACCACTTCATATAATCTATCCGCTTTGGACTGATTCTCAGGAATCCCGTTCCCATCTTTGCAGGCTTTTAACACATAATAGTTGATCGTTCTTCGAATCGTAATCTTCACTTTCTTGTAGCTGTCACCTACCGCGCCTACCTGCTGATAAGTCTCTCCACTTCCAAAAATTCCATTCAAGGAAGAATTAATCTGATTGATCTCATCCACATCCATGTCTTTCAAGTACACTGTAAATGATTCTTCTCCCTTAAGGATCTCTTCGTCCAAACGTTGTGCCAGCGTATCCAGATCCGAATAGATATTCTCTTCATTAAAATCCGCTTCTGTATAGGTTGCGATCTTTTCCTGCACTTCCGGCACCCGCAGATACAATTGTACAATCACAACTGCTATGATCAAAATGACCGTAAATGCTGTGGTTTTCTTACGCATTGTTTACTCCTTCTCATCTCACATACCAGATACGTTCTGATTGTATCATTGTTGCGTTCTATATGCAAATTATAAATATAAGATTTTTCAATCTCTATAAGATTTTCCTTGCATCTTCTGTTATAATAGAAGAAATTATGCAGTGATCTGCACAGGAGGTTACAAATGAACGATACGCATTCTATCATACAGAATTTACAGAATAATATGAACAAAGTAATCATCGGCAAGGATGATAAGATTACTCTTTTACTAACCGCACTACTTGCCAAAGGACATCTTCTTTTAGAAGACACCCCAGGCACTGGTAAGACCATGTTAGCGAAAGCTCTGGCTGCTTCTTTACAAGGTACATTCAAGCGAGTGCAATTTACCCCGGATCTGCTTCCATCTGATGTAACCGGAATCAATATATTCAACCAGAAAAAACAGGAATTTGAATTTATCAAAGGTCCCGTATTCTCTAATGTATTATTGGCAGATGAGATTAATCGTGCAACCCCTAGAACCCAGTCCAGTCTGCTGGAAGCAATGGCAGAACTTCAGGTGACTACAGATGGAGTTACCCGAAGTCTTCCACAACCATTTTTCCTGATTGCAACAGAAAATCCAATCGAGACAGCCGGCACTTTTCCTTTACCGGAAGCTGAGTTAGACCGGTTTGCATTAAAGATTTCCATGGGCTTTCCATCTGCCGAGGAAGAACAGCTAATTCTAGAACGTTATATTGACAAGAACCCTCTCGAAGAACTTTCTCCTGTATGTTCCTTAGAAGATCTTATAGGCTTACAGCAGGAGGTTACAAAAGTATATGTCCACGAAGATCTTCGTAATTACATCATTGCCATTGTACAGGCAACCAGAAACCATGAACAGATTGCATTAGGTATCAATCCAAGAGGCACTCTATGTTTGTTACACTGTGCACAGGCATATGCCTTCATCAACGGACGCGATTATGTCATTCCGGAAGATGTCAAAACACTTGCCAAGCCTTGTCTGTGTCACCGTCTGCTCTCTTTTCATAATAGTGGCAGTCAGGCATTTGCTTCTTCTATACTAGATGAAATACTAGCCCGGATTCCGGTACCAACAGAACACTTTGAACGATAAAGGAGTATACCATGCAATATATCATTGCCATTGCACTTGCGATATTTCTATATTATATACAGGATTCTTATTACAAACGGCATTGGAATGACCAATTAACGGTTACGATTACCTACAATCAGACCTATGCCCATATTGGAGATACCTTGGAATTGACCGAGATCATACGGAATCAGAAACAGCTTCCTCTTTCTTTGCTTTATGCCAAATTCCGAACTTCCCGTTCCTTTATATTTGAACAAAGTTCAAGTGCCGCCATTTCCGATTACTATTACCGAAATGATGCCTTCTCCATTCTTGGCAATCAACAGATCACACGAAAGCTTCCATTTCAGGTGACAAAACGGGGATATTATACTATTAACTCTGTGCATCTGGTGGCAAAAGACCTGTTTCTGCTCAAAACCTACGCCGCAGTCACAGAAAATGATACCTCTTTGTATGTATACCCCGGATTATTACTAAGCCATCGGGACATTCAATTGACCAACACAATTATAGGAGATATCCTGACACGTAATCTGTATGAAGATCCAATGTCTTTCCGTGGCATCCGTGATTACTGTTCCGGCGACTCCATGCGATATATCAACTGGAAAGCAACAGCGAAGAATTCTTCCCTACAGGTAAATACATTCTACGATACCCAACAGGCTCATGTAATGCTGTTAGTTAATCTCGACACCCAAAAACCTGGTCATACGGAACGCTTGAAAGAATATATCCTAAGCGTTGCCGCAACACTGATCCAGCAATTAAACAATCATGGAGTATACATATCCTTACAGATCAATTCCAATGACTGTCTTACAGGTACTCCACTTTACATTACAGAAGGAAGTGGAACAGAGCATTTACATAAGCTGTTTCAGGGAATTGCCCGAATGGATGTCAATTCTCCCGCAACTGATTTTTACCAACTATTGTACTCTGCTTCTGAACCGGATTTTTGTGACCAGACGTCTTATCTGATCCTGTCAAATGACCACAATACAGATCTTATTCGAGCCTGTGCCACTTTGCAGCAGCAAGGAAAGAACCTTACATTTCTCTGCCCGGAATATTCCTCTTTCCTTCATACTGCAAATGTACCCTTAGACCATTTCTATTATTGGGAGATAATCAATGACAAAGCATAACCTTACCGTTTACAAAAACATAAGTAGAATCTGCACCGTATGCCTAACCTACATACTGGCTTTTCTGACTGCATTGACCATTTATGAAAAACAGATTCTAAAGCCTTATTATCTGATCGGCATTCCTGTCATTCTGCTTGGAAATGCACTCATTGAGCGCTACTGTTTTCATCCATTGTTATATTTTGTATTACACGGGCTTTTTCTTCTTCCCATTGTATACATTCCTTATCCAAGCACATGCTATCGGATACTATATATCGTCCTTTTTACCTTTGAATTCAGTCATGCCTGTTATATCTGGCGTGCAGGAAGCGATCCTGCTTATAAGGAACTACCATGGTATCTGTTTCTTTTTGTAACTATACTCTATATTGGCGGATGGATTCTTCATCAGAATACCTTCGCTAATTGTGTATATTACATTGGGCTTTCCTTAATTCTTCTACATTTTATCCGGTATTTCATCTTCGGATTATCCCAGATGTTTCAGGAAGCAGAACACACAACTTCTATGCCAACAAGAAAGATTATGTTAACTAACACATTCCTTCTCGGTATGCTTCTGTTCCTCTTTTTACTACTCGGTCTATTTATACAGGTTCTGCATCTGGATCATTTTCTTATAACCGTTGGAGATGCCCTTATGAAGTTATTGGGCGTTGTAATTCGCTTCTTCCTATATGTAATCGCATTGCTTCGCATGTTTTTATCCTCTGACACAAAGGAAAATGAAACTGTTAAAGAAGAAGATGCATTACAGCAGGCCATCCAGCAGATTCCCAAGACTCCGGTCTGGGCCGAGATTCTTACAATTATTATAGAAATTGCTTTGATCGCATCTGCGCTTTATGTACTATACCGGATCATCCGCTCTGCTATCCGTGCATTTCTTACCCGTTACACCAGTGACAACGACATTGTCATAACCTTGCATGACAAAGTTGAGAAAGTAGAATCCGGCAACGTCAATTCTTCTGTAATACATCGTATTCAGGAATATTTTGATTCCAGTTACCGTGCAAAGATCCGACGTTTCTACCGTATAAAGATCCAACAAAGCAAAGAACTTACACTTCATCCTTCTGACACTCCGACAGATATTGCCTGTCAGATGCAAAAGGTGTATGATGAAAATATTGACGATCTGACACAAGCATACGAAAAAGCAAGATATAGCAACGAGACCATTACGATAGAAGACGCACAAAAAGGAGGCATACTATGATCGACCAACCAATTCCTATTATACTAGCTTCTGCTTCTCCAAGAAGATCTGAACTGCTAAAGCAGGCCGGATTTTCTTTTACAGTCGTTCCCTCTACGATCGAGGAAACACGTACCGAAACAGCTCCTGGCCAACTTGCCGAAGATCTGGCATTTCAAAAAGCAAACGATGTCTATGAAACAGTGAAAGGGAATTATACCGATCAGGATTTCATGGTGATTGGTGCCGATACGATCGTATACTATGACGGTGAAGTTCTCGGCAAACCAGCAGACGAACAAGAAGCCTTTGATATGTTAAAGCTCCTGTCTGACCGCACGCATCAGGTATATACCGGACTTGCAATTATATTAAAAAAAGATGGTGAGAAACAGATTCATCTGCTACATGAACGTACAGACGTAACATTTTATCCAATTTCTGATGAGGAATTAAAAGATTACATTGCCACTGGTGATCCACTAGACAAGGCTGGTGCCTATGGCATTCAAGGTGCTTTTGCTGTCCATGTCAAAGAAATCAAAGGAGACTACAACAATGTTGTCGGGTTGCCACTTGCAAGACTTTACCAGACAATCAAACACTAAATATACAGTATCAACAACATAGCAGATGCTCTTCATTGAGACATCTGCTATGTCTTTGATATATTCTATCAGGTCTCCCCGTTACGATCCAGATATGCCCGTATCTCCTGATTCACGCGTTCGACATCCTCCCGCAGTTCTCTTGCAGACATAACAATACAATTCTGCCCCCGAGTAATCAATTGTACCAGCCCATCTGAAGTAGCAACCGTTACATAATAATCTTTCGAGATCTGATGTGTTAATTTCTCAATGTAGGAATCCGCGGTCTCTGCTTCTTTGGTATACACAACATGAATATTATGATAATCAAACATCTCCCCTAAATTCCCTTTTACCTTATACGCATCAAATACCACGATCACTTCGTACTTCAAAAACCCCTGGTAATTGCAAAGAATATCCAGCAGCTTCATGCGGGCACCTTCTAAATTATCCTCAATCAGACAGGATAATTCATCCCATGCATGTACAATGTTATATCCATCTACGATCAGATAGCGGTCTTTATATCTTGGAACAGGCTTTGGCTTATAATGATACACCGGTGCCTTACTCTGCTTCTTATAATAATGTTTCGAGGCTCTCTCATTCGCATGATAAGTCCGGTTAAGGATCTCTTCAATCTGTTCTTCATCAATCGACTGTTCCACAACACCTGCTGTCATGTTCTTCGATATCCGGATCTCATCCTTTCTCTTTGCTGGGTGCAACACACTATCCACATGCATATATTCATTTACCTGATCCCACGGAACAATAAATCCAGCTCCATGTGCACAGAATACAGAAGAGGCAGGATTTAGCACATCTTCCTCTGCGTGGTAACCACTTGCAGCAATGACATCTTCTGCATTATGACAAGGTCCATATCCATCTAAGACACAATTGAGACTTCCCCGTCCCTTTGTATACGAATTCATCGTCACCTGATAATTCTGCATAGTAGCAACCGGCACTCTTCCACTTAATACAGCCATCTCCATTCCTAATTCCGGCTGTGAAAATGTACCTTGCATATTCTCTACATCCATCATGACTCGGCCTATCATATCCACAGGAACCTCTAAGCGGAATGCATAGTAAGGCTCTAACAACACATTCTCTGCCTGCATCAGTCCCTGTCGTACCGCACGATAAGTAGCCTGCCGGAAATCTCCACCTTCGGTATGTTTGGTATGTGCCCTTCCAGACACTACTGTTATCCGCATATCGGTAATGGCAGAACCTGTCAACACACCAACATGCTCTCTCTCTTCCAGATGCGTAAGAATCAATCGCTGCCAATTCTTATCTAACACATCTTCGCTGCAGTCTGCAAGGAACTGCATTCCACTTCCCGGCTCTCCCGGTTCCATCAACAAATGTACCTCTGCATAATGCCGCAGCGGTTCAAAATGTCCCACCCCTTCTACCGTATTTGCTATTGTCTCTTTATATACAATCTGCCCAGTGCCAAAATGCACGTCCACCTGATATCGTTCTGCAATCATTTTGCGTAAAATCTCAATCTGAACTTCCCCCATTAGTTTCACCTGAATGGACGCCGTATCTTCTCTCCATAATACGTGTAATTCCGGTTCTTCTTCCTCTAATTCTTTCATGAGCGGTAACATTCTGGCAGCATCCATATCATCCGGTAATTCCACTTCATAGGTAAGCACAGGCTCTAATAATGGCAATTCTGCATCCTGATCAATTCCCAAGCCCCGTCCCGGATGTGTCGTGGTAAGTCCGGTCACTGCACAGATCATTCCGGCAGATACTTGCTGTACTGCTTCATATTTCTCTCCAGAATACAAACGAATCTGATTCACTTTCTCATTATTCAATCCCAAAGGATCCTTGACCCGCAGCATTCCACTCGTAATCTTCAGATACGACAAACGGTTTCCCTGTGCATCTCTTGCAATCTTATATACCCTTGCACCAAACTGATCTGCTGTCTGTGGCTTATTCACATAACGACACACAGCATCCAACAATTCCTTAATTCCCCATTGTTTCAGAGCAGATCCGAAAAAACAAGGGAACACTTTTCTAGACTTCAATAGGCTGCACACATCATCCTCGCCCACTTCTTCCCCTTCTAAATACCGTTCCATAACAGTCTCATCACATACAGCAATCTCTTCCCGCCATACATCATCTCCTGCATCTGTAAAATCTACAATACGGTCATTCAGTTGTTCTTTTAGTTCCTTCATCAAACGATTCTTATCCGCTGCCGGCTGATCCATCTTATTAATAAATAGAAAAACAGGAATCTGATACCGTTCCAACAATCTCCAAAGCGTTCTTGTATGTCCCTGTACACCATCCGATCCACTGATCACTAATATTGCGTAATCCATCACCCATAATGCACGTTCCATCTCTGCCGAAAAATCCACATGTCCCGGTGTATCCACCAGTGTGATAACGGCATCCTCATATTGCAGGATCGCCTGCTTGGAAAATATTGTAATTCCTCTTTCCCTCTCTAATTCTTCTGTATCTAAAAATGCATCCTGATTATCAACTCGTCCCGGTCTTGCTATCATTCCGCTCTCATACAACAGACTCTCTGATAATGTTGTCTTACCTGCATCCACATGGGCAAGTATGCCTACGCAAATCCGCTTTTTCTCTCCCATGTACAAACTCCTCTCTAAACTGCTTTTCCTCTTCTACAACGTAAGTCTCCGGACGTGCTGATGTGAGCGCATGCTTGAAGGTTATGAATCCGGTGCTTTGAAGGTGTCATGATGGTGCAGGCACCGCTCGCGCTACGACTCGTACGCAGCAGTACTAAGGTTCGCGATTTCATCGCTCACCAAGTGCTGGCGTACAGTACTAAGGTTCGCGATTTCATCGCTCACCAAGTGCTGGCGTACTCCACGTACCTGCACTCATTCATGACAACCTTCTTCACCGGAATCTATTTTAATGAGCATGCGCAATGTACATTAGCAACGGCTATAGCACTATGTTTTCCAAGCATTAACTTTGGTTAATATTGTTACGGCATAAAGACCACCGTTGTTTCTTTGCTAAGTGTAAAAACGCACGTAATGTCGACCAGTGCGAAACGCATTACAGTAAATATCGGTTGCAAGGATATAACATTTATCATAAGCAGGTACTTCAACATTTATCATAAGCAGGTACTTCAGAACCGCCGGTACTTGGCGAGGTATTTTCGAGCCTAGTACCGCTGCGAGTGATGAGTAGCGAGAGCGTGCCTGCGTTGATATGTTATATCCAAACCGATTTCACAACCTAAATGTTTCGCACCCAACTCGACTTACGCTGTAGAAGATCTTTCACTTCTTTAGGGAATTATAACACAGATGTGTCATGCTTGAAAAGGGAACAAAAAGGAAGGGCAGATCTGCCGCCTAACCAACAAGTAGTCGATAACCTATCACACTCGTTCGCAACAATCTGCCCTATATGAGGAGAAAAACAAGATAAAGAAAACACTCACATTCACTATAATTGCTTGAAACTCAGCTTCGGTCTTCCCGATGCATCATCTGGCAAGATCTGATGTTCCTTGAACTTGAAAAATTCATAGGAATTGCACTCCATAAACTGTGCATTCGGCTGCACCTGGACTATCTGCTTTGCATCTTTAGTAGTACAAGCGGCAACCGCTTCTCCAGAGTACAAATCGAAAACAATATAATTCTTATCTTCTTTCTTACTAAATAATCCCATATGCACACCTCGTTCTGATTCAAGCAATCTGTCTTCGTGTTCTTTATGTGCATATTATACTATAGCCTTTGGTAAATATCAACAATCAAATTATATTTTAGTAATAATTATTGTAAATTTATACACGTTGCACAATGCATATAGTTTATTTTGCCTATACCTCATACAGTTATTTACAAAAACCTACATTAATTGTATGTTATCTAACGTTTCTCGTCTTCGATTCTGTGCGTATTGCATAGTCTCATTATGCAATCTGCCAATTACCTCTGAAACTCCACCATGTAATCCCGATATCGCAATGCACAATGATTGCGCTGACACTTTGGATTCGTCCGTTCCCGGATTGCAATTGTACGAAAAAAAGATCGCCAAAGATCTTCATATTTCTCCCCCTGACTATGCGTCCAGATTCTCTCCAACACATCTACTGCCAGTGGAGACAAATACCACTTCTTTCCTTTTTCATGAAACAATCCCATCCGATGTGTCTCATCTAGTATGACAAAATGTTCTTCCGGGAAACGATCTGCAAAATGATGTGCCATCAAAGATAAAACCTGATTCTTCGGCTTAATTCTCGCAATCAGAATTCCCTCTTCTGACTCCCCAAACCGCACGAATTCACGAAACAAATGTGCCTCATTCGTTACTGTACGACTCAATTCAAACAAACGACACACCGTGTCATTGGTATGCATGGTTACAACCGTAGGACCATATGTAAATCCCATCTTCAAAAAATGATAGATCACATCTATCTTTTCTTCTTCACAGGAAAGAGAAGCCTTATACATCATATCATATGCCTCATGACCAATCTTGCGACTTACAGACCTTGCCACCTTGACCGCCTTATCTAAATCCGTCTGTACATACACATAATCTGTAAAAAATTCCATCATATAATTATCTTCCACACGTATTGACAACTGTCCGTCTGGTATTCCTGCTGCCCACGCATCATAGATTGCGGTAAAGATTCCATCCGGTGTATCTTCGCACAAATATACAACCCGATTCATGATACGTCCTCCATTCCCATATCTTGAAATAATGATAATTGCCGAAATGTGATGTCATAATCCAATTCCCAATTCTTCTTATGATCTAGTTCTAAAATCCGTCTTGTAATGTAATCCTCATCAATCTTAGTCTGATATAACATCTTACCACCACAGGTAATAAAATAATGTGCCCGCTTCAAAACCACACCAATTCGCTTCAATCCATCAAATGTAATCCTCACCGTTCGTCTTGCCATCACAATTCTTCTTGCAGACTTGACTCCAATTCCCGGCACACGTAATAACATTGCGTAAGACGCCTGATTCACTTCTACCGGAAACAATTCCAAATGCCGCAATGCCCATTCACACTTCGGATCTAAATATACATTGAAATTCGGTCGATCTTCTGTCAATAATTCCCCAGCTTCAAAACCATAAAATCGTAAAAGCCAATCCGCCTGATACAAACGATGTTCGCGCAGCAATGGCGGCTTCGTTCCAACTGCCGGCAGATCAGAATCATCATTCAGCGCAATATATGCCGAGTAAAACACACGTCTAAGATCAAATTGCCGATATAATGCTTGTGCGACAGACAATATCTGATAATCATTCTCCGATGTAGCCCCCACGATCATCTGTGTACTCTGTCCTGCAGGGACAAAGTTCTTTCGGTTCTTAGGAGGCACCATCAATCCATTATCCTGTCGCTCCATTAAGGTATAATTATCTTCTCCCTTCATCAAAAGATCCTGCCCTCCTTGCATGCCGATCCGATGAATCCCACTATATCCTCCTCCAATTCGATTCTGAATCTGTCTTAACGGTGTCAGTATCGTCTGTCTCGTCTTATTCGGTGCCAGTTCCCGAAGGCCTTCTGCCGTAGGAAGTTCCAGATTCGTGCTCATACGATCTGCCAGATACCCGACCATCTCAATCACACGGGGATCTGCCCCCGGAATCGCCTTCACATGGATATATCCATTAAAATGATGTTCCTCACGCAACATCTTAAGTGCAATATAGATCTCTTCCATCGTCTGGGTCGGATTGTTCCGAATACCAGAACTTAGAAATAATCCTTCAATATAATTACGGCGATAAAACTGCATCGTAAGTTCACATACCTCCTCCGGCGTAAAAGAAGTTCGAAGCGTATCATTCGACTTCCTGTTCACGCAATACTTACAATCATAGATACACTCATTCGTATAAAGAATCTTAAGCAGCGACACACATCTTCCATCTGCTGAAAAACTATGACAAATACCACAGGCCGCTGTGTTACCCGTCATTCCTTGCTTTCCCTTGCGTTCTACTCCACTTGAGGTACAGGCAACATCATACTTTGCTCCATCCGCAAGAATTGTCAACTTCTCTTCCAATGATAAATCTTCCATTATCGTCATAATACACACCTCTTAGCCATATACGTATAGCACATCATACCCGAACACGTATTCCGAACATTTGTTCTTTTATACTTTATCACAATTGTAACTCTGTTTCAAGAGGTAATTCTTTCCATATAAGCCGGACTTTCCTATAAAGTAAAATAATCCCCTTAAGCAGATTTCAAACCTTACTCTTATCTACTTAAGAGGATACTCATCTATTTTCCAATATTATATATGCAATATGCTTAGATCCATACTACTCTGTCAACCAGAATATCTACAACAACTCATTCATGATCAGCATCAGCACAAACCCTGTCAGCAAAGAATACGTTGCGACTCTCTCGTATCCATGACTATGCGTTTCCGGAATCATTTCATCACTGATAATATAAAGCATCGTACCACCTGCAAATGCCAGAGCAAACGGCAGTACTGCTTCCGATATTCCTGCTAAAGAATACCCAATAAAGGTTCCCGCTACCTCAATAAATCCGGTAACTGCCCCTAGTAAAAAAGCCCTTTTCCGTTTCACACCTGCCATAATAAGTGGAGATACCGTCACAATTCCCTCCGGAATATTCTGTAATGCAATACCAACCGCTACGGTAAGTGCTGCTCCCTTATCATCTCCTGCGAATCCTACACCTGCCGCCATTCCTTCCGGCAGATTATGAATTGCAACAGCTAGCATGAATAACAACGCTCCATCTAAGTTCTGATTGTGCTCATGTTTCTCAATATCCACTCCTGACAATTTGTGAAAATGTGGTGTTAGCCGATCCATTGCATTTAAAAACAAGGCTCCCACAAAAATACCAGCAATCGGCAGCCATATGGTTTCTTTTCCCGCCATATCCATTGCCGGAAGAATCAAACCAATCACCGCGGCTGCCAGCATAACGCCTGCCGCAAAACTCAATATCATGTCATTTAATTTATGTGATACATCATGAAAAAAGAACCCGATCAAAGATCCTATAATAGTTGCACCACCTACACCAATAGCCGTTATCAAAACAACTTTCACATCTTCCTCCTATACTATGTGCATCATTTCTATTTTATGAAACTTTGCTCCCTATATTCTCCGAAATATCTTCTCAAAATCCAAAGTCTTCATAGTCTGCCTTTGTATATCTATGATAGATTACATGGCACATTTCCTCTGTAATACAATAACGGTAATCATCCGGTTTGCCATCCTCAAAATATACCAGATAATCAAATTCGCCATTATCCACCTTTTCTATATGCACACAATCTGAATAAGCATGAAATACCGAAAACACATCTTCTAATGTGCACCCATGTTTTCCAATGATTGCAATAAACCGGGCAAGAAAACCTTCTGTATCCAGCATCTTATGCACATACTCTGCCCCTTGTGGCGGAATGGCAATACAAAACCGGTCGTTCTTATTCGAAATAATAATTCTTCCGAAGTGATCCTGCACACTCTCTGCAAACTGCTCCAAACGCTTTGTCATCATTTTCTCATCATCTGTTGTTCCAAAGAATCGGTTTAATGAACTCAGCGGATAATATAACCGAACTGTCTCATTCAGATAGCCCAATTTTAACTGCTGTTCTTCTATCATATCTATTATATTCTTCTCTAATGCTTTACATTCCATCGCTCTCATCCTTTCCTGACATAACAGCCATGATTTCTCATCCTCGTAACTACACTATTCTTCCACATCTCTTTTTACACCCCGCTGCCACGGTCCATGACGGTAGAACCACACAGAAATAGCCATAGAAATTGTCCAGCCAATCGGCCATGCACACCAGATACCGACAGAACCTAACGCTGTCGATGCCAATACAATTGCCAATACCACACGCAGAATCAAATCCGTAAAAGTTCCCACCATGAACTGTTTCATCAGACCTGCTCCTCTTAAGATTCCATCTGCCACTAATTTCACAGATACCACAAAATAAAATGGAGCCAGAATCCTTAAGAAAATAACACCAGTACTTAATGCATCCGCAGACGGCTGATCCACAAAGAATCTTACAAGATATTGTCCCACACTTACATATAATAATACAAACGGCACGCTCAGTAACCACACCAATTTAATTCCTGCCCGGAATCCTTCTTTTACTCTGGATAATTTGTCGGCCCCAATATTCTGTGCCGTAAAATTAGAGATTCCATTGCCTAACGTTGTAAATGATGTAATCACCAGATTATTCAATTTCACAGAAGCCGAATATCCGGCAATCACACCTGCACCAAAGCCATTGATCACTCCCTGTATGATAATATTCCCAACCGAAATAAAGCTCTGCTGCAGGATACTCGGAATCGCAATTACCGCAATCTTGCCTAACAGACTCCAGGAAAACCAGACCGCCTTCCCATCTACTTTAATCTGATGGAATCTACGGAATACAACAACCAGTGCCAGAATACAACTGATTCCCTGACAAATAAAGGTAGCCCATGCAACACCAGCCACCCCCATGTGAAATGATCGGACAAACCAGATATCCACCAATATATTAGCAGTCGAAGAAAATGCCAGAAATAGAAATGGTGTCTTCGAATCCCCTAATGCGGAAAAGATACCTGTTGCAATATTATAGAATAACAAGAACGGAAATCCCCAAATGTAGATATCCAAATACAACTGCGAATCCTGCATAATATTCTCAGGCGTATGGATTGCACGCAATAGCGTTCCACCCATTGTGATACCAAATACCATGAGCACCACACACAGCACCGCACTGGCAATCAACGTCGTATATACTGCCGTTTTCATATCCTTTAATTCTTTAGCTCCAAACAACTGCGATACAATAACCGAACATCCAATATTACATCCAAATGCAAATGCAATGAATATCAACGTAATCTCATAACTGTTACCTACCGCTGCTAACGCATTTTCACCGACAAACTTACCTGCTACCAAGCTGTCCGCAATATTATATAACTGTTGAAAGATCACACTTCCAAATAACGGAAGACAGAACTTCCACAATACCGATTCCGGTTTTCCTATTGTTAAATCTTTATTCATCCTCTTTCGCCTCCACGTATCCTCATATCAAACACAATCCCTACTGTGGCACAAATTCCAAAACCTGTCAAGTATACCACATTTCCCATAATGCGAATTTTTCTCATTCCTCTTTTCTGTGTATCCGCATATAACACCCATTTTCTGTATGTTTCTAACAAAATAAAGCCCCATTTCTATACAGAAAAGGGACTGGTACGAACAAATGTTTTATGTTATAATAAATTCGAGAGGTGAAGGTATGAAACTATTACTTATATTAATTATGATTATGGCGGCACTTATGCTGATTACCTATTTTGCAGCAGCCATAACCAAAAAGCACAAATTACTCATACTATTTCGTATCATCATGTTGCTTCTGATCGCACTGTTAATCATCAGCTGGATTACCAGTATCGTCTTAGGTCAACATTTTATTCTGTTGCTTATTCTCGCCATTATATTTATCATTATGTATATATTATCCTAACAATACCCCTTGTATATAGATATCACATCTACATCAAGGGGTATTTGTTTACTCTATTCTTATATTTCGAACTACTGTGCCACCGGTGCTGCAACCTTCTTTATATCTAATTCCGGCAAATACCGCAGATATGTATCATCTGCAACGGTATCTTTGATATTACTGCAATTTTCACCAATTCGTTCCATTCCATGAAAAATATTTGCAAAAATATTCGTGAACTCTGGCCGGCAGTCACCCTCTTTAATACGTTTCTTATGATTCTTACGGACATTTTTCTCCAGCTTCGCAATCCGTTTCATATACCGTTCAATATCTGCAACCGAATCTTTATCTCCGTACATAACAAGATGTACCGATTCCATATACATCGCCGTAATTACATCAAAACTTTCTTCAATCTCCTCCATTGCTTTCTTAGAAAAATGAAAGTTCTTCATCGTCTTCTCTCTGGCAATCTCTAGCAAATCTCCCATGCAATGACTGATTCGTTCCAGATCTTCTACTATATACATAATCTCCATAGCATGTGCAGATTGCTCCTCATTCATTGCACCAGAAGAGAACATACTGATCAAATAATTATAGATATATTCGTGCGTCTGTCCAAGTTTTTGAAAAGTCTCATCCGCCTGATCCAACAGATCCAATCCACCTTCTAACATGGCATCCTTGATATTTCCAAAGAAACTTTCCATCTGTGTCGCATAATAAATGATCTCTTTGGACACCAGGTGCAATGCCACTACCGGCTGATTCACAACATGCACATCCAAAAACTGTACATGATCTTCACTTTCTTTCACTTCTTTATCCGGCAGAATCCACATTACAATCTTAACCATAAACCAAATGAGAGGAATCCAGATGATTGTATTTACCACATTGAATCCTGTATGTGCATTTGCAATCTGTCTCGAAATCACATCGACTTCCACTCCTTTTGGAGAAACCATTTCTACCAGTTTTGCATACCACGGAATAAAAAACATAAATACAATCGAACCTGTTACATTAAATACTGTATGCGCTACCGCCGTACGCTTTGCATCCCTGCTCTGTCCAATACAAGCTAACAATGCCGTAATTGTCGTTCCAATGTTACTTCCCAACAGGATAGGAATCGCACCCTGCAATCCCAAGATAGAAGATACTCCATCTGGTCCTGCCTGTGCCGCAAAGTTCTGCAAAACAGCAATTACTGCAGAAGAACTCTGCACAACCAATGTAATTCCTGTTCCTAACAACAAGCCAAGAATCGGAACATCTGCTACCTTACCGATCATATTCAGGAACACAGGACTCGTAGCTAATGGCTTCATTGTTGTTCCCATGACCTCAATTCCAACAAACAGGATACCAAATCCCAATATCGTATTACCTACATTCTTTAACACTTCTTTCTTCGAAAGAAAACCAATTAAAAATCCAATAAATATAATTGGATAAATATAATCACTAATGTTAAATGCGATGATCTGCGCTGTGATCGTCGTTCCAATATTCGCTCCTAAAATAATGGAAATCGCCTGTGGCAATGTCATCAATCCTGCACTTACAAATCCAATTACCATAACGGTTGTCGCACTACTACTCTGCAAAACAGCGGTTACCAATGCACCTGCTAATACACCCATGATCGGATTCTTTGTAAGCAATCCTAAGATATACCGCATCCGTTCACCTGCTGCTTTCTGCAAGCCGTCACTCATCATTTCCATTCCAAACAGAAATAATGCCAATCCACCTAACAAACCAAACAACGTACTCAACATATTACCCATTTCTTCACCTCTCGCACTTTTGTGTGCTTTCCTTCACATAATACTTTCTTTTTTTAATCCTCTTTTTCACATACTTAATGTAAAGGATAAGGGTGTTGTTCAACTAGCTTTTCAGGGTAAAATATATGTTAAATCTATGTAAAGCACTTTCCCCCTTGCACAGCGTAAGTAACGGACAGATGTGCCAAACGGACGCAACGGCCTAGAAAAATTGGTTCCAAGCCGGGGCCGTTCGCACTTAATTGCTCCAGTAGCAGCACTAAGCAGTGTAACACTAT
>CACWQE010000023.1 GCA_902762905.1 uncultured Lachnospiraceae bacterium | reverse complement strand
ACAGTTCTATCAGGTAATGCAGAATGGAGGTACCTGGTATCAGAGCCGTGGTGCAGGATATGGTATGCCGGAGATGGATGGTAGTGGATTCTGTCTCAAGTTATGTCTTGCCAATCTGGTATGTAATCTTTGTTGTACACCGGGCTGTTAGAAAATGAGGTGGAATATGGAGAACGAAAGCTCTTTTTTTGCGATGATGTCGCGTATGAAATATATTAATCGTTGGGCGCTGATGCGGAATTCTTATCCGGAAAACATCAGCGAACATTCATTAGAGGTCGGAATGATCGCACATGTACTTGCCCTGATCAGTAACAAACGATGTGGCGGACATTTGAATGCAGAACGTGCTGCATTGATTGGCATGTATCATGATTGTACGGAGATCATAACAGGTGATATGCCGACCCCAATCAAGTATTATAATACAGATACCAAGGATGCATATAAAAATGTGGAGCAGCAGGCGGCAGAAGAACTGTTAGAGATGTTGCCGGAATATTTACGGGATGAATATGAGTCTCTGTTTTTCCAGAAAGAAGATGAAGAATATCTGTGGAAGATTGTGAAGGCGGCAGACCGATTATCTGCATATATCAAATGTGTGGAGGAAGAGAAGACCGGAAACCGCGAATTTGCTAATGCCAAAGCTTCTACTTATGAGAAACTTACCCAGATGGATATGCCGGAGGTGCGTATATTCTTGCGGGAGTTTGGAGGAGCATATAAGAAAACATTAGATGAGTTGAAAAAGTAGGACTCGGACATAGACAGAATCTGGTAAAAAGGGTATAATATTACAATGAGCATTAAATGATGTAATGGAGGTTTTTAGCATGAAAAATATTCTTTTTGTTGCTTCGGAGTGTGTTCCGTTTATTAAGACGGGCGGTTTGGCAGATGTTGTGGGTGCGCTGCCAAAGATGTTCCCGAAAGATCAGTATGATGTGAGAGTAGTCTTGCCGAATTATACATGTATTCCATGGGAGTATCGGGAGAAGTTCCAGTATGTACATCATTTTTATATGGATTTGGGACAGCGGTTTGAGAACGTCCATGTAGGAATTATGACATATGAGTTAGATGGTATTACATATTATTTTATTGATAACGAATATTATTTCTCTGGCTGGGCACCATATGGAACGATTCGTTTTGACATTGAGAAGTTTACGTTCTTTAGTAAGGCCGCATTAGCAATCTTGCCGGTTATTAATTTTAAGCCGGATGTGATTCATTGCCATGACTGGCAGGCAGGATTGGTTCCTGTATATCTGCACACCTTATATGAGGGTAATTCCTTCTTTAGTGGAACAAAGACAATTATGACGATCCATAATCTGAAGTTCCAGGGCGTATGGGATGTGAAGACGTTTAAGTATATTTCCGGACTGCCGGATTATGTATTCACACCGGATCGTATGGAATTCTATAAGGATGGCAATATGCTGAAGGCAGGAATGGTGTATTCCGATTATATTACAACGGTAAGTGATACGTATGCAGGTGAGATTCAGACACCGGAATATGGTGAGGGATTAGATGATCTGTTACGATTCCATAACCAGAAACTGTGCGGTATTGTGAACGGTATTGACTATGATGTCTACGATCCGAATACGGATGGTAAGATCTTCAAGAATTATAATGTTCGCAGCTATAAGAAGGGTAAAGCCACGAATAAGATGGAGTTACAGAAGGAACTTGGTCTTCCGGTAGATGAGAACAAATATATGATTGCCATTATTTCCAGATTGACCGATCAGAAAGGCTTAGACCTGATCGACTGGGTGATGGAAGGAATTGTAGATCCATATGTACAGTTTGTTGTGATCGGAACTGGTGAAGCGAAGTATGAGAATATGTTTAAGCATTATCAGTGGGTATATTCGGATCGGGTATCTGCTAACATTTTCTATTCGGATGAGAGAGCACATAAGTTGTATGCGGCAGCAGATGCAATGTTAATGCCATCGCGTTTTGAGCCGTGTGGATTGACACAGTTAATCTCTTTGCGATATGGTACGGTTCCAATCGTAAGAGAGACAGGTGGTTTGAAGGATACGGTTATTCCATATAATGAATATGAAGGAACCGGAACCGGTTTTTCATTTACGAATTATAATGCAGATGAGATGCTTAAGATCATCAATTATTCGAAAGAAGTATATTACGACCACAGAGATGAGTGGAACCGGATGGTTGTCCGTGATATGAAGGAAGATTTCTCATGGGATAAGTCGGCTGTGAAATACATGCAGTTGTATGATAAAGTATTGGGATACTAAGAATAAGCCCATAGAAGAAATTGTGTTATCTATGGAAAAACCAAAAAGAATGTGCTATACTCTTGAAAGTATATTAGCAATATACAATCTTAAGTGATTGGTAAGAGGAGAAAAGAAATGATAGACATCAAATTTTTACGAGAGAATCCAGACATTGTGAAACAGAACATTAAGAACAAGTTTCAGGACGAGAAGCTTCCATTAGTTGATGAAGTGATCGAGTTAGATGCTAAGAGCCGCGAAGCCAAGGGTAAGGCAGATGCATTGCGTGCAGAGCGTAATAAGATTTCGAAGCAGATCGGGGCTTTGATGGCACAGGGCAAGAAAGAAGAAGCAGAAGCAACAAAGAAGCTTGTGACAGAGCGTTCAGAGGAATTGGCAGCCTTAGAGGCACAGGAGAAAGATCTGCAGGAGAGAATTACTAAGATCATGATGGTAATTCCGAATATTATCGATCCTTCTGTACCAATCGGTAAGGATGACAGTGAGAATGTAGAGATTGAGAGATTTGGTGAGCCGGTTGTACCTGACTTTGAGATTCCATATCATACAGAGATTATGGAGAAGTTCAATGGTATCGACTTAGATGCAGCAGGACGTGTTGCAGGTAACGGTTTCTATTATTTGATGGGAGATATTGCAAGATTACATTCTGCAGTTATTTCATATGCCAGAGACTTTATGATTGACAGAGGATTTACCTATTGTGTACCACCATTTATGATTCGTTCGAATGTGGTAACTGGTGTTATGAGTTTTGCAGAGATGGATGCTATGATGTACAAGATCGAGGGCGAAGATCTATATCTGATCGGAACCAGCGAGCATTCTATGATCGGTAAGTTCATTGATACAATTGTGAAAGAGGAAGAGCTTCCTAAGACACTTACAAGTTATTCCCCATGTTTCCGTAAGGAGAAAGGTGCACACGGAATTGAAGAGCGTGGTGTATACCGAATCCATCAGTTTGAGAAGCAGGAGATGATTGTGGTATGTAAGCCGGAAGACAGTAAGATGTGGTTTGATAAGTTATGGCAGAATACAGTAGATCTGTTCCGCAGCTTAGATATTCCGGTTCGTACATTGGAGTGTTGCTCTGGTGATCTGGCAGATCTGAAAGTCAAGTCTATTGACGTGGAAGCATGGTCTCCAAGACAAAAGAAGTATTTTGAAGTAGGAAGCTGCTCAAACTTAGGAGATGCACAGGCAAGACGTTTGAAGATCCGTGTAGATGGACCGGATGGAAAGTATTTTGCACATACTTTGAATAACACAGTAGTTGCACCACCTCGTATGTTGATTGCATTCTTAGAGAATAACCTGAATGCAGATGGTACGGTTAATATTCCAAAGGTATTACAGCCATATATGGGTGGAAAGACAAAGATTGAGTAATAGATAGAGATTAATTAGATTGTATGATCGTGTCATGCATAGAAAGAGATACCGGGAAATCAAAGAATATTCTTTGATTCCCCGGTATTTTGTTATTGCAGAACTTGTATAAGGTTACAGTCTGCCATATTATTTCTGGAAATATTTCTGGATATGTTTATACATTGATTTCACGGCAGGAGCCATGAGTTCAGGATTCAATGCGCAGATTCCAATGATTCTTTTTTCGGTAGGACGCAATGAATACATATCGACATCATAAGGCATATTTTTCATGACCAGACTTGGCATAATGCAGACACCGAGACCGGCGGCAACCATAGCAATTGTGCTGGAATCATCTACAACGTGACAGGAAGAATGGATGGTTGTCTGGTGTTTTTGCAATAACATCTGAATATCGGCATCGGTGCTTTCCCGTTGAGATACAAAGTTCTGACCTTCCAGTTCGCCAAGTTCAATATAGCCTTTATGGCGAGGATGAAATGATTTTGGAACAATACACATAAGTTCATCTTCGTACAATGTTGTAATGGGAAGATCCTTACAACTGGATTCTGATAGAAATCCTAAGTCGACAATGCCTGTCTTGATCCAATTATAGACATCGTCATATGTTCCCTGATAGATCTTAATCTCAATGTTGGGATGTAATTTGGAAAAACTTGTTACGATATCCGGTATGAAATTATTACAAGCGGAAGAGAAGGTTCCGATCTTAACGGAACCATGCGTTAAACCATTAAATTCCAAGATGGCCTGTTGCAGCTTCGCATCACTGTTCAGTACCGTGAGGATATAAGGTTGCAGGTTTTCTCCGTAGCTGGTAAGGGTTACCCCGTTCTTATTACGGTTAAATAAAGGAAAACCGAGTTCTTTTTCTGCAGTAGAAATTGCGTGACTGATTGCAGAGGGTGTTAAGTTCATAATCTCTGCAGCACGTTGAAAGCTTCCTTGTTCTACAACAGTCTGAAATATCTGATAGGCAAGTAATGTCATGAATGATCCTCCTCTGTTTTGAAAATTTCTTGTAAGTCTACCGTGTGTAATGTGATCAGATCTTCTTTCGAAGTAGCATTCTCGGCAAGAAGGCGATTCGCCTGTGCACTGACTGCTATATCTAAAAAGTTACGAATGGTCCGGGCATTGCCAAAATATTGATCGGTATGTTGCACATAATCTGCTAATGCATTTCTTAGGTAGACGCTGCCGGCTTCACTTACTTTGTAATCACTTTCTTTACAGAACTTATTGAAGATACGGAATAGGTCTTCTGCATTATAGTCTGGAAAGAAGATTGTCTTCTGAAAACGTGATTTGAGACCGGGATTGGATTTGATAAATGTGTCCATTTCATCTGGATAACCGGCTACAATAACGATTAAGTCTTCACGGTTATCTTCCATTCCTTTTACTAAAGTGTCAATGGCCTCCTGTCCGAAGTCACCATCCGGGGTATCGTTGGCAAGGGAATAAGCTTCATCAATGAAGAGAACGCCGCCCTTTGCCTTGTCTAACACTTCCTTGACCTTGATCGCGGTTTGTCCCATATAGGCAGCAACCAGACCGGAACGGTCTACTTCTACCAGATGTCCCTTGGATAATATGCCGAGGGAGCAATAGATCTGAGACAGCAGACGGGCAACGGTTGTCTTACCGGTTCCGGGATTACCAGTAAACACAAAGTGTTTCGTGACAGATGGGGCACGTAATCCATTGCGGGTACGAAGTTCTATGATCTTAAGTAAATTAATTAAGTCGGTAACTTCTTCTTTGACGGAATCTAAACCAATTAAATCCTGTAATTGCTTGAGCAGACCATCCAGATCGCTGCGAGTTTGTGTGCCTTCCTGTATTGTACCCACAAATGGTATGTCTGTCTCAAAGGAAGAGGTATTGTCGGTCTGTTTCGCTCTTGGCTGAAACGGTATACTGTCCGGCTGAGTTGTAGAAAAACGGCCGCTTTTGGAATAGGTTCGGATCTTACTCTCTAACATGAAACGATAGCGTGTTAATTGATTTATTTCGAGCATTTCCATATGTTTGCAACTTGATAGAAAGTCTTCCCCGATTGCCTGAAATGTCAAGATGTATAGTTTTTTTATATCGTAATATTTGCATTCATGTATTACAAAATCATCTTTGGCATAATCAAGGAAATATTGGAGAGATTTAGGTGGATCGTTTAGGAAGGTGTCTGCAGCGAGGTTACGTTTAGTAATGTAGCCACGGATTGTATCTTCATCGAAAGTATAGCCAAGTGATCGGTTAATGTAACGGATTTCGTCTTTTTCAACAACATGGTCTGCAATTGTTAGAAAAATAAGAAAGTCGCGCAAGTCCATACGGAGTAATTCTTTTACAGTTTCATGTGTGATAGATTGTTTTATAAGGTGTTGGTCAATCTTATCTGCAATCTCTAATGCAGAAGTATATATACTTTTAGTTTCGTTATCCATGGTAGCCTCCTAATAAGCTATAATTATATCTATCTTATCAAAAATATGAGTGTGTATCAATAATAGGTTGAATAAAACTCATGTTAAATTTGGATAAAAGAAAATTACATAAGATTTACTTTGTGACAAGATAGAAAAATCTTGAAAAAACGACGATGGTATGATAAAGTTAAAGTTGTGTCTATAAGGTAATTAGAAAGGATAGGAGTGTTAACATGTCAGGACATTCAAAATTTGCAAATATTAAGCATAAAAAAGAGAAAAATGATGCCGCAAGAGGTAAGATATTTACTATTATCGGAAGAGAGATTGCGGTTGCAGTAAAAGAGGGTGGACCAGACCCAAACAATAATTCAAAACTTCGTGATGTTATTGCAAAAGCAAAGGCAAACAATATGCCGAATGACACGATTGAGCGTGGTATTAAGAAAGCAGCAGGAGATGCTAATTCTGTTAACTATGTTTCTATTACATATGAGGGATATGGACCAAATGGTACCGCTATTATTGTGGATGCATTGACAGATAATAAGAATCGTACTGCATCGAATGTAAGAAATGCATTTACAAAGGGTGGCGGTAATGTCGGAACAACAGGTTGTGTATCCTTTATGTTTGATCAGAAAGGACAGATCATTGTTGCCAAAGAAGACTGCGAGATGGAAGCGGATGATCTGATGATGATCGCGCTTGATGCGGGAGCGGAAGATTTCTCAGAGGAAGAAGATAGCTTTGAGATTCTCACATCGCCGGAAGATTTTTCTGCTGTTCGCGAAGCATTAGAGAATGAAAAGATAGTAATGGCATCGGCAGAAGTAACTATGGTTCCACAGACTTATGTTGAGTTGACAAGTGAGGAAGATATCAAGAAGATGAACCGTATTCTTGATCTTCTTGATGAAGATGACGACGTACAGGCCGTATATCATAATTGGGACGAATAAGATTTCGCTTAAGCACAAGAGGAGGAATAGCATTGCTGTTCCTCTTCTTGTATTTAAGGGCGAAATCTTAGAGGAACCTCCGAAGCCTTGCCATTCTGCGTAAGCAGAATGAGTAAGCACTGCGAAAGCAGTGGGCAAGGCGAAGGAAGGGACGAATAAAGAAAAGCAAATGACAGAGATCTCTTTGAAACCTTGTTATTCTATATGAGCAGAATGAGTAAACGCTGCGAAAGCAGTGGGCAAGGCGAAGGAAGGGACGTACAATGGGGTATTCTATTAGAATGAAAAGTAGAGTACCTCGTTTTTGCATTATTTGTCGAATAATGTCAACGAAAGGTGAAAGTGCGTTGTGGATTATGGGATTCCAGAACTTTTATACTTGCAAAAACAGGATAGCAATAGTATAAATATAAGTATATTTATGAAACTATAAACTAATTGGGACACGATCAGGGGGACATTTATCACAGGGGGGATCAGGTATGATGCGAAAGAGGTAAATAGTATGATTAAGGTTGCAATCTGTGATGATGAAGATTCGATAATACAGGAAATGGAACGCATTATTGAAACAAGTGCACATGAATATGGAATACAGATAGAATCTGAGGTGTTTTATGACGGAGAACAACTTATTCGGTATATGAATAGGAATGAAGAGCAATTTGATCTCTTTTTCCTAGATATTGAAATGAAGGGGATGAATGGTATTGAGACAGCAATACATATTCGGGAACATGACCGCAAAGGATTGATTGTCTATGTTACCAGTCATGAGAGTTATGCGTTAGAAGCATATCAGGTGCATCCGTTTGATTTTCTTGTTAAACCCTTACAAGAAGAGAAAGTGAGAAGATGTTTTGAACAGGCATATACGTTTCTTGTACCGGAAGATGAATATTTTGAATATGGGATCAGAAAAAATAAGTACCGAAAACCTATACGCAATATCATGTATTTTATGAGTAATAAGAGGATGATAGAAGCCCACATGCAGGATGGAACTGTTGAAGAGTTTTACGGAAAAATAGATGAAATAGAAGAAGTGTTGAAACAAGGGAAAGCAGACTTTTGGAGGATTCACCAATCTACGCTTGTAAATGCACAATATATCTTTCGAAAAACATTCCACGAGGTGGAATTGACAAATGGGGAAAAATTAGGAATTAGCAAACAACGGGCTCGCGAGATGAACGAAGTATATGTACAGAACATTCGGAAAAGGATGGAGGGATAACAATGTGGGGAGAGGTAATAGATGTTTGTGTGAACCTGCTGATGGAATTGTTATATGCCTTTGTTGTGTATGAGTATTTTAAGACGTTTTTTGAGCGCAAGGCGATTAAAGGAATATATTTTTACATATTTATAATTAATGTGTGTGCTCAGTTTATAGAAAATAGTATTCCTAATTATCCTGATTATTGTAGGGTGATATCTACAATATTGATCTTGACATGTACAACATGTTTTTATAAAGGGAAAGTGGGAATTAAAGTGGTTTTTGGGGTATTGTATACATCTCTAAGTTTGCTAGGGGAATTATTGGTTGCATGTATATTTGTTACATGTGATATTTCGATTCCGGTGAATGGTGAAATTGGATATTTTATAACAAATATGTTTTTGTTAATACTGGTTGAAATACTACAAAATTTTTTCAAGAATATGGATATGGGATATTTGCAATGGAAATCCAATTTGAAAGTTTTGCTATTGTTTATGGGAAGCATGTTTTTGGCATATTGCATATTTTATTCGCAATATGCAATGGGAATAAGGGGGTTTTATTGGAGAACTTTGTTAAGCATTATAATTTTACTAAGCATTAATATTATGATGTTTAATATTTTTGTGAAGTTGTCTGAAAATTTAGAATTGAAGAGAAAAACGTCTATATATGAAAAGGAATTTACTCTATTAGAACAGCATATGCATGAAAGAGAAAATCTGATGAAGGAAATTCGGGTTAAAAGGCATGATCTGAAGCATCAGATGCTGAATCTGTTAATACTTTTGCAGGATCAGGATTACAAAAAATTAGAAGAAAATATTGAGGAATTAGCGGAATTGGATTCGTTAAATGGATTATTTGTGGTGAATACGGAAAACTCGATCATTGATGCATTTGTAAATAGTAAATATGCGTTTGCAACGGAGCGTGGAATCAAATTTGATGCGAAGCTGAATATTCCGGCAGAACTACCGTTTGCAGGAGAAGATATTTCAGTAATTCTTGGGAATGCATTGGATAATGCACTGGAGGCATGTCTCAGAGGAAAAGTTGATGATCCGTATGTGAAGCTTAATATGTCATACGATCAGGGAAATCTGGTGATCCTTGTAGAGAATACCTTTGATGGATTTTTAAAGAAAGAGCGAAAGACTGGATGGGCTACGAGAAAAAATAATTCGCAACAACATGGAATAGGGATTCAATCCATTCGTAACGTGATACAAAAATATCATGGATATTATCATGTTGATATAGAGGAAAAAGTATATCGTTTAGAGATGGTTTTGTATCCGCAGGAGAAATAAGACAGAGTGAGACTTCCATTTATTACAAGAAAACTTCCATTTATTACAAGTAGCCTCATGAATTACTTTTTTTGTGTTATGATTCGTTATAGGGAGGGGCTGTGAGCAGGGTTCCATGTGCCGCCCAGCATGGAAAGACATTTTGGCCTTGGCGAGAATGTCTGCTTGCAGAAGGGACTTCCTAATGAAGGCGAAGGAGGAATCATAATTATGAAGAAATTGGCAGCAAAGCTGAGAACGATGAATGTAGCTAATTATTTGGCGACATTTGCGGTGATTGCGACGATAATTGGTGCAAGCTCAAAATGTACATGTATTTTCCATGATGTGGAAAAGCCGGATTTAACTCAGTTCCGTAAGTTCTAATGGAATGGGTTGCAAAGCGGTTAACGAATTACATATTGGCAAAAGAGATAATCACGGAAGCTGATCGGGCGGCCTATGAATATGGATTTCAGACGGGTATAGAACAGACACTCTGTATTATCGTTACGCTGACTTTTGCCGCATGTATGAACCGTGTGTGGGAGTGTATGCTGCTTCTTGTGGTATTCTTTTTACAACGTGCCTATGTAAAGGGAATCCATATGAAGCAGTATTGGTCCTGCTTTTTGCTATCCTGTAGTGTTGTGATAGCAGGTTTGTATGGAAGTGGACGAGTTGAGATACCAGAGAGCGCAGAACTTATTGTAACACTTATCTGCTTGGGTGCTGTGCAGATAGCAGCCGGTAGATTTGCAGATGATGAAGATGAGGCGGCAAGCTGCTTTTTTAATAAGCAACGGAAACGGATTGCCTGTCTGGTAGTATTGACTGCATTTGTATTGTATGTAGTTGGTTGGAAGAATGGATTGTTTGTGGTATGTTACACGGAATTGGTAATGTTCGTGTCAACGTTAGCACAGTTAGGAAAAGAAAAACTGAAAATAATTAAATAGTTGATCGGATAGAGGATTTTATTAAAGTAAAAAATCCGGAAAATATTTGAAACGAAAAGAGACCGAAGCGGGGTTAAGAAAGTGTACGATAGTGGTAGAACTGTTGTTGGAACTTTGGATAACCCTGTTTGTCGGTCTTTTATTATATAGGCAACGAAATTCAGGACACAATTTCATACCGTTAATCGGATGTATCATTTTACATTTTCTTTCCTTTATGGTATGATATGCGTTAAGTGCGGCGTAGTAAACGCCGCAGAATCAAATAACAATCGACCAGGTTACGGGTAATTCGAATTTTATGGAATATTTGGACATATTGGTACATACATTGCTACATGACCGGATTCCGCAAAGCCCGTTTCAGCAAGGTTTAGAGAAAGGAAAGATAGAGTTATGAAGTTGGGCATTGTAGGGCTTCCGAATGTAGGAAAGAGTACGTTATTTAATTCATTGACAAAGGCAGGAGCAGAATCTGCCAATTATCCATTCTGTACGATTGATCCGAATGTAGGTGTAGTACCTGTACCGGATGAGAGATTGGATGTACTAACGAAGATGTATAATTCCAAGAAGACCGTACCAGCGGTAATTGAATTTGTAGATATTGCAGGTCTGGTAAAGGGAGCTTCAAAGGGTGAAGGTCTGGGTAACCAGTTCTTATCAAACATTCGTGAGGTAGATGCGATTGTTCATGTAGTAAGATGCTTTGAGGATACGAATGTAGTACATGTAGACGGCAGTATTAATCCGTTAAGAGACATTGAGACGATTAATTTTGAGTTGATCTTTTCCGATATCGAGATCCTTGATCGTAGAATTGCTAAGAATTCCAGAGCGGCGAACAACAATAAGGATATTGCCAAAGAAGTAGAGTTCATGAAGCGGATCAAGGAGCATCTGGAGAATGGTAAGCTTGCGATTACTTTTGAGGTAGATGGAGAAGACGAAGAAGCATGGATTGCAGATTATAATCTGCTTACCAGAAAGCCGGTGATCTTTGCAGCGAATGTAGCTGAGGATGAAGTGGCGGAAGACGATGATAATGATTATGTAAAAGCAGTCAAGGAATATGCAAAGGAATATGGTTCAGAGGTATTCAAGGTCTGTGCACAGATCGAACAGGAGATTTCTGAATTAGAAGATGATGAGAAGAAGATGTTCTTGGAAGATTTGGGACTTGCTGAGTCTGGCTTGGATAAGCTGATCCGTGCAAGTTATTCCTTACTTGGTTTGATCTCGTATCTGACTTCTGGTGAGGATGAGACAAGAGCATGGACGATCAAGAGAGGTACGAAAGCACCACAGGCAGCGGGTAAGATTCATACAGATTTTGAGAGAGGATTTATCCGTGCAGAGGTTGTCAATTACAAAGATCTTGTAGAGAATGGTTCTATGACGGCTGCAAGAGAGAAAGGTCTTGTACGTTCTGAAGGAAAGGAATACGTTGTACAGGATGGAGATGTCATTTTGTTCAAGTTTAACGTATAATAGGAGGGTATTCTATGTATGAGATTCGCTTTCCTCATCTGGGGATTGTATTGAAACATGTGGCAGAAGGATTCTCAATCGGTGGATTTGAGATACGATTTTATGGAATGGTTATTGCGTTGGGATTTATCTTAGGTTACTTACTGATTGCCAAAGAGGCTAAGCGGACGAACCAGGATCCAGAGATGTATTTGGATTATATGTTATGGTTAGTGATCCCGGCAATTCTAGGAGCCAGAATCTATTATGTGGTCTTTAGTCTAAGTGACTACGTGAAAGAAGGACAATCCCTGAAGGATACGATACTTGGTATGATCAACATTCGTGGTGGCGGCCTCGCTATCTACGGTGGTGTGATCGCCGGAATTATTGTATTGCTCATATTTGCCAAGAAACGTAAAGTGAGTGTCATGTTGATGTTAGATACCTGTGCTATGGGATTGCTGGTGGGACAGATTCTTGGAAGATGGGGCAATTTCTTCAACCGGGAAGCGTTTGGAGGATATACTGATTCCCTATTTGCGATGGCACTTCCTGTTGAGTGGTTTGGCGGTAAGAATTATCTGTTAAGTACGGTGAATAATGGAATCATTACACAGGAAATGATCGATCATGTGGTGAATATAGATGGCATGGAATTCATTCAGGTACATCCAACCTTCTTATATGAATCCTTATGGAATCTCGGAGTACTGTTGATCATATTCCTGTACCGGAGACACAAGAAGTTTGATGGTGAGATGTTTGCTATGTACATCTGGGGATATGGTCTTGGAAGAGTATGGATTGAAGGTCTGCGGACGGATTCCCTGATGCTTCCGGGTATTAACTTCAAGGTTTCCCAGTTGTTAGCGGCTATATGTGTGGTGGCCGCATCTGTATATATTATATATAAACGGATAGAGCTGAAACGGAATACAATAACTTCATAACGATATGATACAGCATAAGGCGGTGGATTTATCCACCGCCTTTTTGCTTTGCTCTTTTGCGAGGGCGCAAAAGAGTTGCAAGCGGCTCTTTGTTACCTTTGTGGAGGGTAAGTGGGGAATTTTAAAAATAAGTGGGAACATCCACCACTCACCACCACCACTTTCTCCCACCAGAAAAATGTGAAAAGTGGAGAGGAAAGTATACATAATCTTAAAACACAATATGTGATAGTGGACGGATGTACCCTATACTAGATATTGTGTAAATGACGTTAAGAATAAGTAAAAAAAGAACAAAAATATGTGCAAATTGCACAATGAAACGTGAAAAATATTGGCAAGAATCCACATAGAAAACAGAGGGGTGAAGAACAATTTATCCTTGCAATCTAATACCCGATGAGGTAGAATAGTGGTTGTAAGTGGTGAAATGTGGTATGCAGTGGTAGATTGTGGTGGATTTATCATTTCATGCGGAATCACTTTCGTTACGACAGAGATTATGTAGAAGGGGAGTGAGTTCATGTCCAAAGGATTAAAAGGTGAATATAATCACACAGTAGATGCCAAGGGCAGAATGATCGTACCTTCCAAGCTTAGAGAACAATTAGGCTTGTCTTTTGTTGTAACAAGAGGAATGGATGGATGTCTGTTTGCTTATCCGAACGATGAATGGGATATTTTTGAGGGCAAATTAAGACAGCTTCCAATGACCAATGAAAGCTCAAGAAAGTTCAAGAGATTTTTCCAGGCTGGAGCTACAGATTGTGAAGTGGATAATCAGGGAAGAATCCTGATCCCGGCTAATTTACGTGAGTTCGCAGGAATTACGAAAGATGTCACGGTAGTTGGTGTCGGAGAACGTGCAGAGATCTGGAGCAAGGAGAAGTGGGAAGAGAAGAACAACATTGATGATATTGATTTCAACGAACTGGCTCAGGGCATTGAAGATTTGGGAATTATGATCTAGAAGGAGGAGAAACGTGGAATTTTCACATAAGTCGGTATTACTAGACGAGACCATAGCGGGACTTAATATCAAAGAAGATGGTACTTATGTGGATGGCACCCTGGGAGGTGGCGGACATGCCTATCATGTTTGTTCCCGTTTGTCTGATAAAGGAAGGTTCATAGGGATAGATCAGGATGCTGCTGCGATTGAAGCGGCAGGCATCCGGCTATTACCATACAAAGATAAAGTTAAGATTGATATTGTAAGAAGTAACTATCAACAAACCCCTCAGGTATTACATGACTTAGGTGTCGACGGTGTCGATGGGATTGTACTTGACCTGGGGGTATCCTCCTATCAGTTAGATACACCAGAGAGAGGATTTACGTATCGAGAGGATGCACCTCTTGACATGAGAATGGATCAGAGGCAGGACATGACTGCTAAAGATATAATTAATGAATACCCGGAGATGGAATTATACCGAGTGATCCGGGATTACGGCGAAGAGAAGTTCGCTAAGAATATTGCCAAGCATATATGCCAGGCAAGACAGAACAAGGTCATTGAGACAACATTTGAACTGAATGACATTATTAAGGCTGCTATACCAATTAGAGCTAGGTCTGCAGGAGGGCACCCTTCGAAAAGAACTTATCAGGCTATCAGGATTGAGTTAAATCAGGAACTGACCATTCTTGAGCAATCCATCGACCAAATGATAGATCTGTTAAACCCAGGGGGCCGAATTTGCATAATTACGTTCCACTCGTTAGAAGATCGGATTGTAAAGAGGATATTTCGAAGAAATGAGAATCCTTGTACATGCCCTCCCGACTTTCCTAAATGTGTATGTGGTAAGGTTTCCAAAGGTAAGGTCATAACACGGAAACCAATTTTACCATCAGAGGAAGAATTAGAGGAGAACAGAAGAAGCAAAAGTGCAAAGCTTCGTATATTTGAACGAGCTCAATAAGGTATTAAAGTATATAGATAGACACATGATGAATGGGGAATATCCGGGTTACGGAAGATAAGACGTATTTAGAAAAGGGGTATGAGAAGATTGGATTCAAGAAATGAGGAAAGATATTATTACATCGAGGGGAATGCAGCCAGAAAGCTGAATACGGTACCACAAAGGGAAGTTAGACCGAATCGACAGCCTGTACCAGAAAGAGAGCGTAAGACTAACGCGAGAGTTGAGAAAAATGCACAGCGCGCAAAGGCTTTTGATCTGCGCTATACAATGGCACTTGTTGTAGCAACTGTATTCTTGTTTGGTGCATGTGTTAATATGTTATCCTTACAGGCAGATATAACAGAACAGAGAAGACAGATTGCTTTATTAGAGAGTAATCTGAATGAATTGAAAGATACTAACAATGAAACAAGCAAACGGTTAGACAGTTCAGTGGATTTAACAAAGGTATATGATTTTGCAACACAGGAATTAGGAATGGTATATCCGGGTAATGATCAGGTTGTATCTTACAAAGCAAGTAATCCTGATTATGTGAAGCAGTTTAAGGATGTGCCAAAAGAATAAAATTAGGTGATTATATGGCAAAGAAGAGAAAACGTTTCCTAGAAAGAATGCAGAAGAAGTTTTTTTGGGTCACAGCATTATTAACCTGTGGCTTTATTGCGTTGATTGTGCGGATCTGGTATATCAACGACAAAGATGGAAAACGTTATGAGAAGATTGTATTAGCACAGCAAAGCTATGACAGTATTGAGATTCCATACCGGAGAGGTGATATATTAGACCGTAATGGAACACAGCTGGCGACAAGTGAAAAAGTATATAATCTGATTATTGAACCAAAGAATATATTGCAGGATGACAAGGTAAAGAAGGCAACCATTTCTGCCTTGACGAAGTATTTTGATCTGACGGAAGCACAGATTGAAGAGGCATTGTCAGATAAGTCCTCTCTATATAAGAAGATGCTTAAGAAACTGACTTATGAACAGGTGAAGCCTTTTAACGATTTTGTTGCTACCAAAGATGGTAAGAATGTAAAAGGTGTCTGGTTCGAAGATGAATACCAGAGATATTATCCATACAATTCTCTTGCATGTCATGCAATTGGATTTACGGTAAGTGGTAATGTCGGTCAGGGTGGCATGGAAGGCTACTATAATGATGAGTTGAATGGAATTAACGGACGTGAATATGGATATCTGACAGAAGATATGACATTGGAACGTACAACGAAAGAACCGGTGAATGGATATAATATTATCTCGACGATTGATGCGAATGCACAGAATATTGTGGAGAAGAAGATCAATGCATTCATGACACAGACCGGTGCAAAGAATGTATCCGTGCTGGTCATGGATCCGAATTCCGGTGAAGTATTGGCAATGGCGAATTCGAATAGCTTTGACTTGAATGAGCCGTATGAAGATAGTGCAATAGCGTATCAGTTTAACAGTGAAGACGGAGATGTGCAGGCACAGATTGATGCATTGTCAGATGATGAACGATTAGATTGTCTCAATAAGGCATGGCGTAACTTTATTATATCAGACGGCTTCGAACCGGGTTCTACCTACAAGACATTTACGATATCCGGTGCGTTAGAAGATGGTGCATTAAAGGGAGACGAAGTCTTCTTCTGTGGTGGTAAGTTGGATGTTGAGGACTGGACGATCAAGTGTCACAATCATGAAGGACATGGACAAGTCTCAATTGAACAGGCATTGATGCAGTCTTGTAATGTGGCATTGATGCAGATAGCACAGACAGAGGGAAGAAGTACATTTGCCAAATATCAGAATGTATTTGGTTTTGGAAAGACAACCCATGTAGATCTATATGGAGAAGCTGCAGGATTGGTGTATTCTGAAGATAAGCTGAATCCGGTAGAACTTGCAACTTCTTCTTTTGGACAGGGTCTTACGGTTACGATGATGCAGATTGGAACGGCATTCTGTTCGGTGATCAATGGTGGTGATTATTATGAACCACATATGGTCAAGCAGATCGTAGATGAGAATGGTGGTGTGATCAATAATATTGAACCAACCATTTTGAGAAAGACGATATCGTCTGAAACATCCGAATTCATGCGGAATGCATTGTTTGAGGTAGTAAGCAACGGTACTGCCAGAAAGGCACAAGTTGCAGGATATACAATTGGTGGTAAGACTGGTACGGCAGAGAAGATTCCGCGAGGTAATGGCAAATATCTGTTGTCATTTATTGGATTTGCTCCAGTGGAGAATCCACAGGTCGTAGTATATGTAACAGTAGATGAGCCGAATGTAGAAGATCAGGCAAGCTCTGGTTTGGGAACGATCATTGCACAGTCGATCTTTCAGGAATTGTTACCGTATATGAATATCTATCAGTCAGATACGGAGAATAAGAGTGAAGGTGCAGATGTCGGAGATCAGGTTGCTACACCGATCTTTGAAGGTAATGTACCGACAGAGCAGCTTTCTGAGGATTTGCAGAAATCAACAGAAGAAGGAAGTTCTGAGACGGCAACAGAAGTTTCTACGCAGGAAGGTCAGTCGACGGAAGCCAGCACAGAAACAACAACGCAGGCTGCAACTGAGACAACGACACAGGCAACAGAAGAAACAACACAGGCTGCAGAGCCAGCACAATGAGAATAATGTAATATAGAGGGAAACCTACCGGTGGCGGGTCCTGTTTGATTGTCAAGGCACAGATTTTTTTGGGAGAGAAGATCTGTGCCTGGGTTATTTTTAGAAATAATTAATTCAGAAATACATATTCATATAAAATAGGTAATACTATTAATATAAGTATGGATATGGAGATTTCGGATGCCAAAGACATTTACGAGAAAGAAGATTTTTGTTGTAGCTCTTGTGATTATTGCAGCATTTGTTGGATTATTTGCACGGTTGTCGTATCTGATGCTCGTCCGTTCCGATTATTATTATCAGAAAGCGCAGGCACTTCATGAACGTGAGAGAAGCATCAAGGCGAAACGTGGTGTGATCTATGATAGAAATGGTGTGGAAATGGCGGGTAACAAACCGGTGTGTTCGGTTTCGGTCATTCATTCGCAGGTAACAAATGAAGATGAGGTTGTAAAACAATTGTGCCGTGTGCTCAATCTGGATGAAGAATGGGTTCGTAAGAAAGTAACAACACGGTCAATGCGTGAGAAGATTAAAAGCAATGTGGAAAAAGAAACCGCAGATCAATTACGTGAACTGGGTCTGGATGGAGTTATGATAGATGAGGACTACAAGCGGTATTATCCATATAATACGTTGGCGAGTAAGGTGTTGGGCTTTACCGGAGCAGATAATCAAGGAATTGTTGGACTGGAAGTTGCATATGAGGATGTGTTAGAAGGAACGCCGGGAAGTATCTTAACGCTTACAGATGCCAATGGTGTGGAAATCCCCAATGAAGCAGAAGGAAGAGTGGAGCCGATTGCGGGAAAGAATCTCTACATATCCATTGATGTAAATATTCAGAAGTACGCAGAACAGGCAGCTACGAAAGTATTGAAAGCAAAGCAGGCAAAACGGGTATCCGTTATTTTAATGAACCCACAAAATGGGGAGATCTATGCAATGGTGAATGTGCCGGAGTATAACCTGAATGAGCCGTATACACTTGTTTCGGTCGAGGATCTGTATGTGGGTAGCACAGAAGAGACGCAGGAGAATACAGATGAGAAAACGGATGAAACCAAACAACAGAATATGACGGAACAGGAGAAACAGGATGCATTGAATGGAATGTGGAGAAATTTCTGCATTAATGATACATATGAACCCGGATCTACATTTAAGATTGTGACGGCAACTGCTGCATTAGAGGAAGGGGTTGTCCGGGTGGATGATACATTTTCCTGTCCGGGTTTTCGTATTGTGGAAGATCGGAGAATAAGGTGCCATAAAGTGGGTGGTCATGGTGCTGAGACGTTTCGACAGGGTATTATGAACTCCTGTAATCCGGTATTTATAGATGTGGGAGCACGAGTGGGTGTTGACAATATGTATAAGAACTATAGAAAATTGGGATTGTTTGAGAAGACAGGTATAGACCTTCCGGGAGAAGCTTCCTCTATTATGCATAAACAAGAGGATGTTGGTGCGGTAGAATTGGCAACGATGAGCTTTGGACAGTCATTTCAGATTACGCCCTTACAGTTGCTGAGGGCGGCAAGCGCAGTTGTAAATGGAGGAACGCTGGTTACTCCGCATTTTGGAATGTATGCAACAGATGAAGATGGAAAGAAAGTGGATACATTTGCTTATGAAGAGAAAGCGAATGCCATTCAGAAGTCGACATCCGATACGATGAAGGAACTATTAGAGGCGGTCGTGGCAGAGGGCTCTGGAAGTAAAGGACAGGTGGCAGGGTACCGTGTAGGCGGTAAAACAGCAACATCGGAGAAATTTCCAAGAGGGAATGGAAAATACATCTCTTCTTTTTTAGGATTTGTGCCAGCGAATAATCCGCAGATCATCGGGATTATAATGATTGATGAACCGGTGGGAATTTATTATGGAGGTACGATTGCGGCACCGGTAATGTCTGAAATGTATCAGAACATATTACCATATATTGGAATTGAAGCAGATTATACGGATACGGGGGAAAAGACAAAAGAATAGCCTTAAAATGGTTGATAAAATATAGAAAAAGAATTATACTAGTAGGGTTAAATATAATACGAAAATAAGAATTACTAAAGGGTAGGAATGATTATGAAGTTTGATTTTTTAGTGCTGTTACCAGTTGTGATTGCTTTTGCAATCAGTGTGTTGTTGTGTCCGATTATGATACCATTCTTGAAGAAGTTGAAGTTCGGACAGTTTGTAAGAGATGACGGACCGGAATCTCATTTGAAGAAGTCGGGAACACCTACGATGGGTGGTCTGATCATTCTTTGCAGTATCGTGATCACATCGTTGCTCTATATGAAGAGCAATCCGCAGATTCTTCCGATATTGTTTGTGACATTGGGATTTGGTCTGGTAGGATTCTTAGATGATTACATCAAAGTTGTAATGAAACGTTCCATGGGACTTCATGCATGGCAGAAGATGCTTGGACAATTTCTGATCACAGCAATTTTTGCATATTATCTTGCAAATTATACAGATCTTGGTACATCGGTATTGATACCGTTTACCGGTGGTATGGAGTGGAATCTTGGATTCTGGTTTTATCCATTCTTGTTTGTGGTACTGTTAGGAACCGTCAATGGTACGAATTTTACAGATGGATTAGATGGTCTGTTGTCTTCCATTACGGTATTGACTGCAACATTCTTTACCGTAGTTGCAATTGGAACTGCATCAGGATTAGAACCGATCACATGTGCAGCAGTTGGCTCTTTGCTGGGATTTTTAGTCTATAACGTATACCCGGCGAAAGTATTCATGGGAGATACCGGTTCTCTGGCGTTAGGCGGTTTGATCGGTGCAACTGCCGTGATGCTTAAGATGCCGATCTATATTGTAATTGTAGGATGTATATACTTAGTAGAAGTGTTATCTGTTATTATACAGGTCACATATTTCAAGAAGACAGGAAAACGTGTCTTCAAGATGGCACCAATTCATCATCATTTTGAACTTTCAGGCTGGCCGGAGACGAAGGTCGTTGCAATCTTTTCAATTGTAACTGCGATTCTTTGCTTGATCGGTCTCATGGCTTTGTAATATAAGAGAATAATAGAATCTAGGGAGGAAACTATGGATTTTCATAAGAAGGTACTGGTTGCCGGTACAGGAAAAAGTGGAGCAAATGCAGGTAAGTTATTACAGAAGAAAGGTGCACAGGTTGTGTTCTATGATGGTAATGTAGACCTGGATGTCGATCAGTTTCTTAGTCAGTTTGAGGACAGAGAAGACATTGGAGTGGTTCTGGGAAAGCTGAATGATAGTGTACTACAGGATATAGAGTTGTGTATTATCAGTCCGGGAATTCCAGTCGATTCAGATATGGCCAATACAGTAAGAGATCATAAGATTCCGATCTGGAGTGAGATTGAGCTGGCATATCAGGCAGGAGCTGGCAAGCTGGCTGCTATTACCGGTACGAACGGTAAGACAACGACCACGTCATTGGTGGGAGAGATTTTTGCTGATTATACGAAAGATAGTTTTACGGTAGGTAATATTGGAATTCCATATACAGAAGTTGCTCTTGATATGGATGAAGATTCCTATACAGTTGCAGAAGTATCATCCTTCCAGTTAGAGACGATCGTGGATTTTCATCCACATGTAAGTGCTGTACTTAATGTGACACCGGATCATTTGAACCGGCATTATACAATGGAGAATTATGCTTCTGTGAAATTGGATGTCTGCAAGAATCAGACGGAAGATGATTATCTGATCTTGAATTATGATGACCCGATTACAAAGAAGATGGCAAAAGATAAACGTGTAAAAGCAAAGGTAATATATTTCAGCCGTTTACATAATATAGAAGAAGGGATTTGTCTTGCGGATGACTGGATCGTACTTCGGGAGAATGGAGAAGAGAAGAAAGTTATTGCAACAAAGGATCTTGTATTATTAGGCGGACATAACGTTGAAAATTATATGGCAGGCATTGCAGTTGCTTACTATATGGGAATTCCAATGGAAAATATTGTGTCAGTTGTGAAGACATTTAAGGGTGTGGCACATCGAATTGAATTTGTAAGAGAAGTCAATGGAGTTGCCTATTATAACGACTCTAAAGGAACGAATCCGGATGCAGCAATCAAGGGTATTCAGGCAATGAATCGTAAGACATTGTTGATCGGCGGCGGTTACGACAAGAAAGTTGCATTTGACGATTGGATTCAGGCGTTTGATGGTAAGGTAAAACAGTTAGTTCTGATCGGGCAGACTGCACAATTGATTGCAGATACAGCAGCGAAATACGGCTTTACAGATGTGGTATTTGCAAAAGATCTCAAGGAAGCGGTTGATATCTGTGCAAAGGCTGCGGAGCCGGGGGAGGCTGTGTTGCTATCACCGGCATGTGCAAGTTGGGGTCAGTTTGATAATTATGAGCAGCGGGGAGACATGTTTAAAGAATATGTAAATGAGTTAGGAGCTTAATGTATGGCAAATAGAAGACCACGTGAGGTAGAACGGCCAACTAGAAAGAGAAGTAACAAGACGAAGAAAAAGAGCGATTTCTTTGATTATTCGTTATTGTTTATTGTCTTGTTTTTGGTTGCATTTGGACTGGTAATGGTATATAGTACCAGTTCCTATACGGCAGAATTGAAGACAGGTTCCTCTGCTTATTACCTGAAACGACAAGGCTTATTTGCAGTTATGGGTATTGCGGCGATGCTTGGTGTATCGAAGATGGATTATCATTGGTGGAAACGGGTTTCTCTTTTGATGATGTATGCTATTATTGCATTACTGATCCTGGTATTGATCGTAGGTAAGGCGTCGAATGGTTCTGTCCGCTGGATCCAGTTAGGACCAGTCCAGTTCCAGCCTTCCGAGGCAGCTAAGGTTGTTATTGTCTTGTATACAGCACATGTGGCGACAATCCGTGCTGCAAGGATTGGAGACCTGAAGATCTTGTTCAGGGTTGTTGCATTTCCTATGGCGGTCGTTGCTTTGATTGCGGTAGAAAACTTAAGTACCGGTATTATATGTGCAGCAATGGTTGCGATTATTGTATTTGTTACAAGTCCGAAAATTAAGCAGTTTTTTGCAATGGGCGGTATTCTGGTTGGATTTATGACGATCTTTTTGCTGACACAAAGTTATCGAATGGATCGTATTAAGATCTGGCTGCATCCGGAAAAGTATGAGAAAGGATATCAGACCATGCAGGCACTTTATGCAATTGGTTCCGGAGGCATTTTCGGTAAGGGCTTAGGGCAGAGTATCCAGAAACTAGGTTTCATTCCAGAGTCACATAATGATATGATCTTTTCTGTTATTTGTGAAGAACTAGGGTTGTTTGGTGCAGCCTGCGTAATAGGCTTGTTTATTATTCTGGTATGGCGATGTGTTATGATCGCTATGAGTGCACCGGATTTATATGGAGCATTGATCGTGGTTGGTGTTACAACGCATATTGCGGTGCAGGTATTGATTAATGTAGCGGTTGTAACGAATACAATTCCACCGACAGGTGTTCCGTTACCGTTTATCAGTTATGGAGGAACGGCAATCTTTGGTCTGTTGATCGAGATGGGATTAGTACTTTCGGTAGCCAGACAGATTCGTGTGACCAAAGAATATTAGAAAAGATGGCACGTTTCCAGTTTTTCGGCATATTATAATATATATGGCACGAATGGGATGTGGAGTTCTTGAAAGCAATCAGTATAAAAGAGACCGGAAGATTAAATGGAACGATTACGATACAAGGTTCTAAGAATACAGTGCTTCCGATCATGGCAGCAACGGTGCTTGGCTCAGGAATATCTGTGATTGAGAATTGTCCGGTGATTGAGGATGTGTATGCCATGTGTGAATTGTTGCAATGTCTTCAGATTCACACAACATTAGAAGGACATACGCTTACCATTGATACAACACAGGCTGCATATGCGCCATTACCGTATGAAATGACGAGCCGCCTGAGATCTTCCATCTTACTGTTAGGGCCAATGCTTGCAAGATGGAAACAGGCTGAGATTGGAATGCCTGGTGGTTGTGCGATCGGGCTTCGGCCGATTGATATTCATTTAGAAGGTCTTATGAAGATGAATGTAGACTTTCGAATGCGTAATCAGATGCTATATTGTAATACGTATCATTTGCAGGGGTGCGAATATCATTTACGGTTTCCAAGTGTGGGTGCGACAGAGAATCTGATACTTGCGGCAACCGGTGCAACAGGAAGAACGATATTACGTGGGATTGCGAAAGAACCGGAGATAATTGAACTATGTCAATACTTGCAGCGAATGGGAGTTACGATGGAGGGAATTGGAACTGATGTGTTGACAATTAAGGGAACAAGTCAATTTGTGGCTTGTGATTATAACAATGTATATGATAGAATTGTGGCAGGCACGTATCTTTTGATGGCAGCCGCAATTCCTTGTGATATAAAGATGGTGGGAATCGATGATATTCGTTACATGGCGAATGTGATTCGTGTTGCATCGCAATTAGGTGCGCAGGTGATACGGATGGATTCTTATCTTGAGGTACAATCGAATGGATGGATTAATCCGGGAACATTTCAAACGGGCATTTATCCAGAGTTTCCAACGGATCTGCAACCGGTTCTGGTGGCAACATTGTTGCGTGGGCAGGGAATCAGCTATGTGGAGGAAACGGTATTCGAGAAACGTTTTTCTATTGTATCAGAATTGAGAAAATTAGGCGCTGAGATTGAGATTCAGGATCAGACGCTCAAGATTTCAGGGGGACATTGCTTGCAAGGGCATACAGTAAAAGCAACAGACCTGCGTCAGGGGGCAGCTCTTGTGTTGGCGGGATTGATGAGTAAAGGTTATACAACTGTGACAGATATCTCTTATATTGAACGGGGATATGAGGATATTGTAGAGGATTTGAGACAGTTAGGTGCCAGAATTCAATATATATAAGGATGAAATATGAGTGATAGACAGGATAATGTAATACAATTTAAGAGAAGACGGACAGGAGTGGTCGTGGGCGGCATCGCCGGAGTGCTGGTGGTTGGTTTGATTCTGTTATTTACCTGTTTCAAGATTGACACAATTGAGGTAACGGGAAACAAACATTATTCCAAAGACCAGATCAAAGATTATGTTCTGTCCGAAGGATATATTAATAATACCGTGTTATTGATGTTGAAGAATAAGATACGTCCAATTGAAGATATTCCGTTTGTGGCAAAGTTAGATGTTGAATATGTCAGTGCGCATAAGATTACGGTTACGGTATACGAGAAAGCGTTAGCAGGATGTGTGGAGTATATGAATGAGTATGTCTATTTTGATCAGGATGGATATGTATTGGAGATTTCACCGACCAGAATTGAGGATACCCCGTGCATTACCGGTATGAGTTTTGAAAGTATGGAACTGCATGAAAAGCTGCCGATTAAAGATAAGGATCGGTTTAAGTTAATATTGAAGATGACGCAGTTGATCAATAAGTACAAATTATCCATTGATTCCATTCAATTCACATCGGAGGATGAAATTGTGATGCGATATCAGGCAATCCGAATCGAATTGGGCGATGGAAGTAATATTGAACAGCAGTTGATTGATTTAGGAGAAATACTGGCTGGATTAGAGGGAAAAGAAGGCACATTAGACTTGAAAGATTTCGATACTGCTGTTGGAACGGCATCATTTAAGGCTACAAAATAGCAAATTAATTCCATATTATGAAAATTTAGAAAAAAATATGCATATTTTGTAAATATTCACAAAATATGCACTTGATTATTTTACAGAAAAACAGTATTATATATGTATATGTTTACAAATGAATTAGAAAATAATATATAAGGAGGATATTACCTTGCTTGAAATAAAAACATTCGAAGAAAAAGGACCTGCTAAGATTTTAGTAATCGGTGTAGGTGGAGCCGGCAATAATGCAGTTAATAGAATGGTGGATGAGAACATCAATGGTGTAGATCTTATCGCCATCAATACAGATAAACAGGTGCTTGCAACATCGAAGGCACCAACCAAGATTCAGATTGGTGAGAAGCTTACTAAGGGATTAGGCGCAGGTGCCAAGCCAGAAGTTGGTGCAGGTGCCATTGAAGAGAACCGTGAAGAGATTACAGAATTGGTGAAAGATGCAGATATGGTATTCGTTACCTGTGGTATGGGTGGAGGAACCGGAACCGGTGCAGCTCCTGTTGTTGCAGAGATTGCTAAGGGACTTGGTATTTTAACCGTTGGTGTCGTAACAAAGCCATTCTCTTTCGAAGGTAAGCCTCGTATGAATAATGCATTAGCTGGTATTGAGCGTTTGAAGAGCAATGTAGATACCTTGATTGTTGTTCCGAATGATAAGTTATTACAGATTTGTGATAAGCGGACAACCATTCCAGATGCACTTAAGAAAGCGGATGAAGTATTACAGCAGGGTGTTCAGGGTGTAACCGATCTGATCCAGAGTCCTGGTATTATCAATCTTGACTTTGCAGATATCCAGTCCGTTATGAGAGATAAGGGTATTGCTCATATTGGTATTGGTAGAGGAAGCGGAGAGGATAAGGCCGTTGAAGCAATCAAGCAGGCAATGGAATCTCCATTATTAGAGACAACCGTATCTGGTGCAACAGATATTATCATTAACTTTGCCGGTAATATCGGTATGATCGAAGCATACGATGCAGTTAACTATTTGACTGAAGCAGCTGGTGAAGATGTGAATATCATCTTTGGTACAGTTGATAATGAGACATTAGGTGATGAGGTTAGTATTACAATTATTGCTACTGGTATTGAGCAGGCAGCCAAGAAGAATGCATATGGAAGTTTTGCACAGACTTCTATGCCGACCTTTACAAAGCCAGCTACTACACAGGCACCGGTACAGACTCCGGTTCAGCAGCCTGTTAGTCAGCCAGTACAGCAGCCTCAGACAGCTACGTATCGTGCACCACAGCCTGCACCTGTTCATCAGGAACCAGCACAGACTGCTCCAACTTATGTAGGACAGCCTATGGCAACACCACAGCCAAAGCAGGCACCGAAGCCATCCTTTTTGAATGGTACACAGGGTAGTGCGGTGAATACAACACCACAGCCAACACCTGTAACAACTGCAAGACCACAGCCTCCAAAACAGGAAGCAGATGGTACAATTAAGATTCCAGAATTCTTGAAGAGAAGATAGAAGAATAGACGATAAGAGAGAACTGTCGTACGACAGTTCTTTTTTTGTTGCCCTTTTCGACTTTTTTTGAGTGATGGTGAGATTATACTTTTCTATGAAAGAAGCAGGAGGGCAAAGTTGCATATTATTCTTTATCTGGACATATTTCTATTTCTTAATTTTGCTGTGGATCTGTATTGCCTGTGTCTAACAGGGTATCTGATGAAACAGCGGATGAGATGGTTCAGATTGGTTGGAGGAGCAATGTTTGGTGCGGGAATGCTTCTTCCTTTTATGATGTACCCGGAAAGCCTGATGGGAATAAAGGGCATTTTCTGGTCTGCCGGAATCAGTATGGGAGCTGTAGGGATTGCTTTGGGGAGAAAAGGTGGTCTCATAAAAAAATGGACTCTCGCCACCACAATACTGATCATTTTAGGCGGAATAATGAATAGTTTACAGATACGCTTTCAGATTACATCCTTTTCTTTTGGCATATGGATGTTATTCTTTTCAAGTTGCGCTGGTGCAGGAATGTTATTATGTGCAAATGTGAAGGAAGCCGTACATAAAAGAAATACATTATATTCCGTTCAAGTGAAGAGGGGAATTCGAAAAACAAAAGGAGTGGTTTTGCTAGATACCGGTAACCAGCTGCGGGACAGTCTGTTTGGAAAATCGGTTATTGTGATGTCTGACCATTTTTTGAACGCTATATTTACAACAGAAGAACGTCGATTCATTCAAACTTATCAGGAAAATGGATATATAGATTATGAAGGTCTGTTATCCTTAGACACACAAAGGAAGATGTGCTTTCATGAGATCGCATATCAAAGTGTTGGGAATCCATCCGGCAGAATGCTTTGTTTTATAGCAGAAGAGGTTGCTGTATCAGAAGGAACACGAATATTTCGTAAGCAACCAATTGCCATTGGAAAGGATTCGCTATTTGCAGATAAGTCCTATGATGGATTGTTATTTGCAGATGGAATGGAATAAAAGGTTGGAGGAATATATGGTGAATATAGTGAGTAATGAAAAAGTCAGGCTTACCATGATGAAAAATATGGCGAGCATGTTTTTTATGCCTAAAAAGGAGATACATTATATTGGAGGTGCAGATATCCTGCCGTCTCCGTTAGATGCGGATGAAGAGAAACGCTTGCTAGATAAATTGGGAACATTAGATGATACAGAGGTAAAAAGTGTTCTGATTGAACATAATCTCCGGCTGGTTGTCTATATTGCTAAGAAATTTGATAACACGGGTGTAGGAGTGGAAGATCTGATCTCAATCGGCACAATCGGATTGATTAAGGCAATCAATACATTTAAAGCAGATAAAAAGATTAAGTTGGCAACCTATGCGTCCCGGTGTATTGAAAATGAGATCTTAATGTATCTGCGCCGGAGTGCTAAAACGAAAATGGAGGTGTCAATTGATGAACCATTAAATGTCGATTGGGATGGAAATGAATTGCTGCTTTCAGATATATTAGGAACAGAAGAGGATATCATTTATAAAGATTTAGAAAGCGAGGTTGATCGGGATCTGCTTAAGAAAGCTATGGGAATTCTGTCTGACCGGGAAAAATTGATCATTGATCTTAGATTTGGACTAAGCAGTGAAAATGACGAGGAACTGACGCAGAAGGAAGTGGCGGATATGCTTGGAATATCACAGTCATATATCTCACGATTAGAGAAAAAAATTATGAAACGGCTCAAAAAGGAAATGCAGCGAATCGGGTCGTAAACAGGTAATTATTCCCGTCCTGAAATTGGTATAAAGTCATTTGGAAATGTACATCCTTAATGGTAGAAACCGTTAAGGAGGACAGAAAAATGGCACTAAACAAGGTTGTTATCTGTGGTGTGAATACAGCAAAGCTACCACTTCTTACAAATGAAGAGAAGAATGAACTGTTTATCAGGATAGAAGAGGGCGATGCACATGCCAGAGAACAACTGATTGAGGGAAACCTGCGGTTGGTATTAAGTGTGATACAGCGTTTTGCTGCATCGAATGAAAATGTGGATGATCTGTTTCAGGTGGGATGTATTGGTCTGATGAAGGCGATTGACAATTTTGACCGCAGTTTAAATGTTCGATTTTCTACTTATGCGGTTCCGATGATCATTGGAGAGTGCCGGAGGTATCTCAGAGATAACAACGCAATACGGGTGTCAAGATCTTTGCGGGATATTGCTTATAAGGCAATCTATGCGAAGGAACGCATTTTAAAGGAAGAAGATCGGGAACCGACAATTGATGAAGTGGCAAAAGCAATTGATATGGAAAAAGAAATGGTTGTGATGGCATTAGATGCAATTGCAACGCCTGTATCTTTGTATGATCCGGTCTATCAGGAGGGCGGCGACACGTTATACATTATGGATCAGGTGAGTGATAAAAAGAATAAAGAAGAGAACTGGATTGAGGATATATCGTTAAAAGCAGCGATGAAACGATTATCGGAACGCGAATATAATATTATCCGTCTTCGTTTTTTTGAAGGAAAAACACAGACAGAGGTAGCAAAAGAAATTGCAATCTCACAAGCGCAGGTTTCAAGACTTGAAAAATCAGCTTTAAAAAGTATGAAAAATTATCTGGATATTTAATCGGAAATCCGTTGTCAATCCTTCTAAAATATGCTATAATTTGGCTTAATTATTGTACGAAAATGTACAAAAGATGATTTCAAGCCTGAAGGGCATAAAGGAGGCATATAGATTATGAAACATTTAATATTAGTTACGTCACCACCAGCTTGTGGTAAGACATTCATATCAAAGCAGTTAGCAAAGGCATTGACTAACTGTGTGTACTTAGATAAGGACACATTGATCGTATTATCAAAGCAGATCTTTAAGGTGGCAGGAGAGGAATATAATCGTTCTTCTGACTTCTTCCAGAGAGAGATTCGTGACTATGAATATTATTGTGTTTTGGATCTGGCAATGGAAGCATTGGATTACAATGATACAGTATTGATCAATGCACCATTTACGGAAGAGATTCGTGATGATGAGTATCTGGATTCTTTGAGAGAGCGCTTGGCAAAGCATGGAGCTGAGTTAGTGGTTATCTGGGTGAACACACGTGTAGAAGTATGTAAGGAAAGAATGATCAAGCGTAATTCTGATCGTGATACCTGGAAGTTAGAGCATTGGGATGAATATATTGCAGGTTGTAATTTCAATCAGCCGGATAATATCAAAGAATTGATTGTATTTGAGAATTCTTCGGAAGAAGAGTTTAATGAATCAATCAAGAGAGTAGTAAAGCAGTTAAGAGGCGAGTAAAGGTGTAACGGCACTGTTTGGCGCCGTTTCCTTTTGCGAAAGAGTATTGGAAGATGCTGTTAGACAGTCAATTCCATGAATATCATTTAGGAGAAAAACATGGCTGACAAAAGACCGGTATTTGCAATTAATTGGGCAGAAGTAGAAGCATTAGCGCAGGGACGTCATGATAATCCGCATCATATATTAGGAATGCATGAGACGGTGGATGGTGTCTATATTAATGCGTTTATACAGGGTGCGGAGAAGGTTTTTGCAGTTTGTAAGAATTCGAAGAAACGGTATGAACTTACAAGTGAAAGAGTGAAAGATTTTTATTCTGTGAAAGTACCAGATCGGCAAAGTTTCATCTATTATTTTGAGGTGGAATTCGCAGATGGAACCACAAAGACAATTGAGGATCCGTATGCATTTGAGCCGGTGATCGATCCGATTGACATTAGCAAATTCAATGATGGAATTCATTATGAGATATATGAGAAGTTAGGAGCACACCTTTGCATGTTAGATGGCGTGAAAGGTGTTCTGTTTGCCGTATGGGCACCGCATGCAGCGAGAGTATCTGTTGTAGGTAATTTCAATAATTGGAATGGCCGTGCACATACGATGAGAAGAATTGAATATTCTGGAATATTCGAATTGTTTATTCCGGGGATTGAAGCATCCGAGATCTATAAGTATGAGATCCAGACGAAGCAGGGAAATACTTTTATGAAACCAGATCCATATGGCAATTATTCCGAATTGCGCCCAGCGAATGCTTCAAAGATTGCAAATCTGACATATGAGTGGCAGGACTTAGAATATCGGATGGGATTAGAGAAGATAACCGATGAAGTGCCAATGAACATATATGAAGTGCATTTAGGTTCTTTCAAGCGTCCAAAGGATGGCAGGGAATTTTATACGTATCGGGAGATTGCAAAGGAATTAGCGGAATATGTGGCTCAGATGGGATATACCCATGTGGAATTAATGCCGGTTATGGAACATGAGCAGGATGGAACATATGGATATCAGACAACCGGATTCTATGCACCTACTTCGCGATATGGTGAACCAGCAGATTTCATGTATTTTGTAGATTATATGCATCAGCATGGAATCGGGGTCATCTGTGACTGGGTTCCGAGCCAGTTCCCGATGAGTGAAAGCGGACTAGCTAAGTTTGATGGAGAACCATTATACGAACCAGCAGATACGAGAAGAAGTGAGAACCCAAGATGGGGTACTTATATATTTGATTACGGAAGGAATGAAGTACGCAATTATCTGATTTCCAATGCTATTTACTGGGTATCTAAGTATCATTTAGATGGTTTGCGCATTGACAGTGCAGCCTCTATGCTGTATTTGGATTATGGAAGGACCTATGGAAACTGGGTGCCGAATCAATATGGTGGCAACGAGAATCTGGACGCAATTGCCTTCTTGAAAGAACTGAATACGATCATTAAGGAGAGGTTTCCGTATTGTAAGATGATCGTAGAGGAAGAATCCGGATGGCCAATGCTTACCAGCACAGTAGAAGACGGCGGTATGGGATTTGATTACCGTTGGAATATGTCATGGATGCGGGATCTGTTGTCCTATATGGCATTGGATCCGTTGTATCGTAAGTATGAACATAAGAAGCTGACAAACAGTTTGTCCAATGCATATGATGAGAATTACATATTAGAATTCTCCCACAATGAAGTGGTAGGTGGTAAGGGTTCCATTGTAGATCAGATGCCAGGTGGATACGAGGAGAAATTCTCGAATCTGCGATTATTATATGGTTATATGATGACGCATCCGGGCAAGAAGTTATTATTTATGGGTCAGGAGTTTGCACAATTCAAGGAGTTCAGCGAGTCGGGTGAGATTGATTGGGACTTATTGGAGTTTGATGCACACACGATCCTGCGGGATTATGTGAAGGCGTTGAATCATTTGTATAAGAAAGAACCTGCTTTGTATGCGTTAGATAATAATGCAGGAGGTTTTGAGTGGATCAATGATACGGCAGCGAATGAAAGTATTGTATCCTTCCTGCGTAAGACGGATCGCAAAGAAGATACGTTGTTGATCATCTGTAATTTCACACCAGTGTCTTATGATAGTTATAAGGTTGGTGTTCCGTATGCAGGAGCTTACAAGGAGATCTTTTGTAGTGATATTGAGAAGTTTGGCGGAGACGGTAGTAAGAATCTATCCGTACGGACGAGCAAGCGGAGTGCCTGTGATGGCAGAAGCAATTCGATTACAATTGGATTGGCACCACTTTCCATGAGTATCTTCAAGCTGACTAAAGATGCACCGGTGAAGAAGACGACTGCGGCAAAGACAAAGAAAGCAGGAACTGTTTCTCGTAAGACAGCAGCGGCAAAGAAGACGAGTGTATCTTCTGAAAAGACTGTAAAAGCAAAGAAGGCAGATTCTTCTAAGAAGAAGGTGGCTGCAGATCAGAAAGTATCTGAAAAGGGAAAGATGAATTCAAATAGCACAAAAATCAAATAAAATGATCAGGGAAGCTGCCAATGGCAGCTTTTCTGCTGAAAAGAATAAGGAGGATATGCTATGTGGCTGACAGAGAACACGAATCAGGTTGTGGAAGAAGCGGCAAAGAATGTAGAGGAATCGGCGGGCGTATTGAAGAATACATTAGATGATATGGTAAGCTGGTTGATTGGCAAGTCCGGGAGTGTGCTGGTTGCAGTTTTATTTATTGTGATCGGAATGAAATTAGTCGGATTACTGATCAAGTTATTTCGGCGTTCGTTTGATCGTTCGAAGATGGATGATTCTGTTGCCGGATTCCTGCTATCTATTATACGGGTAGTGGGGTATATTCTGGTATTTATTACGGCGGCAACGATCGTTGGTTTTGAAGTAACCAGTTTTGTAACAATATTAGGTACGGCATCTATGGCAATTGGTCTTGCATTGCAAGGCGCACTTTCGAATCTGGCAGGTGGTATGCTGATCCTCCTTTTGAAACCATTTACGGTGGGAGACTATATTATTGAAAATGAAAAGGGTACCGAGGGAACCGTTACATCCATTGATATCTTCTATACCAGATTATTGACGCATGATAATAAGATGGTTGTGATCCCCAATGGAATCCTGACCAATAACAGCCTGTTGAATCTGACGAACGAGACAAAGCGCAAGGTAGAGATCAAAATAGCGATTGCTTATAGTTCTGACATGAGACAAGTGAAAGAAATTGTATATGGTATTTTGAAAAAGGATGCCAGAATATTAGAGAGTGAACCGAAGGATGTATTCTTAGATTCTTTTGATGACAGTGGTATGACGTTAGGAATTCGGGCATGGGTGAAAACGGAAGACTATTGGAAGACGACATGGGATCTCCGGGAAAAGGTAAAAGAGGCATTTGATGCGAATGGAATTGAGATTCCTTATAACCGATTGGAAGTAGATTTGTTGACAAATAAGGAATCTGGTGTACAATGAAAAGGATTATGGTAAGAGACAGGCTTTGAGACGCATGTAGTCTGTTGTAAGATAGTGATAGAAAGAGGGACGAATATGAAAGCAAAAGATTACGGACTTAGCAAACAGGATATTATGGAGATGTCAGATCAGTATCTGTTGGATATCGGATATCATTTTCCAATCGTGGTAGAAGAGGGAAATGGTATGTACTTGAAGGATGCAGAGGGTAAGGAATACTTGGATTTCTATGCAGGAATTGCAGTTAATTCGGCTGGTAATTGTAATGAGCGGATTGTAAAGGCCGTACAGGAGCAGGTGGCACAGGTTATGCATGTCAGTCTGTATCCGCATAATACACCACAGGCAATGTTGGCGAAGCTTGTATGTGAACAGACTGGATTTGACCGTATCTTTTTCCAGAATTCCGGTAGTGAATCGAATGAAGCCATGATTAAGATGGCAAGAAAATATGGTGTGGAGAATTTCGGTCCGGAACATTATCATATCGTAACAGCAAAGAAGAGTTTTCATGGTCGTACTTTTGCAGCTTTAACGGCTACCGGACAGCCGGACAGTGCAATCCAGAAGGGATTTCTTCCAGATCTTCCGGGATTCAGCTATGCAGAGTATAATAATTTAGACAGCTTCCGGGAAGCATGCAACGAGAATACGGTTGCAATTATGGTAGAACCGGTTCAGGGTGAAGGCGGTGTCTATCCGGCAACGAAGGAGTTCTTAGAGGGACTTCGTAAGTTGTGCGATGAGAGAGGCATGTTATTGTTATTTGATGAGGTACAGACAGGCTGGTGTCGTTGCGGTGAGACGATGGCATTTATGCATTATGGAGTACGTCCGGATGCAATCACAATGGCAAAGGCGTTAGGCGGTGGTTTGCCACTTGGAGCGGTTGCAATGACACAGAAATGTGCAGATACTTTGAATCCGGGATCACACGGTTGTACATTCTCTGGTAATCCGGTATGCTGTGCAGCTGGTTATGCAGCAATCAGTGAATTGCTTGAGAAGGATCTGGCTAAGAATGCCAAAGAAATGGGTGACTATTTCATGTCACAGTTACAGACGCTTCCTCATGTGAAAGAAGTACGTGGACTTGGTCTGCTGGTTGGTCTGGAATTAGAAGATGTGGATGCTGTCAAAGTGAAGGTGCGTGCAATGGAGAAACAGTTATTAGTAACGGCAACTTCAAACCGCATCATTCGTATGGTTCCACCGCTTATTGTGACAAAAGAGGATTGTGATAAAGCAGTTGCGGTACTTAGAGAATCGATCGAAGAGATTGCTGCTGAAGAGAACTGATCAGGAAGAGATAGAATATGCAATTCATAGATAGAAAAAGGTAACATTGCAGGCAAGAACAATGTTACTGGAATATATGTGTATATAGGAAAAGGCAGGTTTGTCAAGTGGACAAACTTGCCTTTTTTCTGTCGATGGAATCAATGAAATGTTGCCAGCCATCTTCGCCATCAAACCAGATCATCTGGTCACCGTTCTTGATGACGATGTCGGCACCATTGGCTCCAATCGATATATATTTGTCTTCTGAAATGATTAAATCCGTTCCCTGATTGTTGTCGATCTCCTGTCTGGACATGCATTTCACCTTCTTTGTATAAGTTATTGCGTCATTTCTTCTCTCTATTATAGCCGATATTGTGGCAAGATAGAATAAAAAACCTACACAAAATTGTGTGAAAAATTTTGTACAAATTGAAAGATTGTCCCTTTCTCCTTGTATAGACGGTAAAAATGATGTAAAATAAACGAAGTATGTTTTGAAATAGGAAGGAGATCACGATGGCACAATTATGGGGTGGTCGTTTCACAAAAGAGACAGACCAGTTAGTATATAATTTTAATGCATCCATATCATTTGACCAGAAGTTTTACAAAGAAGATATGGAGGGCAGCATGGCACATGTTAAGATGTTAGCTGCAGTTGGAATTCTGACAGAGGATGAACGGGATCAGATCTTAGAAGGATTGCAGGGTATCCTGGCAGATGTAGAGAGTGGTAAGTTAGAGATTACATCGGAGTATGAAGATATTCATAGTTTTGTAGAAGCAAACCTGATCGACCGGATTGGAGATGCAGGTAAGAAACTACATACCGGACGTTCCAGAAATGATCAGGTTGCGTTGGATATGAAGCTGTATACACGCAAAGAGATTGAGAATCTCAAGGGATTGGTGAAGGAACTTTTACAGGTGCTTCATCAGTTAATGAAGGAACATATTGATACGTTTATGCCGGGATTTACCCATTTGCAGAAGGCACAGCCAATCACGTTAGCACATCATTTTGGCGCTTATATGGAGATGTTTAAGAGAGATTACAGCCGGTTATGCGATATCTATGATCGTATGAATTATTGTCCGTTAGGTTCCGGTGCATTGGCAGGTACTACTTATCCACTTGACCGTGAGATGACTGCACAGCTTCTTGGGTTTGCAGGACCGACGCTCAATAGTATGGATTCGGTATCTGACAGAGATTATGTGATTGAATTGTTGAGCGCAATGTCAACGATCATGATGCATTTAAGCCGTTTTTCGGAGGAGATCATTATCTGGAATTCGAATGAATACCGTTTTGTAGAATTAGATGATGCATATAGTACTGGTAGTTCTATCATGCCACAGAAGAAGAACCCGGATATTGCCGAGCTGGTTCGTGGTAAGACGGGAAGAGTATATGGTGCCCTGATGCAGATGCTTACGACAATGAAGGGAATTCCACTTGCATATAATAAGGATATGCAGGAGGATAAGGAGTTTACTTTTGATGCAATTGACACCGTAAAAGGATGTCTGGCATTATTTACCGGCATGATCAAGACGATGACGGTGAATAAGAAGGCTATGGAACAGAGTGCAAAGAATGGTTTCACGAATGCAACCGATGCAGCCGATTATCTGGTTGGTAAGGGAGTTCCGTTCCGGGATGCGCATGGTATTGTAGGACAGTTGGTATTATATTGTATTGAGAAGAACATTTCATTAGACGATATGACATTAGAAGAGTATCAGAAGATCTCTCCTGTGTTTGAAGAAGATATCTATGAGGCGATCAGCTTAGAGACTTGTGTGGAGAAGAGAGAGACGATCGGTGCACCGAGTCACAGCTCCATGGAACAGGTGATCGCAATCAATGAGGAATATCTGAAGACATTATAGAAAGAGGCGATACAGTATGAATAATTCAGAGAAAGCAAGATATGATGCAGCCAAGAGGATGCTCAAGGGTAAGATTGATATTGAGGAAGTTGCCATGATGATGAATCTGACAGTGGAAGAACTTAAGCCAATCAAGGAAGAGATTGACGAGGAAGTCCGCAAAGTATATGGCAATGTTGATGCGTATGATTTTGATATGAAGCAGGTGCTGTTTGATAATTTCAACGATACCGGAGAAGATAACGATATACCGGATGAGGAAAAGTAATACCGTGGAAGACAGGATTCTGTCTTTTATCAGGTATGAAGAGGATGAAGAATGAAGAAAGAATATGATATAGTTATAGTTGGAAATGGAGCTGCGGGATTATTTACCGCATTGCATATGCCAAAGGACAAGAATATTGCGATCATTACCAAGGCAGATATGGAGGAGAGTGACTCCTTTTTGGCACAGGGAGGTATCTGTGTGCTGAAGAATGAGGACGATTATCAGTCCTATTTTGAAGACACAATGCGTGCCGGACATTATGAGAATAATCGGGAATCGGTAGAGATCATGATCCGTTCATCCCAGAATATTATTCGCGAACTGGTTGACTTTGGCGTCGATTTTGAGCGGGATCATGGAGAATTCAAGTTTACAAGAGAAGGTGCCCATACAGCACCGCGTATTTTGTATCATGAAGATCTGACCGGAAAAGAGATTACATCCAAACTGCTCGCATGTGCAAAGGACAGACCGAATATTGAGATCTATACTTACACGACTATGGTGGATATCATAGAGAAGGATAATATATGCTATGGTGTTATGGTAGAGGATGCAGATCATCAGGTACATAAAGTGCTTTGTGATTATACAATCTGGGCTTGTGGTGGAATTGGAGGATTATATCAACACTCCACGAATTTCCGTCAGTTGACCGGAGATGCGTTAGCAATTTCCCTGCATCATAATATTGAATTACTGAATGTGGATTATGTACAGATACATCCAACTACCTTCTATTCGACGAAACCGGGCAGACGTTTTCTGATCTCGGAATCGGTTCGTGGTGAAGGTGCTATATTGTTAGATAAGAATGGAGAACGTTTTGTAGACGAGTTGCTTCCAAGAGATCTGCTTACAGCAAAGATCAAAGAGAAGATGAAGGAAGAGGGATCCGATTATGTCCGTCTTTCTTTGGAGAAGATGTCAGCAGAAGATATCAAGAAGAGATTCCCTAACATATATAAGACTTGTTTAGAAGAAGGATACGATATTACGAAGGAGCCGATTCCGGTAGTACCGGCACAACACTATTTCATGGGTGGTGTGAAGGTGGATTCAGAAGGCAGAACTTCTATGAAGCGTTTGTATGCAGCAGGAGAGACGGCTTGCAATGGTGTGCATGGAGCGAATCGTCTGGCAAGTAACTCATTGTTAGAGAGTCTGGTATGGGCGAGACGTGCAGCAGATGATATTGTGAAGAATTACGAGAGTATTCCAAGAGACTGGTGTGAGAATTATTTTGTAAGCCCGGATGGGGAGGGCTATGTAGCAGATTATACATATGAATCTGTAGCTGATCGATATCATGAGGAAGTAAGAGAAGAGATTGAATTAGAACGTAAGGCACGAATGGAAAAAGGAGACAAACAATGAGAGAATTAATGAATTTAAATGTAGATAATCTGATTTTACAGGCATTGCGTGAAGATATTACAAGTGAGGATATTACGACGAATTCGGTTATGCCAGAATTCAAGCTTGGTGAGGTAGATCTGATCTGTAAACAGGATGGTGTGATTGCAGGATTAGATGTATTTAAGAGAGTATTTGAGTTGTTAGACAGCAATGTGACTTTTGATATGCAGGCAAAGGACGGAGATCAGGTAACAAAGGGGCAGCATTTGGGCAAGATTACAGGGGATATCCGTGTTTTGTTAGAAGGAGAGAGAACTGCACTGAATTACTTACAGCGTATGAGTGGAATTGCGACCTATACACATTCGATTGCTGTGTTATTTGAGGGCAGCAAGACAAAACTGTTAGATACAAGAAAGACCACACCGAACATGCGTATATTTGAGAAATATGCCGTAAAGGTTGGCGGTGGATATAACCATCGTTATAACTTATCCGACGGTATCCTTTTAAAGGATAATCATATCGGAGCTGCAGGCAGCGTCACAAAGGCGGTACATATGGCACAGGAATATGCACCATTTGTCCGGAAGATCGAAGTGGAATGTGAGAATCTGGATATGGTAGCGGAAGCAGTGGAAGCCGGTGCGGATATTATCATGTTAGACAACATGGATAAAGAGACGATGAAGGAGGCAATCCGCATCATCGGAGGACGTGCTAAGACCGAATGTTCCGGCAATGTAACGAAAGAAAATGTTGCCAATCTGATCGATATCGGAGTGGATTACATCTCATCCGGTGCGTTGACACACTCTGCACCGATTCTTGATCTTTCCCTTAAGAACCTGCATCCGGTGGAGTAGGATATCAGACAGGGCAAATAGATGTAAAACGGGATGAAAATATTCACTACTTTATTCGTTATGTGTTATAATCTCCGGTATGAGTAATGATACAGATGGCAATATAGTAACAATTTGTTGGATAAAAGGAGATTATTATGACATATACACCGAAAGATATTTATGACTATATAATGAAAGAAGGAAAAGAAACAGAATTTTTGCAGATGATAACGAATCATAAGCATAATTTTTCTATTGCCGAGATTACAGATAAAAGATTCCGGATTAAAGAGGATAACACTATAAAGTTTATATCCAAGATGTATCAGATCCATATGCAGATTACGGATGATGATATTGTAACGGCAGTACTGAATGGGTTGTATGTCAGTGCTTTTATCTCAAGGTATGAGGATGATTATAATGTACATTTTCTAGTACACCGATATCCAGAATCAATGAAGCCGCAGTATGAAGATGAAATTCTGGCAGAAGTAATTCGTTACATGATTATGATGACGATTGTGCGTCTGCGGTTGGATACCCCTCAAAAAGTGAACGAATATATACACCCTTGCACAGCGTAAGTGAACGGACGCGCGAAATATTATTTTTCAAATCGGTTGTTTTGGATATAACATATCATAGCAGGCACGCTCTCGCTACTCATCACTCGCAGCGGTACTAGGC
>CACWQE010000022.1 GCA_902762905.1 uncultured Lachnospiraceae bacterium | reverse complement strand
GTCTGTCATGTTTGCAAGCAGGTACGTGGAGCACGCCAGCACTTTGCGACGTAATAATAAGCAGAACGAACAAAACGGATATGGATTAAGAATGCATACGTATCACTTGTGTATACATTCATAAATCCATATCCGCTTTTATGTGAGTTCGCTTATTATAAGGAGTATTAGTGTCTGCTGCGTGCGAGCCCGTAACGCAAGTGTGCCTGCTGCAATATGACACCGCCCAAAGCCGGGTTAACACACTAAAACATGCGCGTCCGTCCTCACTTACGCTGTGCAAGGGATATTATGCATTTACGATCTTGACACCGTACTCGCTCATCGCCTTCTTAATCCTCTCCACACTGGCTGGCTCTGCCTCTGTCATAGGCATTCTTACATATCCATTGCAAAGACCAGCAAGATCAACGGCCTTCTTAACCGGAATTGGGTTCACTTCACAGAACATAGCATCACAAAGATCAATCGCCTTCAACTGTAATGCAAGAGAACCTGCTACATCACCATCTAAATACTTCTGAACCATATCATGTGTATCCTCTGGAATGATATTCGCTGTTACAGAGATTACGCCCTTACCACCCAAAGAAAGTAATGGTACTACCTGATCATCATTACCGGAATAAATGTCAATACATCCATCTGCTAACTGAGCCAACTTGACAACCTGTGAAATGTTACCGGAAGCCTCTTTGATTGCTACAATATTCTTCACGTTCTTAGCAAGCGTGACTGCCGTTGCTGGCTGAATATTACATCCAGTTCTGCTTGGTACATTATACATAATGATTGGAAGATCTACTGCATTGGCAATCGCTGTATAATGCTTGATCAGACCACCCTGTGTTGCCTTGTTATAATATGGTGTTACAACCAAAAGTGCATCTGCTCCCACTTCCTGTGCTTCTTTCGATAACTTAATGGCTGTCTCAGTGCAATTGGATCCTGTTCCTGCAATAACCGGAATTCTCTTGGCCACATACTCTACACACTTCGCAATTACTTCCATATGTTCTTCTTCCGTCATGGTAGAAGCCTCACCGGTTGTTCCACAGATAACGATCGCATCGGTCTTATTCGCTACATGATACTCTACCAATCCCTTCAACTGATCGAAATCTACCGATCCATCTTCCTTAAATGGGGTTACTAATGCAACTGCTGATCCTGTAAAAATTGACATACTTTCTTCTCCTTTTCTTACATATAAATGATATTATAATGTAAACAAACGCTCCGCCAGCAGTGCCAACGAAGCGTATTCCTTCTTCTTTCCGTAGCACTCCACCTGATTCCTGCTTATCCGAAATCCTCTATCGGTGACAGACATACAGCTCTTAACTGAACATCCAGATAAATGATCCATAAGGTGGTCATTCTCTTCGGCACGAGCCCCTTTCCCAGTTCTTCCCTCAGCCTTATCTGTCGGAACTGTTACTCTTGACACATGCGCCTCTACACATCGACGTTACGTCCTTATCACATTATTGATGTAATCATAACACTATATAAATATGCTGTCAACACCCTATAATTGCTATATCCACTTCCTTATTTCCTACTAACCAGAACACCCGGCAAACATTTATTTTTACAATGCCTGAAAAAAATGAGAGTATTGTGCAGACCACATACAATCCTTTTCTGCCACAATACTCTCTTCTTTTAATTCGCTTCAATATGTGATAACATTGAAGCTTTTCTCTTAATTGCATCAGGACAACACCGCCCTGTTAATATCACTTTCACGTCACTGTCCGCAGACAGTAATTCCTCAAAATCTTCCGTACAAAAGATATTGTAATCCATCAACCCTAACACTTCATCTAGAATCACCACATCTGCGCTTCCGGTATCTATCACCTTCTTCGCATAATGAAAGCTATTCTTGGCTTTCGCACGTTGCTCTTCTCTTTCTTCAAAAGTCAGTTGTCCGTACGGTTTCTCACTGTTCTCAAAGGTAAAGAACTGAATCTCATCAAACTGGCTTAAGATGCTGTAATCCGCATCGCTTCCTTTTAAAAACTGCACAATTGTCACGGTCTGTCCTGCTCCCGCTGCTTTCACCGCAAGTCCCATGGCTGCCGCCGTCTTACCATAACCGGCACCGTAAATAATATGTACATTTTCCATATCTTTCCACCTCATATATATGTTGCTGCATCCAACTGATGCTATTCTAAGGCTTTCTCTTTCTATGTAACATCTATTTGAAAGATACCCCAGAAATACGATTATCCTAGCATATTCTTCCATAAAAAGCAATCTTTTTCAAATGAAATCATTCTAAGCATTCCATCTTACTAACCGACACCTCATATGCGATACGGTTGATCACCTCATCATTCTCTAATTTCTTCTGATATTCGCGGCTCTGAATCCGTCCCCAGATAGCAACATGTTCGCCAACCTCTAACTTTCCTGCAAACCTTGCATTCCGTCCCCAGCAAATGCATGGAATGTAATCTGACTTACCATATGCGCGATTCACTGCCAGCAATACATCTGCAATTTCTCTGCCAAGCGGTGTCATCCGATAGATTGGAGTCTTACAGATATAACCATCAAGATAGATCTGGTTTGGATGCTGCATTTCCTCATTGTCCTCTAATACATTGAGTTCTCTGACAAACAGCGATAGAATCAGCCGGTTCTTCGTCTCCTCATGTTTATTGTAGGAACGAAACTGTCCTTTTGCCTCAATATGTTCCCCGATATGAGACTGGGTGACATCGATCAAGCGGTCAGAAACCATTAACGGAATTACATCCGTTGCGTCACTTAAGCGGTTCACTAAAAGATCCACCATATAAAACCCCTCGCCAAATATCTCATGGCTGAATGAAAAATCGGAAATGATCTCCCCTGCTACCACTGCCTGATTGTTACTTAATGCCTTTTCTGTCATGTTCTTTCTCCTTCCATGTACTTTATAATTCTTGTTCGCATAATAAATGTCAAACACCATATATTGTGTCAAATTGTTTAAAAAACATTTATCATGTACTATATATTAGTACAGAAAGTCGATTTATAGAACGGGTATTTTTCTTCTAAAAAGGACTAGTTTTGTCGGTATCAGGAATTTCTTTGTCGCATTGCTTCGTACATCAGTACAGTTGCCGCAGTTGCGGCATTTAACGACTCTACATTTCCCATCATCGGAATCTTAATTTTGTGTTTCGTTGTCTGTGACAGCACATCTGTCAGACCATTTCCTTCATTCCCAATGCAAAATATTGTCGGTTTCTGATAGTCAAAGTCGTAAAAGCTTGTTCCTTGTAAATGCGCACTATAAGTTCCTACTTCCCTGACATTCATTGAGGCAATCCAGTCAGTCAGATTCTCGACATAGCAAAACGGAACCCGGAAAATTGACCCCATTGTGGCACGCACTACCTTGGGATTGTAGATATCCACTGTCTCCCTGCTCATTACAATACCGGTTACCCCCGCACCCTCTGCCGTCCGCACGATCGTACCCAGATTACCTGGGTCTTGCAGATTCTCCAGTGCTAAAATGAGCGGCTCACTGTCTTCTTTTTGCATGCACACTTCTTCTATCGAACAGGTCGGCTGTGACACAACACTAATCACACCCTGCGGCGTCTTTGTATCCGTCATTGCCTCCATAACATGAGGTGCAACAAGTTCCACCTTCGATAGCAGATATTCGGGGATCTGCTCCTGATGGCGTTCCAAAAAGTCCTCCGTCATATATACTTCCTGACACCACGTTTCTGGAATTTCCACAAACATTCGAATTCCTTCTACCAAAAACACACCCTGTTTTCTACGTTCTTTGGCGGATTTCCTATATTTCATAATCTGTTTAATCCTATCATTTGACGTACTGGTAATCATAGTATTGCGTATCCCTTCCTATCTCTACATCTTATATATCACTACCGCCCCGTGTTCCATTTCTCTGTCCGGCACAAAACCTTGCCCTCACCAAGCAACTGCTTCAATTCCTCAATTGCCACCTCATCTGCCTGCAATGAAAACTGTCTGCCAAGATTCTTACTCTGGTGTTCCTCCTTCAAACAGATCGTGACCGGACTGTTGCCCGGATGCTTATCGATGATCTCATAGATTCCCTGCTCCTTCGCCTTATAATCATCCTTATTCACACACTGCACATAAACATGCTTGGGAATCTCATCAAATGATACAGCACGCTCTAACAGCATCTTGCCCTCATCCTCACTGATGGATGCACGTCCATACACAAAGATCTTGGAATCCGGTTCTAAAATCTGCCGGTACTGTTCGTATTTCTTCGGGAATACTACAACCTCGATCGAACCTAACAGATCTTCCAAAGTAATAAATGCCATATTCTGATTGCTCTTTGTCATCTTCACGGTCTTGCCGGCGACCATACCACCTATCGTGTATAAGATCTGATCTTTGGCAACCGTCTCACCCGTATCCGGGTCTGCAATAAAATCATGTGTCGTTGCACTGATATTCGAATCCATCAGCTCCTGATAATCCTCTAATGGATGACCACTGACATAGATTCCTAGTACCTCTTTCTCATAGGCCAACAGTTCTTCCTTGTCATACTCCGGCACATTTGGATATTTGACATCAAAATCCTTCTTCTCCTCTTCCCCTAAGAAATCCAGCAGGGACATCTGCCCGGTCATTGCACTCTTCTTCTCCTGGTTGACCTGATCGATCAATTGCACATAGATCATCATCATCTGCCGGCGGTTTGCAGGAAAGCTGTCTAATGCTCCGGACTTGATGAAGCTTTCAATTGTTCTCTTATTCACTTCTTTGTTTGACAAACGGCTGATAAAATCTTTCAGATCCTTAAATTTACCGTGTAATTCTCTCTCTTCGACAATCGCATCGATCACAGGTCTTCCCACACTTTTCAATGCTGACAGACCATAACGGATCGCATTATCCGATACAGAAAACTGGCTATATCCCTCATTGATATCTGGTGGCAGGATAGAGATTCCTAACCGGCGGCAGTGTGCAATATATTCGGACACCTTATCCGTACGATCCAGTACAGAAGTAATCAACGCCGCCATAAATTCTTCTGGATAATGACATTTCAGATATGCAGTCTGGTAAGCTACCACGGCATAGGCTGCGGCATGCGACTTATTAAATGCATACTTTGCAAAATCGATCATCTCATCAAAGATCTTATTGGCTGTCTTCTCATCGATTCCCCTGCTGATACATCCCGGAACATTCTCCGCTTCATTGCCGTAAACAAAATTCTGACGCTCCCGTTGCATGACATCGCCCTTTTTCTTCGACATTGCTCGACGAACCAGATCACTTCGTCCAAGTGTGTATCCGGCAAGCTCCATAACGATCTGCATAACCTGCTCCTGATACACAATACAACCATACGTCGGAGACAGAATCTTCTCTAACTGCGGACAGTCATAGGTGATCGTCTCAGGGTGTTCCTTACCCTTGATATATAACGGAATAAAGTCCATCGGACCCGGACGGTACAGCGAGATACCCGCAATGATATCCTCAATATTCCGCGGTTTCAATTCCTTCATGAAACTCTTCATTCCATTACTTTCTAACTGGAAAATACCATCTGTCTGACCGGTACATAACAGATCATAGACTTCCGAATCCTCCATATTCAAATGATCAATATCAATGTCAATTCCTTTGCTCTGCTTGATATTGCGAACCGCATCCTGAATAACCGTAAGGGTACGCAGTCCTAAGAAGTCCATCTTAAGTAGTCCTAATTCCTCGATCGTGGTCATCGTAAACTGTGTTGTGATTGCATCCTCTGAACCACGGGAAAGCGGAACAAATTCATCAATCGCTTTCTGACCAATTACGACACCCGCTGCATGCATAGACGCATGTCTTGGAAGTCCCTCTAATTTCTGTGACATATCAAGAAGATACTTCACATCTGGTTCCTCTTCATATGCCTTCTTAAGATCAGTCGAGATAGAAAGGGATTCCTTGATTGTTGGATTATGTCCATTCTGTCCCATCGGAATCATTTTGGCAATCCGGTCAACCGCTGCATATGGCATATCCAATGCCCGCCCAACATCACGGATGACCATTCTTGCCGCCATCGTTCCAAAGGTTACGATCTGAACCACTTTCTCCTTGCCATACTTACGCACAACATAATCAATAACTTCCTGCCGTCTTTCATAACAGAAATCCACGTCGATATCAGGCATGGTTACACGTTCCGGATTCAGGAAACGCTCAAACAGCAGATTGAACCGGATTGGATCAATATTCGTAATCTCTAAACAATAACTTACGATTGACCCGGCTGCAGAACCACGCCCCGGACCTACTGCAATACCGTGATCTTTTGCATATTTGATAAAGTCCCATACAATCAGGAAATAATCGACATAGCCCATCTTCTCAATCGTAGACAGCTCATAATCTAACCGTGCCTGTAACTCCTCTGTTACGGGATCATACCGCTTATGTAAACCTTCCTCACACAACGCTTTCAGATAACTATATGATGTAAATCCATCTGGTACTTCATACTTTGGCACCTTTTGTTCACCAAAGACAATCTCGACATTACAACGCTCCGCAATCTTACCAGTATTCTCCAATGCCTGTTTCGCATAAGGAAATAATTGCTCCATCTCCTGCTCTGACTTTAAGTAATACTGCCCGCCGTCATAACGCATACGATCCGGATCCGATACCTTCTTTGCTGTCTGTATACAGAGCAGAATGTCATGTGCTTCCGCATCCTCTTTCTTAACGTAATGAATATCATTGGTCGCTACTAACGGAATCCCCGTCTCTTGTGAGATCCGCAACAAGCCCTGATTCACAGTCTGCTGATCCGGTATTCCATGATCCTGCAACTCCAGAAAATAGTTATTCTCGCCAAAGATTGCCAGATGCTCCAATGCCGCTTTCTTCGCTTCTTCATAAAATCCCTGCCGCAGATAGGTTGCCACTTCACCTGCCAAGCATGCAGATAAAGCAATCACACCTTCATGAAACTCCTGAAGCACCTCCCGGTCTACACGTGGTTTGTAATAGTAACCCTCCGTAAAACCGCGCGACACGATCTTCATCAGATTATGATAGCCGGTATCATTTTCTGCTAATAATACGAGATGATAATAACGGTTCTCATTCTTGCCTAATTCCCGGTCAAAACGTGACCCCGGTGCCACATACACCTCACAACCAATAATCGGTTTGATTCCCTCTTTCTTTGCTGCTCGGTAGAAATCAATCACTCCATACATAACCCCATGGTCTGTGATCGCAATGCTATCCATCCCCAATTCCTTTGCCTGATGCACCAGCTCTGGAATCTTAGATGCCCCATCTAACAAACTATATTCTGTATGCACATGTAAATGTGTAAAACTCATATCTTCTCTCTCCTGACTTCTTTCGTCAATATCTCCCGTTTGATATAATCAAATGTTGCGTCCTCTCCCTGCTCGGCTAACATGGTAAGAAGCTTCTCTAACAATGCTGCCGATTCCGGATGAAGCAATGCCTTCGCCTTGCCCTTCTTATAATATTCGAGCGGCATACGATTCGTATAGCTGTCCTTATTGTAATTCTTACTTGCCGCTACCCGGTCACAGAACATCTCTACGACATACTTGACGGGCATCTTCATTCCGGTAATACCTCCATTGACCAGATCATAATCTAACCAGTACTCCAAATGATGCTTATTCCGTCCTTTGTGATGCAGCCATGCGGATGTATATCCCTTGTCCTCCCGCTCTGCATTATTCGGACTCCGGTTACCCTGATAATATTTGACACCAACCAAAAACTCAGTTGGACTGTATTTTGACAGATCATGCAATAATCCCTGCTTGTACATACCGAGCCGGAAACAACTCTTCATGACAAGCCATTTATGATGATTGATTGTTTTTAAATGATTCCACCAGTTCATATTAATTCCTTCCTTTTCGAATCCGGACACACTCGAAAACCTTCGGTTTTCTCGTTTCTGGGCTCTCGCCCAATAGCTATACATTCAAACAGCACTCTGTAAGCAAGCTTCCCCGTGCTGTTTGTCTGCATATCTGCCCGGCTTCGTGCTATCAAAAGTTGTAAAGTCCATACAGCGGAATATTAAGGATTCCTTTCGAGAACCCTAATTCATCCAGTGAGATACGGATTGCCATATGGTTTTTATACTTTGCATTGAATACTTTCATGCTTTGTGCTTTTCTACGGATCCGTGACTGTACATCCACGGGAACAACTTCACCATCATCCTCAAAGACAAAGTCTACCCTTGCTGTTGCACCGGAAATCCAGAAATATAACCGGTCAACGGTATGATTCATCGTAAGCTCCGAAAGTACTAACTGCTCCAACAGGGCACCATTTACATCTTCCATCAATTCATTGCCTAACTGCACCTGTTTATAACTGACACCACACATCACACGCAGCAAACCATGATCCAAATGATACAGTTCAAACGACTTGTCATCCACCTGTAACGCTAATGGTGCAATTCCTTCTTTAATTCGATTTACCTTTCGGACAAGTCCGGTGTCTACAAGCCAGTCCACCGACTTCTCGTATTCTCTCGCCCGTGCCTTCTCATCCACATACTGGTACATGAACTTGCGGTTATCCTTCTCCATCTGTGCCGGAATGCTCTTCCAGATCCGGTCTACCTTTACCGCATATGCCTTTGGCACTTCCTGATCTATATACGCTTTGGTTCGCTGAAGCAATGCCTGCAGGATTGCATCCACCCGGTCAAGATCTTTATTCTTCACATAATCTAACACCACAATCGGCATGCCGCCTACCATGTAGAATAATTTCAAATATTCGGTAATCTGCTCGATCACATCTTCTTCCACCGGCTCTATCTTCTGATTCTCTATATGCTTGCACAGATCCTGCGCCTTATTGGCTGTCAGAAATTCCTCAAATGTCATCGGATACAACGTCAACGGATACCATTCTTCCTGATACTCCGCCTCATGCACAATACTTCCTACCGTAGACGAAATGATACAGACCGGCAGATCTGCTTTCTGACGTTTCAGACTCATGATTGCTTCGATTGCCTTCGGATAATGCTGTGGCTCGTCAAAGACAAACATCGTATTGCCCTCTTCGTAATTCTGACTGCAATACATGGACAGTGCACCGATCATTTTATCTGCTTTCACCCGGCTGCCCTGCTTGAAAAGAAACCATGCATCTTCATCCTTTTCTAAATTCACATAAACTAAATGTTTGAAGAATCCCTGACCAAAGTCAATCATGGTCCAGGTCTTTCCAACCCCTTTGGCTCCTTTTAATACCAATACTTTGTCCTGTGCCTTCTCATACCATTCCATCAGATCATTCATTATTATTCGGTACATATCAAGCCCTCCTGTTCCTTCCATGCCTTTGCAAGCCGTGCAACACCGTCTATAATCTCTTTTTCCTTCAACCGGGCAAATCCAATCAGTATCGTAGGAACCCGTTCTTCTTCTGTAATATAATAATCACCTAAAGCATACACCTTTACCTGTTGTCTGGCCGCCGCCTTGACAAGTCTGTGCTCCACATCTTTCGCATCCTGTCTTTTAGTCCCAAATCCTAACAACAGATGCAACCCGGCACTCTCTCCCCCGATCTGTGTTCCAAATCCAGCACTCTTTAATTCCTGCACCAGACAATCATGTTTCATCCGATATACCTTACGCATCCGGTTCAAATGTCTCTCAAAATGTCCTTCTAAGAAAAATTGTCCGATCACCTGCTGATCGATCCGGGATACCGTAGAAAAATAGAATCCCGCATGTTCATGATATGCCCGTAACAACGATTGCGGCAATACCATATAGCTTAAACGGATTGCCGGTGCAATCACCTTCGACAAGGTTCCCACATAGATCACCTTTTCAAACGGATCCTGACTCTGCAGAGCTGGAATTGGTTTGCCGGAATACCGAAACTCGCTGTCATAATCATCTTCAATAATATAACGATTCTCGCCCCCCGATGCCCATGCAAGCAACTGTCGTTTGCGGTTTGCGGACATGATTGTTCCTAACGGAAATTGGTGCGACGGTGTCACATAAGCAATATCTGCCTGACTTCTTCTTAGCTCATCTACCTGCATTCCCTGTTCATCCATGGAAATCGGTACGATTGAATATCCCACACTCTCAAATATCGTATACGCCTGCTTATAAGTCGGATTCTCCATAGCAACCGTCTTCTGTCCCTCCATAATCCGGCTTAACAAAAGCAGCATATAATCACTACCAGCACCTATCACAATCTGATCCACATCGCACTGCACCCCTCTTGCCTGATGCAGATACATCTGAACTGCCTGACGCAGTTTCAGATCACCCTGATGTTCCCCGGACAAAAACAATTCCTTATTATCATCAATCAGGCATTCCTTTGTCAGCTTGCGCCATTTGCTATACGGAAAATAATCCATATCCACGCCACTTAGCGAAAAATCCACAAGAAATGCATCTTTTTCCCGTGCCTCATTCTGTAAAGAACGGTGCACTAACTGTGCTTGTGCCATATTTCTGTTATCCATAGCAGAACGTCCATCATCATATAGATTCTCCAACGCACACACGAAATATCCTTTCTTGGGAAAGGATTCAATATACCCCTCTGACTGTAACTGTCCGTATGCCATATCAATCGTATTCCGACTGACTTCCAGATAATTGGCAAGACCACGGCTGGATGGTAATTTCGTACCACAGGCAATATTCCCATTCCGAATCTCTTCCCGGATATATATATAGATTTGTTCATAAATAGGCACTTTGCTTGCCGTATCGATCAATACCGTTATCATATCTACTTTGCCAAAGAAAGAGGGGCACACACGATACCCCTCTTTCACTCCTTACTAAATCACACCTCTGGATTATACAAATACCAGACCGTCATCGTCATCATCCTTGCTGATCGACAACATACTATTATCACTGCTACCAGACATTAACAGAGTAAGTCCGATATGCTTATTCGCCTTGTCACCCGTAGCTACATAGATCTCGCCGGACTCTACTAAAGTAAGCGCAATCTCTAATGCCTGCTCTTTAAATCGCATTAACTCTCTTCGATCGATAGAGCTTAACTTGAACAGATACTGGTTCTTAGAACTGATCAACAAAATACTGTACTTATTATTACCTGCCTTGCGGGTCAGCATTCCAGAACCAACCATTCTGGAATTCGCTACCAGAATCTCAGAATTCTCTTCCCCTGCGTACTCTTTGTAAATGAGATTAAATACTTTATTATACTCTTCTTCCGAATCCACACGCACCGGCATCTCTGCTACCGCAAATTCTACCGCAGAATCCGCAAAACGAATCGTTCCACCTTCATCATTAATCACAGCTGTACAACTTCTAGGCACCTGCAGACGGAAGAACTTATTCTGAATTACCTTCGAAGAACTATTCTCAACCGGATTCAACAATTCTTTGAACTTCTCTTCGATCAGGTGCATAGAACTCAAGGCATCTACGTCACCCTCTTTAACAACCTCTTTGAGGTTCTCATACAATGCACGAACAGAATCGTCTAATACCTGAACACTCTCTAATACCTTCTTAACAGCCGGAATAGATCCCTTCATTGCCACATCATAATATAGTTTCAGACGTTCTTCTTCTGATACACCCTGTGAAATCTTATGCTCGATAACCTGATACAGATATTCCTTACTGAATTCCTGATATCCTGCCTCATATGCCTTGTAGAAGTAATCCAGACTCTTAACCGGACCATTGTAGCCTTCCTCTTTCTCCTTCATCTGGCAATAAGCACCATACTCATATGCTGCCTGCACACTTCCTAACTCAATCGCCTTCAGGAATGCCTGCTCAATCTCCTCATCGCTGGCAAGATAGAATACCTGTTCCTTCTTATTCATTGCCACTTTAAATGCCGTATCTGCAATTCCTTCCTGAACCGCACGCTCCCATTTATCAATCGTTGCCTGCAATTCGCCTGGATCTCCTAAGCTCTCAATATCCCGGATATATGGCTCCGCCTCATAGATGCCATTCTCTAATGCTTTCTTCAGATATTCTAATGCTTTCTCACCGTCTCGCTTACCGCCATCTACCAGACCATAATAATAGAATCTTCCAAGATAGAACGGTACTCTCTTATGATTCAAACGATCTGCATTCTCATACCATTTCTTTGCTTCACTGTAATTCTTCAACTGCTGATCGTAAATATTACCGATCAGGAATGCCAGATCTGGGTCTTTGTTCGAACCAAACAACTCACTTGCATAACTGATCGTCTTCGAGATATCCCGATATGGACTATCCTCATCAAAATAAAGCTCGATCAACAGGTAACTGGCCTTCGTACTTCCATGCTGCAATGCAGTCATTGCATTACTCATTGCCTTATCATAGTCTTCCATATTGTAATAATACAGTGCCTCGTTATAGTACTGGATCTCCGTCCGGTTTGCACTCTTATTACTTAACAATGTCGGAATCACAAATGCAAAAGAATTCGCCACCTCAAAGATGATCTCATTATACTGTTCCATAATATCCATGGTAGAACATACGAACCGTAAGCACGCCCAGCGGTTCTTCTGCTTAAATACAAAAGTAACGATTCCCTTGTCAATCTCCTTATGATAGAATCTTGCAGAAATACCATTCGCATACTCTGTAATATATGGCGTAATATTCACATCACAGTCATATGCCTCATTCATATAATAAAGGTAATCATCAATCTTGCGCTCCGACTCCTTCGGAACTGTCGTGTAGGTAACATAAATTGCAAAATCTGTATAAGTATGGCTCGGTGCATAATATTCTTCATCCGTATCCACATCGATACTCTTCACCCAGTCCTTTGGCAACTTATGAATATATCCTTCTACCTGATCGTGTACATATGTATACTGATATTGTAACTTTGTCGCATCATTTGGCTTATAATGAAATTCGATTCCTTTGGATTTGCGCCGTTCGGAAATCTGTGAATAGATCTTATCCTTCTCTTCAAACTCAATACTATCTGCGTGGGTTGCATTGTATTCAATCCGCTCCACAGCTGCTTTCGCTTTGTCATCGCCCTTATCTGCTAACTTCTGGTACCATGACTTTGCTTTCTCTATATCTGCCGGGATGATAAAGTCACTCTTCTGACCATTCTCATCGATCCGGTTAAGTCCCTTTTCATAAATGTCACCAAGACGCATATATGCCTGGTTAACATCATACGATGCTGCCTTTTCTAAGTAACTGATCGCCTTCGAGAAATTCTGAACATCCAGCATCAAAAGACCTAACTTATATAAAAGATTCCCATCCTCCACTAGCTTAATGTATCTTTCATAATACTTAGCAGCCAACTCACGGTCTACTTTTGCCTTAATGTTCTGATACTTTCCTGTCTCATATACTTCACCTAAGATCTTAAGTGCCTCACAGCCATACTGCTGATATTGCGATTCCATCATTCCGATATCTGCAATCTGATTGAGTGCTTTGATTGCTTCCTCCGAAATACCATGCTCTATCAGTTCCTTCGCTTTGTTATACTGTTTCTCCACATTGTTCGTCTGCTCCACCTCAGGTGTCTCAGTCTTACGTATAAATGGAATCTTATTCAGAAAATTAGAAAAACGCCCCATTCCTTTTCACCTACTTCTTCTATATTCTATCAAATGGATACCCCATCAAACACGGTCCAGACGGCAAATGAAACCGCAGTCACCCCACTGACTCAGACCAATTTACAATTAGTTTTATTTTATCATACTGTATATTAAAGGGCAAGCAAAGAAAGCCCGCAATGTTTACAAAAATAAGAACGTCAAAAACAAACTTCTTTGACGTTCTTAACAAAATGTTTCTTCACCTAATTATAATGCCCGTTCTATTATAAGAACTGATCCAATATATTACCAGTCGAATAATTGCCTAATGTGCCAGATGCTGTATACGAATTCTGATTGCCTAGAGAATTGTTCACACTCTGGTATGCCTTGCTGGCAGCTGCCTGAATCTTACCACCATACGAATCCGATCCATTAAACAAACTCTTAACAGTCGACATATCTGCTTTCTTAAATGCTTCTTCATCTATACTTAATGTATTATCTGAACCAATCTTAATACCAATCTGTCCTAACAGGGAACTATTCGTAGAAGTTGATTGTACCATTCCCACTGCCTGTCTTAGTACTGCATTATCCTTACTAGATACAGACTTCTTCACAAAGCTGTTATACGCATCCACCATACTGCTGACTGCCTTGTAGATCTTATCCGTATCATACTGCTTCGTTGTCGTTCCAGTCTCTTCGTCTTTCACATCTACTTTCTTGAAAAGGGAATCCTTTCCCTTTGTAACCAAAGCATCCGCTGCCTTATACAAATTATCAGCCTCACTCTTGATACTTGCCTTCGTCTGTGTAGAATCCTTGCTATCCGAAAGCTTCTCCGTAGCACTCTTCTGGTTTCCATACTTCTTATAATATGCTTTCACCAGTTTACTATAAGAACCTCTTGTAATAGAAGAATACTCTCCAAGATCAATTCCTAACAGATTACTGCTTGTACTCTTCGTCTGGCTGCTGCTTCCAAACAGATATGATACACTGTTTGAATTCATATTACCCCAAATTCCATTCATTCCTGCCATGCTTACCACTCCTTTGACTTTCTGTCGAACCTCCATGTTCTCTGTCTACATCCTATCTCCTTATCGGAACACTATATCCCCATAATTAACTATATTATAGCATATTTTTTTAAAATGAACAGTAATCAGCCTGCATTTCTCAAATATTGTGATAAATTCTCAACTGCTGCTGCTTCGTCATTGCCTTCTGCAGATACAATCACTTCTTCATCCTGCGCCAATCCAAGACTCATCATTCCCATAATACTCTTTGCATTAATCCGTCGGTCTCCTGACTGAATGTACACCTTACTCTCAAACTGACTGGCTTTCTGCACTAATACCGCAACCGGTCTAGCTTCTGCATCTGCCACCAAATTAACCTTGATTGTCTTACTAACCATTTTTTCTTCCTCCTTAAATCTGGTTATCCTCTCGCAATGCATTTGCAATGCTGCTTATTTTTCTTAATCTATGATTCACACCGGATTTTGATACCGGTGGATTCAACATTTGTCCTAATTCCGATAGATTTGCATCTGGCTCCTCTAAGCGGATCTCCGCCAACACCCTAAGGGAATCGTTCAGATATTTAAGCCCCTTCGTTCGTTCGATATACTCAATATCCTCAATCTGCCTTCTTGCCGCATTAACGGTCTTCTTAATATTAGCAGTCTCACAATTCACCCGCCGATTGATATCATTACGCATGTCCTTAAGGATTCGGACATTCTCCATATCCATCAGGCTGACATAAGCCTCCATCAGATTAAGAATATCTACGATCATGGAACCCTCTTTGAGATACACGACATAATACTTCTTTCGCTTTACAATCTTAGCATCCAGCGAAAAGCTTCGGATCACTTCCTGCACCGCCTGTGCCATTTCTTTGTTATGGACTACAATTTCAAAATGATATGCTTTCTGTGGATCATTGACCGACCCTGTTGCAAGGAATATCCCCCTGACAAACGCTTTCTTACAGCAATCCTTTTGTATAACCTGTTTCGGAAAATGACAATTCTGTAATGAAACCCCTCTAGATGACACATAGACGATCTCATCCTCGTCAATGCCAGAAAGTTCGTCCTCATCTAACCAGTCTTCTTCCATATAATCCACATAATCGGAAAGTTTAACCATCTGCAATACTTTCTCAACCATCTTGTCATCGTGAATCTCTATATATTTAACATGTCTGTCATACACAATCTCCCGGTCAAATAACTGATCGATCAACTGACAGATCTTGTCTCCTATCAATGTATTCTCCGGTCGCATGATCAACCGGACATTGCCATCATCAAACACCACTTCTCCTGTTGCTAACAGCAACGCTAACAACTCTGCAATCTGACAGTGTCTGCTATGATTCCCATGCTTGGCAATCTCTTCCTTTACCTTTGTTGAAAATGACATAACCCTTAACCCTTCCGAATCGCATCTTTCTCAATATCCCTGTGTACGATCCGTACACTATACGGAAGTGATTCCAGTTCCTTAAATATGCCATTGGCAAGTGTAACCGAACGATGCTTACCACCGGTACAGCCTACCGCAACCACCAATCCATTCTTACCCTCTTTGATATAATTCGGGATCAGAAACTCTAACAGATCTACAATCTTATTCATGAATTCTTTCGCCTCATCAAACTGCATAACAAAATTCTGGATTGCTTCATCATTACCGGTAAGCGGCCGCAATTCCAGATCATAATAAGGATTCGGCAGAAAGCGCACATCAAATACCAGATCTGCATCGCGCGGAATTCCATATTTGAAACCAAAGGATACAATATTGATAATAAAGTTATTGTATTCTGCATTCTCAATGAATATCTTATCTAATTCTGCCTTCAATTCTCTTGTCAACAGACTTGTGGTATCTATAATATAATCTGCTTCTTTGCGCAGGAATGCAATACGGCTTCGTTCCATCTTGATTCCATCTTCCACCCGTCCATTTCTGGCAAGCGGATGATTCCGCCGCGTCTCTTTATAACGTTTGATCAGAACATCATCATTGGAATCTAAGAAGAGAATCTCGTAATTATACTGAGACGCCTTCAACTGCTCTAAACATTCCGAAAGCTGTTCTAAATATACTCCACTCCGAATATCTACTCCAATCGCCACATTATTAATATCATTATCCTTCGCATATGCAATCTCTGCAAAACGCATGATCAACTGAATTGGAAGATTATCTACACAAAAATAGCCGATATCTTCTAATGTCTTTAATGTTGTACTCTTGCCGGCTCCGCTCATGCCAGTCACTATCACAAATCTCATCTGTATCCCCTGCTTTATCTTTCACCTGTCAATCGTACTTCCGGCTCTAAATCCACCTGAAATGCATCCTTTACCTTCTGTCTGACATCCTCAATCAACTGCATCACATCAGCTGCAGTTGCACCACCCTTGTTGATTACAAAACCGCAATGTTTCTCTGACACCTGTGCGCCACCAACCTGATAACCGGCAAGTCCGGCATCCATGATCAGTTTCCCTGCAAAATACCCCTCCGGCCGCTTAAATGTTGATCCCGCACTTGGATATTCAAGTGGTTGTTTCTCACGCCTAGCAGACGCTAATTCCTCCATGCGTTCTGTGATCGCAGAAACATCTCCCGGCTGTAATGTAAGCGTTGCTCCGATCACTACATAATCGGTTCCTTCAATTGCGCTATGCCGATAGGAAAACTCCATCTCTTCACAGGTTCGTTCCATCAGATTCCCGTCCGAATCCATCAATTGCACACTTTGTACAATATCTTTCATCTCGCCACCATAGGCTCCGGCATTCATCATAATGGCTCCACCTAAAGTCCCCGGGATACCTGCTGCAAACTCAAATCCGGTAAGTCCGGCATCTCTTGTCGCCAGACCAATCCGCCCAAGCATGGCTCCTGCCATGGCTTTGACTGTCGTTCCCTGAATGGAAAACTGGCTGAAATTCTGATCTAACACAATGACCACCCCGGTCATGCCCTTATCACTTACTAACAGATTGCTTCCGTGTCCTACAATAAAAAAGGGCACCTGTTCTGCTTTGCATAACACTAATACCTGACCTAATTCCTCTACGGTCTGTGGCATCACCATGTACTGCGCCGGACCACCGATCCGAAACGTAGTATGCTTTGCCATTGGCTCTTCTATCTTAACATTCTGTTGTCCAACTATTCGATACAATTCGTTGATTAAATTCTGACTCATGTATTCCCCAACCATTCAAAATATTCATTTATCGACTTCCTGACTGTCTCTCATCTTCTCCCTCAGGCAAACAGAAATCCGCATTCTTACTTATTATATGCTATCCCTTCTTGTAAAATCAATGTAAGAAGTAACGAAAAAAAAGGGGAGAACTTCTCCCCTTTCGGCTTTTTTACCAATTTCCGTATTATTTTGTAAGGATTGCTTTCGCACTACCATAAATTCCCGCATCATTTCCAAGGGTAGCAAGTACGAACTGTGTTGCCTTGCATGCATGGAATACATACTGCTGATAATACTTGGCAGTTGTCTTCAATAAGATCTCTCCTGCACGAGATACTCCACCACCAATAACAAAGGCTTCCGGATCACATACACAGGCTACCGATGCCAATGCCTTACCAAGGATTCTTCCGTGATTCTCAACTAATTCTAATGCCAGATCATCTCCTTCTTTGGCAGCATCAAAGATCTCTTTTGCAGATATGTACTGTACATTGCGAAGCTTCGATGCGCGATCTGTATTATTAAGGGCACGCTCTGCCATTCTGGTAATACCGGTTGCAGATGTATACTGCTCTAAGCATCCCTTCTTACCACATCCACATACCTCTGTCTCATCATCATTCACACAGATATGTCCAATCTCGCCGCCGGCACCATTTGTTCCATACAACATCTTACCGTTAACGATGATACCACCACCAACTCCGGTTCCTAACGTAACCATAACGATAGAGGAAAATCCTTTACCGCCTCCCTGCCACATCTCGCCAAGGGATGCCATATTCGCATCATTACCAACCTTAGCCGGCAGACCTAATAACTTCTCTACTTCTTCTTCAACGTTAAACACGCCCCATCCAAGGTTCACGCAGCGAAGTACGGTTCCATCATCCTTCACAGGACCCGGAACTCCAATACCAACGCCGGCAACATCTGCCTTATCTACATTCTTCTCAGCCATCTTCGCCTCTACAGAAGCTGCTACATCCGGTAAAATGAAACGTCCGCCCTCATCCTTACGGGTTGGAATCTCCCATTTGTCTAACAGCTCACCCTCTACGGTAAAGAAACCAAGCTTGACCGTTGTTCCTCCGATATCTACACCAAATACATACTTACTCATAATTGCCTCCTTATAAATCTTTATTCTTATTCATATTATTCGTTACGCGGTTGTAAAGCTCCTGCGCAGCGTTATAGCCCATTTCCTTCTGACGATGGTTGACCGCAGCCGACTCCACAATAATTGCTAAGTTACGCCCCGGACGGATTGGAATATTATAAGATACTACCTTGTTGCCAAGGAACTCGGTATACTGATCCTCCAGACCTAAACGGTCATAATTATTATCCTTGTCCCACTCTTCCAAGTTAATGACCAGATCGATCGACTGACTCATCTTTACACACTCAAAGCCAAAGAGTGCCTTGACATCTATAATACCGATACCACGAAGCTCGATAAAATGCCTTGTAATATCCGGTGAGGTTCCTACCAATGTCTCCTCGGACACTTTCTTGATCTCTACCACATCATCGGACACAAGACGATGACCACGCTTGATCAATTCTAATGCAGCCTCAGACTTACCGATGCCACTCTCACCCATAATGAGAACACCAACACCATATACATCAACCAATACTGCATGCACAGAGATTCTGGGTGCTAATTCCACATGCAGCCAGCGCACCGTCTCATGCACGAATCCAGAGGTTGTCGCATCCGAAGTGAGTACCGGAACCCCGTATTTCCTTCCTGCCTCCAACACAAAATCCTGTGGCTGCAATCCTCTACAGAATACTAAGCACGGAAACTTATACTGAAACAAATTGTCAAAAATCTTAGCTGTCTCATCCCGGTCATGAATACTTGTAATATATGCATGTTCGACATTACCACAGATCTGAATCCGGTTCGAATCAAAATGCTCAAAGAAACCGGACAACTGCACCGCCGGACGGTTAATATCCGGGTCCGTAATTAAGATCTTATCCGTGTCAATCTCTGGCAGATGATTGACTAAGTTAAGCTTTTCAATGAATTTGGTCAATGTTGTTGAATACACTATGCCTCTCCTCTCAAACTGATATCATTCTCTACACACAATATACATATTATACTAAATAATGCCGACATTTGCCACTACAAATATTTATCTTTCACAACTTCTTCTACGGAAACTATACTTCCTAATACTGACAATCGCACTCGTTTTGCTGTCGTTCATCCTTTTCAAAAATAAATGATACCTTTTCTTTACAAAAACATATATTTTCTCTGTATTTTCTTCACATTCTGTGGTATTCTTTTATAGGATGCTTAATAATATTAAGCATCTTATTTATTTTATATACAATTATCATATTTATATATTGCAAAACATACATATGCAAAGGAGATTTTCAATGAAACGTATTGGCTTTGACAATGACAAATATTTATCCATGCAATCGGAACACATCCGGGAGCGTATTTCTCAATTCGGAGATAAATTATACTTAGAGTTCGGCGGCAAGTTATTAGATGATTACCATGCCTCCCGTGTTCTTCCGGGCTTTGCCCCAGACAGTAAGTTACAGATGCTCTTACAGCTTGCGGATCAGGCAGAGATGATCATTTCCATTAACGCTGCGGATATCGAGCGTAACAAGATCCGTCACGACTTAGGAATCACTTATGACGAAGACGTGCTTCGTCTCATTGATATCTATAAGAAGAAAGGATTATATGTCAGCAGCGTGGTCATCACCCGTTACGCAGGACAACCTTCTGCCGACCTGTTCCAGAAGAAGTTAGAAGCAATCGGAATCAACGTGTACCATCATTATTCAATCGACGGTTACCCAAACAATATCGACTTGATCGTCAGCGATGAAGGCTATGGTAAGAACGACTACATTAAGACAACCCGCCCATTAGTCATTGTAACCGCACCGGGACCGGGAAGTGGCAAGATGGCAACCTGTCTGTCACAGTTATATCACGAGAACAAGAACGGAATCAAAGCGGGATATGCCAAGTTTGAGACTTTCCCAATCTGGAATATTCCTTTAAAGCATCCGGTTAATCTGGCATACGAAGCAGCAACCGCTGATCTGAATGACGTCAACATGATCGATCCATTCCACTTAGAAGCCTATGGAGTGACAACCGTCAACTACAACCGTGATGTTGAGATCTATCCGGTATTAGTCGCTATGTTTGAAGGGATCTACGGTCATTGTCCTTATAAGTCTCCAACCGATATGGGAGTCAATATGGCAGGTAACTGTATCATTGATGATGACGCCTGTCAGGAGGCCTCCAAGCAGGAGATCATCCGCAGATATTACCAGTCGCTGAACCGTTTTGTCAAAGACGAAGCAACAAAAGAAGAGGTCTACAAACAGGAACTTATTATGAAGCAGGCAAAGATCTCGATCAATGACCGTGCCGTTGTTCCCGCTGCCAATAATCTTGCCAAAGAGAATAACTCCGCTGCCGCCGCACTTGAACTTCCGGACGGAACCATTGTCACCGGCTCTACCTCCGATCTGTTCGGACCTGCATCTGCCGTCCTGCTGAATGCCATCAAGATTCTTGGCAATATCGACAAGAAGGTGCATCTGATCTCCCGTACCTTCATTGAACCGATCCAGCAGCTTAAGACCGGTTACCTCGGAAGCCGGAACCCGCGCCTGCACACTGACGAAGTTCTGATCGCGCTTTCGATGTGTGCGGTATCTGATCCAAATGCAAAACTTGCCTTAGAACAGCTTCCAAAGCTTTCGGGCTGCCAGCTTCATGTATCTGCCATTCTTTCCGAAGTTGACAAGAATACTTTTAAGAAATTAGGCATTGAAATGACAAACGAAGCAATTTACGAGTGTGCCGCAAACAATTAATTCCAATTAACTTTATTAAAAGCAGGTGGTCTGCCGTATTATGCATACGGCAGACCACCTGCTTTTAATTGGTTTCTAACAGAATCACTGTCTGATATCCCTCCAGGCGAATTCTGTTTCCATCCAAAGTAATATGATCCATATTATTGAGTAATATGCATTCCGGTTTCACCGGCAGCACCAGTTCCCTTTCCTTCCTCTGATAATTGGACAGAAGCAAAACCCTTCTTCCTTCCCCTATCCGATAGTATGCGATCACATTATCCACATCTTCATAAAGCGGCTCAAACTTTCCTTCCACAAATATATCCTCGTAATCCGGATCTTTACGCAGCTGGATCATCTTCTGATAAAACTGCAATACGGAATGCTCATCCGCTAACTGTTCTCTGGCATTGATCTGCTTATAATCCGGATTGATCCCAAACCACGGGGAACCACTTGTAAAACCTGCATTGATATCATCTGACCATTGCATCGGTGTTCTCGCATTGTCCCTGCTATACCGTGCCGCACAGCGGAATGCCTCCTCTTCTGACAGACCGGCCTCCAACGCTACCTCATAATCATTGATCGTTGATACATCCTCTATCTCCGACAGATCTTGAAACGGACAATTCTCCATGCCTATTTCCTGTCCCTGATATATGACCGGAATTCCTTTCAGGAAAAAATACACTGCTGCTAACGCTTTTTTACTGGTATCACACAGATCCCCTTCCGGAATATACCGGGAAACACCCCGCATCTCATCATGGTTTTCAATAATATTGGCAAGCAGCCCGATAGATTCCATTCTTTTTTGTGATGCAAATATAGTCTTCTTATAGTCTTTCGGAGTAACCTCTGTATACTCATAACACACATCTGCTTTTCCGATCAATTCAGGACCAAAGTCAAACATGGTGGAAAAATACCCATCTGTTCCGATAAAATCTCCCAGCTCACTTTCCTTTTCATGAAATACCTCGCCTACTGTAAATGCATCATATTTCTCAAAGGTTTCCTTCTTCATTTCTGCCAGGAACTCACCGATTCCCTCTGATGCCTGTACCACATTTACTATAGATGCCATGCCATCTTCCCGATCTGCCTCATAGTTATGAAACGGCAGATCCTTCTTAATATTCATAATGGCATCTATCCGGAAACCTGCCACACCGCGTTTCAGCCACCAGTCAATCATATAATAGATCTCTTTGCGGAGGAACGGATTCTCCCAATTCAGATCCGGCTGTCTTTTATGAAAAGAATGATAATACAGATAATCCGGGTTACCCGGCAGTTCATCCCAGACACTACCTCCGAAATACCCTCTGACATTAGACGGTATTCCATCCTTTTTTGGCACAATATAAAAATATTTTCCGTATACAGATAACGGATTCTGACATGCTTTCTTAAACCATATATGTTCATCCGAACAATGATTGACCACCAGATCCATGATCAGATACATATCTCTTCTTTCCATCTCTCTCAGAAGATAATCCATATCCTGAATCGTACCAAATGCCGGATGAATGCTCTGATAGTCGGATATATCATATCCCTGATCCACAAACGGAGAAGCATACACCGGTGACAACCAGATAATGTCTACCCCTAATTCCTTTAAATAATCCAGTCTCTCTACAATCCCCTGAATATCTCCTATTCCATCTCCGTTGGAATCATTAAAGCTTTTCGGCCATATTTGATATATTATTTTATCTTTCCACCATTGACTCATTTTTCTTTTTCCTCTTATTCTTGTACATAACCTGATCTGCCATGTTAAGGTACTCTTGTAATGTTATATTATTGTCTGTATCTGTAACAACCGAACCAATACTGATTGCGATCTGTTCTTTCTCAAATCTGTCGCGAATTCTCTCTACCAGCTGCTCCGCCTTTTCCGCTGACTCGCAGGCATGCACTATAATGAATTCGTCTCCGCCAAAACGATATGCATTTCCTCTTTCATTACAGGACTGCTTCAGGATCTTTCCTACCCGTTTCAATATCTCATCACCGGCATCATGCCCCTGCTCGTCATTGATCCTCTTAAAATTATCACAATCAAAAAAAGCAATCATACATGGCGTTTTTTTCTGCCTGCAATCCTCAAACATCTTGTCCACCTGTTCAAAATATGCTGTTCGGTTATATAGTCCGGTCAATGCATCCCGTTTGTATAATGCATCCAGTTTACGATTCGCCTTAATATAACATTTTCTCTGATACATGTCCCAAAGCACGCGGTTCAACAAGCTCTGGATGTCATAGAAATACGGATTATCATATAGGAATTTGCCGTTAAGCAGTATGGTAAAACCAATCGTGCGATTCCGGTAATGAAGCGGTGTAAACATACACACATCCTTATCCAGATTCTTTTCTATTCTTTTCCAATAAGAATCGTATGGCTCATAAACGCCGTCCTCCAGATATTCCCCGTACACTACTTTCATATGTTCACGGTCAAAGCCGGATATAGAGAACACCTCTTCTTCCTGCAGCCCGAGCAGTCTGTCATCCACCACTACCGCAATTCCATCACAGTCCAATCTCTTAAAATACTCACCCGCTAAATGAAATACCTGATCAAATTCTGTTGCAGCGGCAAGACGCCCTTCTAATGCAATCCTCTTTTCTTCAAATTGTCTTCTGCTCTCATTCTCTACAATGTAACTCCTTGCAAACTCCCTGTAATCGATCGGAATGGAAAATCTGCATCCACAGCTTTCTGTATATGTAATCTCCGGTTCAATATAGCAAGTCTGTTCAATCGCATGTCCGTCCCATATCCGGGATAACAGTTCCATGCAGGTCTCACCTATGCGTTCTCTTTGATGCGATACAGTCGTTATCTGCGGATTAAAGCATACCGCCTTGTCTAAATTGTCAAATCCGGTTACCGCAAAATCTCTCGGAACCAGAAAACCTCTCTTCTGCGCCTCATCAATCAATCCGGCTGCAATATTATCATTTGCACAGATAAATGCATCCGGCAGTTTTCTTCCTGATTCTGCCAGCATACTGAAATATTCACTACCCGTTGTCATCTCAAACGTACCGTAGCTCACTTCCTGATCACCCAGTACATGTCCCATTTCCTGCATACAACGTCGAAAGGCTTCTGCCCGCATTTCATTTTCTATATTATTCTTAGGACCGCCAACAAAACAGAAAGATTGGCAATCATGCACCTTTCTCAGATGTTCCATTAATTGCCGGATCGCACCGGCATTGTCTACACCTACATAGTAGAATTCCGGTACATAACAGCCAAGACTGATCGCCGGTACACCACTTTCCTTCACCATATCCACTAAATGCTGTTTTTGTACTTCATCGCAAACATTATTCAGATCCAGAATAATTCCGTCAAACATAGTCAGATCAGGAAGATGAAAGATATTATACTCTCCCTGGTTAAACACCCGGTCATCACTCCAGTTACCCATACAGTTATAATGGCATACTTCTATCCGCTCCGGATACCCTTCAATAAACTGATTAATTCCTCTTACCCAGGCATAAGTGATCAATCGTTTCCATCCATCTGCCAATAATGCAATTTTCTTCACAAAGGCACCTCCCCAAAAAACATTGCTACACACTTCTCTAAAAAATAACATAATCCCCCCAGACCATACAGTCTGAGGGGAGTGTCCTTCTTATCACATTGAACCAGCTATCGGTCAAAATATCGTGTCATCTTCCGGATTGTCATCTGAAGGCTGTCATCCAATGCGTCATTCCGAATCCTCCACTTCCAGTTATCTCCAATTGTAGATGGTTCATTCATTCTGGCACTATTATCCAGTCCCAGATAATCCTGTAACGGAATCATACAGAGCTTCGCACCGCTTCGCAAAACAGATGCGATCAACGGCAGATATATCTTATCGTCCGGAGTATAATAATCACAAAGATAATCTCTAACCCTCTCCTGTGCATCCTCTCCGATGGAATGCCACCATCCCACAAGAGTCTCATTATCATGCGTGCCTGTATATGCAATCGCATTATACGGATAGTTATGTGGCATATAATCGGATGTTGTTCCCGTATCTCTGTCATCAAATGCAAACTCTAACACTTTCATTCCCGGGAATCCGCTATCCGCAACCAACTGCTTTACCGATTGTGTTACAAATCCCAGATCCTCTGCAATTACTTCATTCTTACCAATTGCTTTTTCCAGTGCACGGAACAATTCTATTCCCGGACCCTTTTCCCATGTACCATTCTCTGCTGTTGCATCACCAAACGGAATGGAATAATACTCATCAAAGCCCCGGAAATGGTCGATCCGGACAACATCATACAACCGGAAGCAGTGCTTCATACGTCTGATCCACCACGCATACCCGGTAGATCTGTGATATTGCCAGTCATACAACGGATTACCCCAAAGCTGTCCGGTTGCGGAAAATCCATCCGGTGGGCAGCCCGCCACTGCGACAGGATTGCGATCCTCATCTAATTGGAAGAGTTCTGGATGCACCCAGACATCCGAACTATCCAGAGCAACATAGATCGGTATATCTCCAATAATATGCACACCCTGTGCATTCGCATATGTACGAAGCTGATTCCATTGCCTAAAAAACATGTACTGCATATATTTATGAAATTCTATCTCATCCTGCAATATCTGTTGATAATGGCCTAATGCCTGTTCCTTCCTGCTGCGGATATCTTCCGGCCACTCATACCATGCCTTTCCACTAAAGTAATCTTTGATCGCCATAAAAAGGCAATAATCCTCAATCCATTCTCTATTCTCCTGCATAAAGGAACGATAACTGCTCTGGTTTGAAACATCACTACGTTCAAAGGCTTTCCGAAGCAATATGTATCTTCCATTGTATAATTTCTCATAATCGACAGACTCAGGATCATCGCCAAAATCTATCTTTCTGCATTCATCTCTAGTAAGTAAACCATCCTGAATCAGCGCTTCTAAATCAATATAATATGGATTGCCCGAAAATGTAGAAAATGACTGATATGGAGAATCTCCATATCCGGTTGGTCCCATTGGCAGGATCTGCCAGTAGGTCTGGCCGGCTTCCTTCAGCCAGTCCACAAATCGATATGCCTCTTTTGAAAAGCATCCTATCCCATATTTAGAAGGCAGACTCGAAACAGCAAACAATATACCTGCTGCTTTCTTCATCTCTTTTCCTCCATATTTTCTTCGGATATGCAAGATCAAAGTGTCCGGACGCTTTCGCCTTCTATCAGATTGTGTGGTGCAATATCATGCTCGCTCTTCAGATTATAATGTATATGCTTGATCAAAAGCTCCACACTTCTCGTTGCAATATGCTGGGTGTCCTGCTTGATTGTTGTAATCCGCGGTATACTAAACTGTGCCAGTTCAATACCATCAAAACCTGTTACTGAAATATCCTCCGGAACTCTTCGACCCGAATCCTGAATTGCTCTCATCGCCCCAAAAGCAATGGTATCACTCAACGCAATGATTGCTGTAACATCTGAATTCCTGCACAGCAACTCTTTCACAGCATCATAACCTGCCTCCATGGAATACCTGCAGGCTACATAGTTCCGTTCCGGATCAAACGATAAGCCACATGCTTCAAATCCTTTCCTGCAGCCCAGATACCGGGCATAGCTGATCTGATTCTTAGAAAGATATCCTCCTACCACAACAATATTCTTATGTCCATGATTACACAGATATTGAACCATTTCCGAGGTAGCCATCTCATCATCTACTGAAACTGACGAAACATTCTTCCATTTCAGAGAAACAGCACTTGTCGTTGCGATCACACACGGAATCTCAATCTCTTGCATTCTCTCATCAAACAATCCCAGATTAGCTCCTAAAAATATGGTTCCTTTGGGATTGTTATTCCGGATCAGACGGAGAGCTTCTTCAATCTCATCCCCATCTTCATCAATAACATCAATAATGGCATCTTCTTCCATAGAAGAAAGCGTCAGCATACAACGCTCGCTGATATCCGAAAACAAAGCATTATTACGTCCCTTCATAATAATACAGACCGATGCACCGGTTCGCATCTTTAACTGCCGTGCATTCTCATTGGGTTCATAATTACTTTCTTTAATAACTGCTAATATCTTTTCTCTTGTCGCATCACTTACACCCGGCTGATTATTGATCACTCTGGATACGGTGCCTATACCGCATCCAGATAATTTTGCTATATCCTTTATTGTCATAGATCCACCTCATATATTATTTTCAACGAATCTATTTTATCCCTTAACAGCACCGGCTGCAACACCTTTGATAATATATTTCTGGGCACTTAAGTAGAATACAACAACTGGTATGATCGCCATGATCAAACATGCCATGATCGCACCCATATCTACACGTCCATAACTTCCCTTCATATACTGTACAACAATGGATATTGTCTTGTATTTCTTAATATCCAGTACAAGATATGGAAGTAAGAAGTCATTCCAGATCCACATTGCTTCCAGAATACCAACTGAAATATACGTAGGTTTCATCATTGGAAGTACCACTTTGAAAAATGTCTGCAATGGAGTACATCCATCAATCATTGCTGCCTCTTCTACTTCAAGCGGAATCGACTTCACAAATCCGCAGAACATAAAGACTGCTAATCCGGCACCAAATCCAAGATATACGATTATAATTCCCCATGGTGTATTCAAATGAAGCGAATCTGCTGTACCGGAAAGTGTAAACATTACCATCTGGAACGGAATTACCATAGAGAAAACACAAAGAAGATATATAATCTTTGTTACTACATTCTCCACTCTTGTAATGAACCATGCTGTCATGGAACAACAGATCAAGATAACCGCAACCGAGAATACTGTAATAAACAATGTCCAGCCCACTGCCTTTACAAATTCGTACTTAGAAATTGCCTCTGCATAATTCTGTAATCCAACGAAGCTCTGCTCCGATGGTAATTTGAATGTTTCCAGACTAATATATGATTTGGATTTGAATGAGTTCATCAAAACAATCAAGATTGGTGTAACAAATAAGATCGACACCAGTGTAAAAAAGATCGTGGCTACCCAGCCCCATACTTTCTTCTTCATCATTGCTGCACCTCCTTTTCTCTCGTCAGTCTCAACTGTAATAAACCAATTACTACTACAAGCAGGAAGAATAATACTGCCTTAGCCTGTCCAACACCTTCATAACCGGTACGTCCATAGAACGTCTGATATATATTAAGTGCCATCATCTCTGTCTTATGAAGCGGTTCTCCACCTGTAAGAGCCAGGTTCTGGTCAAACAGCTTAAAGGAATTGGTAATTGTTAAAAATGTACAGATTGTAATCGATGGCATCATATTCGGGATCGTGATCCGGAATAATCTCTGCGACCGGTTCGCACCATCTATCATCGCTGCTTCCATAATATCTCCAGGTATTGCCTGCAGACCTGCGATATAAACGATCATCATGTAACCAATCTGCTGCCAGCAGATCAGAATAACAAGTCCCCAGAAACCAAGTGTCTCACTCAGCTTGAGTGCCAGGCCAAACCGTGCAAATATAGCATCAAATATAAGCTGCCATACATAACCTAATACAATACCACCGATCAGGTTCGGCATGAAGAATACAGTACGGAAAATGTTAGTACCTCTAATGTTCTGTGTTAATGCAAGGGCGATCAGAAAAGCCAATACATTAATCAGTACCAGTGTTACAATCGCAAACAATGCAGTGAACCGGAAAGAACCTGTAAACGTCGTATCCTTCAGTGCATCAATATAATTACTTATTCCTACAAACTCTGCATCTTTAATCGTGGTAAACTTGCAAAATGACAAGTATATACCTTCTATAAAAGGAATAACGAATCCAATCATAAATGCAGCCATGGTAGGTAACAGAAAGATCGGCCAATATTTTTTAATTGCTTTCTCCATAATTTACCTCCTGTTTTAACACCAAAATCCTTGGAAGGAAAAGGAGGGGAAGTTGCCTGTCCAAGGATTCTAGAGTTAATTACACACTTTTTTATTTTTTATTTATTCTGCAGTTGCTGCAGCTTCTTTTGCCCATCCATCTACAAATGCTGATTTTACTAAATCCCAGTTCGCATCTGACTGATCTGCTGCGTATGTTGTAAGTGCAGAACCAAGATCATTCTTCCACTGCTCAGAAGGCATTGTTGTAAAGTTCCAGCTTACAGGTGTCTTTCCTTCTTTTACATAATCATTTGCGATGTTAACAAGTAAGTTGTCTGACTCGAGGTTGCCATTGAATGGTATTACAAATCCCATTCCATCTCCACCGGATGGCATTGCATTAGCAGAACCACAGATTGCCTTGAGTGCTGTCTCATCTGTTACTAACCATTCCATGAAGTCTTCTGTTGCCTGAATGTCTTCCTCAGAAGCCTTTGCATTGATACACCAGTAGTTCTCACATCCTGTACAAAGTCCCTGATTCTCTTCTCCGTCGGCACCAATATAGATTGGAAGCATTCCGAGGTTGTCATCTCCTACTTCAGATATATCTGAGTATGCCCATGTACCATTCTGATAAAATACTGCCTGGTTTGTTACAAATTCTGCAACCGCATCATCACCAGTCTTGGTACTTAACTGTTCCGGAGAACATGTTGCATTGTTGATGTAAAGATCCCAGATGTTACGATAGTTGTCTAAGTATGTGCCCTTGATTGCATCTGTATCATTGATTCCATCTGCCTTATACTCATAATAGATAGGAAGGTTTGCTAAATGTGTCTTAAATCTCCAGTCAGAAGAACCATCCATACCTGCTGATGTAAATGCTGAGAAGCCAAGCTCATCCTTTCTGCTTGTAATATCTTCAGCAACCTTCTTAAGATCTGCGAAGCTCTTAATGTCATCCTGTGAATATCCAGCCTTGCTTAACAATTCTTTGTTGTAAATAAGACCATATGATTCAATTACATATCCAATTCCGGCAACCTTGTCGCCATCTTTCAATTCAAAGTCATCAGAAGTAAGCTCCTTGCAAACTGCTGCATCTGACAGATCGTAACAATAATCTTTCCATGATGCAAGACCAACCGGACCGTTCACCTGGAACATGGTCGGTGCTTCCGACTTACCCATCTCACTCTTAAGTGTTGTCTCATACTGATCGGCTGCTGCTGTAATAACTGTTACTTTAACTCCTGTCTCCTCTGTGTACAACTCAGCCAGCTCCTGCCACTGTGCATCTGCTTCCGGCTTAAAATTCAGATAATATACAGAACCTGCTGCCTCTTTCTTAGAATCCTTAGATGTCTTAGATGTGTCTGTGCTTCCTGTGGAACTTCCACATCCTGTTAATAATGTACCGACTAACATGGTAGCCAGTCCTAATGCTGCGAATCTCTTTTTCATAATCGATTCCTCCTTTAATGATAAAATAGTGATTTAGTCATTGTTTGGAAACGTTTTTGGTATTGTTTTCGGAACCGTTTCCATTTGATAGGTTTATCATACTGTATCCGTACAAATAATGCAAGCACTATTTGCACGGAATTAGTAAGTTTGGTTAATTCACACAACGATTTTCCATTTCCATTGTGCATTTTTACCATTATCAATCTTCCAGGTGCCAGATATCGTTGTTATATTCTGCTATTGTCCGATCAGATGAGAAGAAGCCTGCTTTTCCGATATTTACCATCATTTTCTTTGCCCATGCCAGACGATCCTCATAGTCCTTATATGCCTGGTCCTTCTTCTCAACATAAGAATCATAATCAAGGAATGTCATAAACCAGTCTTTATTCAGCAACTCATTGTACAAACGCTCTAACATTTCCCTGTTTCCTACCGCAAGAACCGCTTCGCTGACAATAAAGTCTACTGCTTCCCGCAGATCAGCATTATTCTCATAGTAACTTCTTGCATTGTAATCCTGATGTTCATAATGTGCGATTACTTCATCACTGGATGCTCCGAAAATATAGATATTATCATCTCCAACCAGTTCATGGATCTCAACATTCGCACCATCCTCGGTTCCCAATGTCACTGCACCATTTAACATGAACTTCATATTACCTGTTCCACTGGCCTCCTTGGATGCCAGAGAGATCTGTTCTGAAATGTCACAAGCCGGAATTAATTTCTCTGCCAGGGTTACATTATAGTTCTCTACCATAACCACATTGAGATACTTGTTTACCTCCGGATCCTTATTAATGATCTCCTGCAGGCATAAGATCAGGTGAATAATATCCTTTGCAATCGTATAGGCCGGTGCTGCTTTTGCTCCAAAGATCACAGTAACCGGAGTCGTCGGCAGCTTGCCTGCTTTGATCTCCAAATATTTGTGAATCACATATAACACATTTAACTGCTGGCGCTTATACTCATGTAAACGTTTAACCTGAATATCAAAAATGGAATCCGGATTAAGTGAAATACCCTGTGTTCTCTCAAAATAATCCTTTGCATATAATTTATTGGCATGCTTGATCTCTAATAACTTCTCTAACTTATCCTTATCCTCGGCGAATGGCAGCAATTGTTCCAGTTCCATTGCATCCTTTTTAAATCCGTCACCGATCCATTCTGTGATCGTTTCCGTCAAAGGCTCATTACAATAGAGCAGCCAGCGGCGGAATGTGATTCCGTTGGTCTTGTTGTTAAACTTCTCCGGATATATATTATAAAAATGATTCAGCTCAGAGTTCTTCAGAATCTCTGTATGCAAATATGCCACTCCATTCACACTGAAGCCATAATGAATATCAATATGCGCCATATGAACCACATCATTACGGTCAATGATCGCAACCCGTTCATCATTGAAACGTCTTCTTACCTTATCATCCAATACCTCAATGATCGGAACTAACTGTGGCACAACCTCCATCAGATAATGTCTTGGCCACTTCTCCAATGCCTCAGCCAATATTGTATGGTTTGTGTAAGCACAGGTTCTGCTTACAACATCAATGGCCGTATCCATATTCATTCCCTCTGCAACAAGAAGACGGATCAGCTCCGGAATGATCATGGTCGGATGTGTATCATTAATCTGGATCACTGCATATTCATACAGATCGTACAGATTACTTCCTTTCTTCTTACACTCATCAAGAATCAACTGTGCTGCATTACTTACCATAAAATACTGCTGGTAGATTCGTAATTTTCTACCATCCTCATCACTGTCATCCGGATATAAAAACAACGTAAGATTCTTTTCGATATCCTTTTTATCAAACTGACTGTGCTCATCCACTATGCTGTCATCCACCGTATCCAGATCAAACAGGCACAACTGATTCGTCCGGTTATCATATCCTGTAACATCAATTTCATACATCCTTGACATAACATTGCGGCCTCCGAAATTAACCGGATATGCGACCTCCGTTCTTCTGAGCCATGTCTGCTTTCCAATCCAAGGATTAACCTTTTCTTTCTGCATATGGTTCTCAAACACCTGTCGGAATAATCCAAGATGATAGTTCAGTCCAATACCTGCACCGGACAATCCAAGGGATGCGATAGAATCCAGAAAACAGGCTGCCAGTCTTCCCAATCCACCATTTCCGAGAGACGGTTCTACTTCCACCTCTTCAATCTCTGCAAGATTTTTTCCTTCTTTTTCAAGAACATGCTTAACCTCATCATAAATCCCAAGATTGATCAGGTTATTTGAAAGCAGTTTGCCGATCAGAAATTCTGCAGAAACATAATATATCTTCTTCTTTGTTTCTTTCTGTTTTTTGTCATCTGCAAGCTGTTTTGTCATTTCAAGCAATGCACAAAACAATTCTTCATTACTGCTTGCTCCAATACCTTTCCCTAATTTTTGTTCCAATTGTACCCTGACATCCATAACGATACCCCTTTCATCATATAAAAATTATCTGTTGTTGAACTCTTTCTTCAAAATGTTCAACTGATAATGATACAATATCACGAATTGGAAACGTTTTACTTGCATAATAATGGCATAATATGATACAATTCTATCATTATAAGCACTAATGCTACGTACCTGCCGAGAATGATCCAGACAGAAAAGGAGGCTCTTATGCAAACAATCTCTGATAACAGTACCATACCGTCACCTGCTACCGATATAGCAGAACCGGCTAACTCCAATGACCTGCATGAAAACAAAGTACATTTTCAGGATAATTTTCCATATAACACCTACATCTGCTCTATCCCGTTGGACTTTTCCCATGTTCCGGTCCACTGGCACCGCGAATTCGAGATGATCGTGATCAAAAAGGGCAGTGGCATTGTAACCGTCAACTTCCTCAAATACCAGGTCTCCGCCGGTGATATCATCATTGTCCTGCCTGGTGCTTTACATGCAATCGATGGGAATCCGAATACTTCCATGGAATACGAGAACATTCTTTTTTCAAAGAATCTGTTATGCTCTCCCTATAACGATCTTGTCCAGCAGGAATTTCTGGATCCTCTTTTCAGAAATCAATTGCCCGTCCGCACCAAAATATCTCACGGGCAGGCACTCCACCAGGAATTGATCGACATTATAGAATTTCTGGATGATAAAAGTGACGAAAAAGGATATGGTTATCAGCTTGCCATCAAAGGAGCATTGATACAGATCATGTATCTGCTGATCACGCATCCTCTGTCCGAAGAAGAGAATACCTCTATAGACAAATCCAAAGAAAAATTAAAAAATATCATTCGTTATGTGTCAACTCATTACTATGAAGAGATTACCATTGATGAGATTGCCGCCTTCTGCCATTACAGCCCCTCGCATTTCATGAAATTCTTCAAGGCACATACCGGAATGAGCTTCATTACATATGTGAATGATTACAGAGTAACGGAAGCCCGTGCATTATTAGGCAATACCACGGACTCCATTCTTGATATCTCTTTACAATGTGGGTTTTCTAATCTGTCAAACTTTAACCGCATGTTCAAGAAAAAATACGGCATCACGCCCCGGCAGATGCGAAAACAACAGCTTAACAGATAAGGATCATTCCTCCTCATGGAAGAAGCGATAGATCTCCTCTGCCACCTGCGGTGTCACGCCCTCCACAGCGGATAATTCCTCCACCGTAGCATCCTTGATCCTGCCAATCTCTTTAAAATGCTGCATCAATGCCTTTCTTCTCGCAGGTCCTACCCCCCTGATGTCATCTAAGATACTGTGCACCTGTTCTTTACCCCGCAATTGCTTATGGTAGGTGATCGCAAACCGGTGCACCTCATCCTGTAACCGGGTGATCATTCCAAACACCTCACTGTTACGCGGAAAGGATATCTCTTTATTATTATAATACAATCCTCTTGTCCGGTGATTATCGTCTTTGACCATACCACACACAGGAATATTCAGGTGCAATTCATCGAGCACTTTCAATGCCACATTGACCTGTCCACGTCCACCATCCATCATCAGGATATCCGGGTACACATCAAACCTTTCATCCGTAAACCGTCTGGTCAGCACCTCTTCCATACTCTTATAATCATCCGGTCCACTTACCGACCGAAGCTTGAACTTCCGGTAAGCATTCTTTCTCGCACGACCTTTTTCAAATACCACCATAGAGGCTACAGACTGATATCCGCTTGTATTGGAGATATCAAATGCCTCTAAGCGGTCTGCTGACGGGAGCCCCAACATCTGTGCCAACTCATTGGCCGCACCAACCGTTCTTGCCTCTTCCCGTTTGATTTTCTCCAGATCTCTGGACAGCACAACAGATGCATTTTCCCTGGCAAGATCGATCATCTTCGACTTCTCACCCTTTTGCGGGGTAATAATGTGCACTCTGCCACCTCTTCTCTGTCCTAACCATTCCTCTAACAATGCCTGTTCCTCGACCGCAAATTCGGTCAGCAGTTCATTTGGCACAAAGGGCGTCCCCTCGTAGTACTGCTTGATAAATGCCGTAACGATCTGACTCCCTGTATCCTCTTCCGAATGTTCCACATGAAAATGTTCCCGTCCAAGCAGCTTGCCATCCCGCACAAAGAACACCGATACGACCGTCTCCAATCCCTTTCTCGCCATAGCGATCACATCCCGGTCAATACCTCCTGTCTTCACTACGCGCTGCGAACCGGTCACATGCTGCACGCTCTCAATTAGATCCCGGTACTCTGCCGCCTCCTCAAATTCTAATTCAGCGGCTTTCTCTTTCATCTTCTGCTCTAATTCCGCTAACACCTTCTTATAATCTCCATTGAGGAACCCTAACAGCTTATCAATGCGAAGTGCATATTCCTCCTTGGAAATATATCCCTGGCACGGTGCCGCACACTGTTTCATCTGATGATAAAGGCATGGTCTTCCCAATCCGATCTCCTTCGGAAGACTCTTATTACAGGTCCGGATCCCGTATAATTTCTGGATCAGCTCAATCGTATCCTTCACCGCCGCTGCACTTGTATAAGGACCAAAATATTTTGCTCCGTCCCGTTTCATCTGCCGGGCAAACAATACCCTTGGAAAATCCTCCTGCACCGTCACCTTCATAAACGGATAACTCTTGTCATCCTTCAACATCGTGTTATATTTCGGCTTATGTTCCTTGATCAGATTATTCTCTAATACTAACGCTTCTAACTCAGAATCGGTTACAATATACTCAAAATAATCGATCAGCGTAATCATTTTCTCAATCTTCGGACTCCGGTTGTTCATGTGCCGGAAGTAAGAACTGACACGTCGTTTCAGCTTGATTGCCTTACCCACATAAATGATCTCATCATTCTTATCATGCATCAGATACACACCCGGCGAATCCGGTAATTTCTTCAATTCTTCTTTTAAATCAAATCCATCTTTCATACTCTATTCCTCAACAATAGAATCTTCTAAAAAGTAAAAATACGACCAATCCGGAATCTCATTCCGAATCAGTCGTATTGTACCATATGTTTCTTTCTCTATACAAGATACTATAAAACAATGCCTACTCTTCTTTGTGTTCATCCCCAGATATCTCCGTTGATTCCACAGCACCTGCTTCTTCAACGCCCGGCTCTGTCTGATGCTCTGTTTCCACTGCCTGTTCCATGCTCTCTACTGCAGAATCCACTTCCTGTCCGTCCTCAGTTGCAGCCTTCAGATTCTCTCCGGTAATCTCTGTATAGATCTTCATGAACTCTTTGCCCGTGATCGTCTCTTTCTCGATCAGGAACTTCGCAAGTGCATCCAATACAGATTCATTCGCCTTCAACAGATCATATGCCTTCTGATAAGATTCCTTAATGATCCGGCGTACTTCATCATCAATCTTCGTTGCCGTCTCTTCGGAACAGTTCATCACAGAACGACCATCCAGATAACGGTTCTGAACAGACTCTAATGCAACCATTCCAAACTCATCTGACATACCATACATGGTGATCATCCGTCTTGCCATATTCGTTGCCTGCTCGATATCATTCGATGCTCCCGTTGTAACGGAAGGGAACTTGATTGCCTCTGCTGCACGACCAGCAAGGAATGTCACAATATCCGCTTCCATCTCAGCCTGTGTATTCAGATACTTCTCTTCCTCCGGCACCTGCATAACATATCCAAGCGATCCCATTGTTCTTGGAATGATCGTAATCTTCTGTACCGGCTCGGTATGCTTCTGTAATGCAATACATAATGCATGACCCGTCTCATGATATGCAACAATCTGTTTCTCCTGCTTACTTAAGATGCGATCCTTCTTCTCTTTACCGGCAAATACAACCTCTACTGACTCAAACAGATCTGCCTGCGTCACATACTCTCTGCCAGCCTTTACTGCTGCAAGTGCTGCTTCATTGATAATATTCGCAAGATCGGCTCCCACTGCTCCTGAGGTTGCCAGTGCCAGCTCCTTGAAGTCGACCGTCTCATCCATCTTTACATTCTTCGCATGTACTTTAAGGGTCTCAATTCGTCCTTTAAGGTCCGGCTTCTCCACAATAACACGACGGTCAAAACGTCCCGGACGAAGTAACGCCTTATCTAACACCTCCGGCCGGTTCGTTGCTGCTAAGATGACGATACCTTTCGAGGTATCAAATCCATCCATCTCTGAAAGCAACTGATTCAACGTCTGCTCTCTCTCGGAATCTCCGCCGCCATACTTACTGTCTCTGCTTCGACCGATCGCATCAATCTCATCAATAAAAATGATACATGGTGCCATCGAATTTGCCTGCTTGAACAGATCTCTTACTCGTGATGCACCCACACCAACATATAACTCTACAAAATCAGAACCTGACAATGAGAAAAATGGTACATTTGCCTCTCCTGCTACCGCCTTGGCAAGCAATGTCTTACCAGTTCCCGGAGGGCCGACTAACAACGCACCCTTCGGAAGTTTTGCACCAATCTCTAAATATTTCTTTGGATTATGCAGGAAATCTACCATCTCCTTTAAAGATTCCTTAGACTCTTCCTGTCCGGCTACGTCTGCAAAAGTAACACCTGTCTTCTTCTCAACATACATCTTGGCATTACTCTTGCCAACGCCCATCATACCGCCACCTTTTGACATTGAGCGCATGAACAGCCAGATAATTACATAGAAGACACCGATCATCAATACCCAGGAAAGGATATTACCGATCATAGCCGTATTACTCTCATCTACCGCCGTATAATCTAACTCTCCATTCTTCTTAGCTTCCTCTAACCGATCCACTAACTTAAGATCAGATATTCTTGTCGCATAATATGTCTTCTTCAACGTATTCTTAGACTTCTTATCGGTCTTCGGTACGATTTCCAATGAAGAACTGTAGATCCGCACTTTCTCAACCTCGCCCTTGTCTAACATATCAAGAAACTGACTATACGAGATCTCCACCTGCTGGCTTGTCTGGTATCTGCTATATGCATAGAAAAATAGCAGCGTCAAGCCGATGGATACCACCAACATGAAAATAAAACTACGATTCTGTGGCTTCTTTCCATTGTTGTTCTGGTCATTGTTGTTTTGTTTTCCGTTTTCTTCCAATCGTTTATCCTCCTATTGTGAATACATTTAAGTATTTGCAAAATCATCTTCTACACAGAATTCATAGTCAGCTATGCAACCTTACATTAACTTAATATAACCTCTGCAATCATTCGCACCTACTCATAGTATGGAATTCTAATATACTGTATATTCTATATAGAAATAGAATCTCCTATATCATCCAAAAACATACAATGTACATTATATCGGTTCATGTAGGAATTAGCAAATATATTTTCATGTAGATTCTGTGAAAAAACCTGTGATTTTGAATTGACTAACCACCCTATTTCATATATTATAAGTTATGAATTTGTGTTAATTCATTATTTTTATTATATAACTATCAAATACGGAGGAAAAATAAATGGCAGTCAAATATGTATTTGTCACTGGCGGTGTTGTATCCGGTTTAGGTAAAGGAATCACTGCCGCTTCATTAGGAAGACTTCTCAAAGCAAGAGGCTACAAAGTAACCTGTCAGAAGTTTGACCCTTATATCAACATTGACCCGGGAACCATGAATCCAATCCAGCACGGCGAAGTATTCGTAACTGATGACGGTGCCGAGACGGATCTCGACCTTGGACATTATGAGCGTTTCATCGACGAAAGCCTGAATAAGAAATCCAATATCACAACCGGTAAAGTATATTGGAGCATTTTACAGAAGGAACGCCGCGGTGACTTCGGCGGACATACCGTTCAGGTTATTCCACATATCACCAACGAGATTCAGAGCCGTTTCTACCGTAATATGGATTCCAAAGATACCGAATTTGCAATTATCGAGGTAGGTGGTACAGTCGGTGATATCGAGAGCCAGCCTTTCTTAGAGGCAATCCGTCAGTTCCAGCATACCGTAGGTCATGACAACTGTATCATGATTCACGTTACTTTGATTCCATACTTAAAAGCCTCTGGTGAGATGAAAACAAAACCGACACAGGCAAGTGTTAAAAATCTGCAGGCACTTGGTATTCAGCCTGACATTTTGGTATGCCGTTCCGATTATCCGTTAGAAGATGGAATGAAGGATAAGATTGCCCTATTCTGTAATGTACCAAGTGAAAATGTTATCCAGAACTTGGATGTAGATGTATTATATGAAGTTCCGCTTGCTATGGAGAAAGAACATCTTGCAGATGTGGTCTGCAAATGCCTGAAAGTTGACTGTCCGAAACCAGATCTTGATGACTGGATCGCCATGATCGATCGTTGGAAGAATCCGGTCAAGAAAGTAAAGATCGCTTTAGTAGGTAAATATGTATCTCTCCATGATGCCTATATCTCTGTTGTAGAAGCATTAAAGCATAGCTCTTTTGCCTGCAACTCTGACTTAGAGATCATGTGGATGGATTCCGAATTATTAAATGATGACAATGTGGCAGAGCAGTTGAAGGATGCTGATGGTATCATCGTTCCTGGCGGCTTTGGTGATCGTGGTATTGAAGGAATGATCAGTGCGATCAAGTATGCCCGCGAGAACAATGTTCCTTACCTTGGTCTTTGCCTTGGTATGCAGCTTACAATTGTTGAATTTGCAAGAAATGTCTTAGGTTATCACGATGCACATTCCAGCGAATTTAATCCAAGCAGTGTCCATCAGGTAATCCACATTATGCCAGATCAGGACGGCGTGACCGATCTTGGTGGAACGCTACGTCTTGGCGCATATCCATGTGTATTAAAGGAAGGCTCTAAGTCCTATGAATTATACGGCACGAAGGAAATCTCAGAACGTCATCGTCACCGTTACGAAGTAAATAATGATTACCGGGAAGCTTTAGTTGCAAACGGAATGGACTTAGTTGGACAGTCTCCAGACGGACATATCGTTGAGATGATTGAGATTCCAAGTCACCCATGGTTCATCGGAACACAGGCACATCCGGAATTCAAATCTCGTCCAAACAAACCACATCCATTGTTTAAGGGATTTATTGCGGCTGCACTTGCTCACCAGGAAAACCGCTAACACATTTTACCCTTGCACAGCGTAAGTAACGGACGGACGCGCGAAATATTATTTTTCAAATCGGTTGTTTTGGATATAACATATCATAGCAGGCACGCTCTCGCTACTCATCACTCGCAACGGATACTAAGAATGTGCCTTTCATTTTTTAGACATTGCCTTTCAAAAAGTCTGCACCTTGCTCGGCTAACGCAGGACATTTTCTCAAGGCATATATAGGTCATGTGGCACATTCAAGTACCGGCGGTTCTGAAGTACCTGCTTATGATAAATGTTATATCCTTGCAACCGATATTTACGTTATTGTGTTTCGCGCTGTTTGCATCAGAATCTACTACGCTATGCTTATCGCCACCCCGAAGCCGTTTTGTCGTTAGTGCCGGTAATCTATCGTAATGACAGTTTAAAGGGAACAAGAATTTTTAGAACTGACAATTTTAAGGATGTATATAGTATATGCATGACTTACTGTATACGTAAAAGCTGGATGTTGATTAGGCATACGAACACTAAGTATAAGTGTGTATCCTTAATCTACATCCAGTTTTCTTTTTCTTTTCTTATATCAGGTAATATATATGTTTCGTAGTTAAATCATCAATTTTATTTACAATCAAGGTCCCGGAGCCTATTAACGTCAGTCGGCTTCGGGTGGGCGATAGGCACAGCAGTAAGTTAATCTGTGTTGTAAACAGCGCATGTTAAAAAAAGTAAATCCCGGCAGAGGCGGTCTGTCATGTTTGCAAGCAGGTACGTGGAGCACGCCAGCACTTTGCGACGTAGTAATAAACAGAACGAACAAAACGGATATGGATTAAGAATGCATACATATCACTTGTGTATACACTCATAAATCCATATCCGCTTTTAGGTGAGTTCGCTTATTATAAGGAGCATTAGTGTCTGCTACGTGCGAGCCCGTAATGCAAATGTGCCTGCTGCAATATGACACCGCCCAAAGCCGGGTTCACAACCCAAACATGCGCGTCCGTCTTCACTTACGCTGTGCAAGGGGTAAATTAGTGGAAGGAAGTTTCACGAATCACTTTACGCACCGGCAATACAAAAGTCGGCGAAACGGAAAGCTCATCTATCCCCATCTTAACAAACTGCTCTGTCAAAGATGTATCCGCTCCAAGCTCTCCACAGATTCCTACCCAGCAGTTTTCCTTGTGTCCATTATCGATAACCATCTGAATCATACGAAGGATTGCCGGATGGTGGGAATCATAGATATTGTCAAGCTTTGGATTCTGACGGTCAATTGCCAATGTATACTGTGTCAGATCATTAGTCCCAATACTGAAGAAATCTACTTCCTTGGCGAGTAAATCAGAGATCATAACAGCTGCCGGAGTCTCGATCATAATACCAAGCTCTACATCACCATATTCAATTCCACTCGCATCTAACTCTGCTCGTACTTCCGCACAGATCTTCTTAATCTCCTGCACTTCCTTTACGGAAATGATCATCGGGAACATAATAGAGATGGTTCCAAATGCAGAAGCCCGGTATAGTGCACGAAGCTGCGTCTTAAAGATCTCTACACGATCTAAGCAGATTCGGATTGCACGGTATCCCATTGCCGGATTCTCTTCATGTTCCATATTAAAGTAATCCACCTGCTTATCCGCTCCGATATCCAATGTACGGATTACAACTTTCTTACCAGCCATATTCTGTGCCACAGTTTTATATACCTGGAACTGTTCTTCCTCGGTTGGATAATTGTCTTTCTCTAAATATAGGAATTCACTACGGAAAAGTCCGATTCCCGCTGCATCATTTGCTAATACATTTGTTACGTCCGCCACACTTCCGATATTGGCATATAAATGAATATGTCTGCCATCTACCGTCTCATCCGGCTGTCCCTTTAACTGGGATAAGAGTTCCCTTGCTTCTTCTTCCTTCTTCTTCTCTGCTAAATACTTCTCTAAAGTAGCCACATCTGGATCAACATAGAAAGTGCCTGTCTTACCATCTACAATCGCCATCTTGCCATTCCACTCTTCCTTGATATCAATACCGATCAAAGCTGGAATATTCATTGTTCTTGCAAGAATTGCGGTATGGGAATTGGATGATCCTAACCGGGTAACAAATGCAAGTAACTTTGACTTGTCCATCTGCACTGTCTCACTTGGAGCAAGATCTTCTGCCACAACGATTACCGGCTCATCTCCCAAGTCACCATCGGTTGTACGTCCCATCAACACACTGATCACACGCTCGGAAATATCTTTCACGTCTGCGGCTCTTGCTTTGAAATATTCGTCATCCATCTCCGCAAACATGACAGAGAAATTATCTCCTGTCGTTGCAACCGCAAACTCTGCATTCACATTATCATTCCGAATGATATTATATACAGACTCGTTATAATCATCATCCTCTAACATCATCGCGTGTACTTCGAAGATCATTGCATTGGCTTCTCCTACCTCTGCTAATGCCTTATCATGCAATGCCCCTAACTGTTCAATTGCCTTTGCTTTCGCTTCTTCATATCTGGCAATCTCTGCTTCCGGATCTTCCACCTTCGCACGCTTTACCTGCTGCTGATTCTTTGAATAAAATAACACACGTCCAATGGCCGTGCCCTTAAAAATTGACTTTCCTGTAAATTGTTCCATTCTAAACCTCCATTCTACATGTAACCTTCCCTGCAGCCTTCCTAATTCCAAAGCATATGTAATCTCTACGTGCCTTGTAACCCTTAACTAGTAATCCCGCTACATTCTTCTTATCCACATTCTTATACCCATAGATAGCAAGAAAGGCTATCACAGTACATCTTGTGCAATGTGACAGCCTTCCTTTCCACAAAAGGTACTTCTTACAAATTCTCTTTCATGAACTCTTCCATCTTTGCGATTGCAGCGTCTTCATCTTCACCTTCTGCTTTGATGACAACCTCTGCTCCGTTCTTAACTCCTAAGCTCATAACAGCCATAAGCTTAGTAGCATCTGCACTCTTACCATTCGCCTCTAATGTGATCTTAGAAGTAAATGCTTTCGCTTCCTTTACAAGCATTCCTGCTGGTCTTGCATGAATTCCAATCTCGTCTGTGATTACATAAGTAAATTCTTTCATTGATAAACATCCTCTCTTTCTTGAAATTCGTCCACCATATATGAGAACGATTACCCATATCTCATCTCATATATTTGTGAAGATTCCTATATTTTTTTGTTTGATTATGAGATGATTATAACAAATGCACAACATGAAGTCAATCATTTCTCTCACTTTTCCGTCATTTTTTTAGTTATTTACCCGATGTGGTATGCCATGTTGTCATTGTGCACACCATATGGTATCATTCTCACATTGTTATTCCTGCAATTTCCTATCATTTCCAAATATACGTCGAATTCCATAAGAATACATCGGTGTTCCCATGGCACTAGCATTACCATTCCACGGCAAACTATTCTCTTTTTCCTCTTTTTTTCGAAATACACAATCGGTATTGCCACAATGTACACAATGTTCACATCCACTTTGCGATTGTTCTGTCACATAATCCGCCAGCAAAATAACACTCTTTGCCGGACGAAGCATTCCCTTCTTCCAGACAACCGTCGACGTATGCAGGCTCTGTAATTGCTCCTGCGCTTTCTCCCCTTCCGGGAACCGATAACTGCCAATCCAGCATCCTCTCTTCTCATGGACATACTGGTTTACTTTCTCATATGCTTTTGACAACAGTTCCATTCCCACACATTCTAAGCAGTACGACAATAACAAATGATCTCCCACTGCATCCGATAACTTATCATATTGTTTTCCCAATGTGATCGCACAGGTTACTCCTTCTTCCCGGTAACCGATCACCATATGTACTTTTATCAATTCGCACGCAAAACGCACTGTCGTCTCAATCATCTGTCGATCTTTCATCTCAAAATGATACCGTTCCAAAAATGGATTCATCGGAATCTCCTTGTATGTAATTGTGCATATATATTGTTCTGTTGTCATAATCTATTCTCTTTCGTAACTTTTTTCATTCGTGCATAATTGTCCTTCATTTCGCCCATAATCCTACTATAGAATCCGGCAATCCGATCTTCCACGACAGATCAAATCCTACGGTTACACCATACCAACATTTGCCGGAACATCAATCCTATTATGGAGGTTATATATGGAATATCTTACTATATGTTATCAGGCATTATTTTCTATTATCGCCCTTATGATCCTTACCAAGTTCATGGGATATCGTCAGGTATCCCAGTTCAGTATGTTTGATTATATTAACGGCATTACGATCGGTTCCATTGCAGCAGAAATGGCGATCGACTTAGAGGGCAACTTCATGAAACCATTAGTTGCCATGATCGTATACACCGTTGTTGTAATCCTGTTATCCAAACTGTCACAAAAATCCATCAAGCTTCGTCGGCTGATCAACGGCAAGGCGATCACAATCTATCAGGACGGACAGATCTACAACGAAAACTTACGCAAAGCCAAAATGAACGTCGACGAATTCTTAGTTGAATGCCGTGTCAACGGATATTTTGACCTGTCACAGATTGACAGTGCCGTGCTCGAGCCAAATGGAAAGATCAGTATCCTCCCTGTTACCAAAGACCGTCCTGCTACGCCGAAAGATCTTGGTATCGAACCTACCCAGGAAGAAATCTTTGCTAATATCATTATTGACGGGAAAGTCATGCCCGAAAATCTCAAACATATTGGCAGAGACATGAATTGGCTGAACCAGAAATTAGACGGTCTCAATATCAAAAAAATCGAGGATGTCTTTCTCGCGATCTGCGACAAACAGGATAACTTCTATGCTTACCCGAAAGTCAACCAAATCGTGGATCAGGACATCCTCGGATAAGGTACCCTATTCTTCTTCTGGATTCGACGTTGCTGCAATAATGTCCGCAATGGAGCGTCTGCCTGCTGGCTTCTCCGGTTCTTTCTCCGCCGCAGACTCCTCCTGTGGCTCATCTGCACCAGCCATCTCCGCTATATTTCCGTCATTCTCCCGGACGTCGTCTTCCACTTGCTCTGTCATCTCTTTTCCCGGTTGTTCCTGTGCAGCTACTACTGGTTCTTCCTGTTTCGCCTCTTCTTTTCGTGCCATCTCTTCTGCTAACTTTGCAACCTCAATCTTGGAATCTGCATAAGCATTGTCATATCCGACAAGTCCTGCCTCTTCCTCTGGTGTCTTATGTTCCTCTTCCCCAAGATATGGCTTGAAGATGTGCCGGAAGACCAATGCCTGAAGATACGCGATCAAAGATATCCCAATAAAGAATACCGCAATTCTTGCAAAACTTACAATATATACGGCAAATGCAACCAATGCAAAGATTGCCCAGATCAATATCGTCTCCGGTACATGTGTAAGTACCATGGCAAGTGCATTCTTGATCGTACCAAGATTGCTGTTGCTGAATTTTGCAAGCAGCGGCCATACAAAGGTAAAGATCATCAGATACACCATAAGCATAACGACACTTACAACGGTAAGTGGCTTATAGATACCTGTTCCTGTCAATTTCCACTGTGATACCCAATACCACACGTCTACACTTAAAACGACACCAACCGCTAAAAGAATCAGCCACATCACCGTAGACTGTTTGAAATTCTCCTTAAAACTCTTAATGTACATCTTGAAAATGTAGCCATCCTCTCTTCCCCACGTATTGATCGCCACATAATATAGTGCAGTAAGTGCCGGGCCAATCGTAAAAATCGGCACACAGCTTACCAAAAATATCACATTCAGCACAATCATATCCGCAATTCGGTTCACAAACCGAAAAAATGGATTATCCATATTAAATACACCATCTAACATCTTATCTTAACTCCTGTTCCTTCTATTTTCCTATGTATGACCGGATTCCTTTTCCAATGAGCCTTTCTCACAATAAATCAACCCGATTTTCTGTCAAAATGAATCCATATATCTTCTATTATACTTACCCACTCCTATACTTCAAGTGAATTTTCCGTGTTTTTTCATATTATAGAAAATTTATTTCATTAATTTTCTTCGTATTTCCCTGCTTTTTCTTGACAAACCACCAAAAAACACTAAACTAGTGTGTAGGTGTGCTTTCACCATTAACAGCATACAATCAGGAAACACAACAAATGAAAGGATAGATATAGCTTATGAAAACACCATTTGTAACCAAGGAACAGATTGACCAGATTTGCACACAGTTTCCAACCCCATTTCATCTCTATGACGAAAAGGGAATCCGTGAAAATGCAAGAAAACTCCAGAAAGCATTTTCCTGGAACAAAGGATACAAAGAGTTCTTTGCCGTCAAGGCAACTCCGAACCCAACCATCCTTCGTATTCTGAAAGAGGAAGGCTGTGGAACCGACTGTTCTTCTTATACAGAATTATTGATGTCTGACCGGTGTGGTTTTGAGGGCAAAGATATCATGTTCTCCTCTAACGATACCCCAGCCGAAGAGTTCAAACTTGCTGCTAAGTTAGGCGCCACGATCAATTTAGATGACATTACACATATCGATTTCTTAAAGGACAGCATTGGCTATATTCCAAAGAGAATCTCCTGCCGTTTCAACCCGGGCGGAAAGTTTGCCATTGCCAACACCATTATGGATAATCCGGGCGATGCCAAGTACGGTATGACACGTCCTCAGATGACCGAAGCATTTACCCGTTTGAAAGAACTTGGTGCCGAGGAATTTGGTATGCATGCATTCTTAGCAAGTAACACGGTAACCAACGATTATTACCCAACACTTGCAAAGATCTTATTCCAGACTGCGGTCGAATTGAAAGAAGAGACCGGTGTACACATCACCTTTATCAACCTTTCCGGCGGTGTTGGAATTCCTTATACACCAGACAAAGAGCCAAATGATATTCTTGCCATTGGCGAGGGTGTACGCAAGGCATACGAAGAAGTATTAGTTCCTGCCGGTATGGGCGATGTTGCAATCTATACCGAGCTTGGTCGTTTCATGTTAGCTCCATACGGTCATTTGGTAACAAAAGCAATTCACGAGAAACATACACATAAGGAATATATCGGCGTGGACGCTTGTGCCGTTAACTTAATGCGTCCTGCTATGTACGGTGCATACCATCACATCACCGTCATGGGCAAAGAAAATGAGCCAGCCGATCATGTATACGACGTAACCGGTTCTCTTTGTGAGAACAATGATAAATTTGCAATCGACCGCAAGCTTCCTAAGATCGATATGGGTGACATTTTAGTCATTCACGACACCGGTGCCCACGGATTTGCAATGGGTTACAATTATAACGGAAAATTAAAGTCTTCCGAGATCTTACTTCGTGAAGACGGCAGTGCGAAAATGATTCGTCGTGCCGAGACACCAGAAGATTACTTTGCAACTTTAGATGGATATTGGGATGTAGAATTATAAATAACAGGAGGGTTTTCTCATGGCCAAACGCCTTACCATGATGCTGCTTCGCAACTTATTGCTGTTGCCCTATCTATTTGTTAAATTAATGTATTACGCAACCTCTAAGAAGGTCAGCGAAGAGAAAAAATACAAGCTCATCCGTCTGATCGGTCTGCGTGGCTGTAAATGCGGTAATGTCAATGTACACGGATACGGTCTTGAGAACCTTCCAAAGGAATCCGGGTATATCATGTACCCGAATCATCAAGGATTATTTGATGTAATGGGACTTGTCTATCTCGACCCGGCACCATTTGGTGTTGTGATAAAAAAAGAGACTTACGATATTTTCCTGCTGCGTAAGCTGGTACAGACGCTCGGCGGTCTGTTCATGGATCGTAATGATATCAAACAAGGCTTACAGGTTATCAATGAGATGGCGAACCAGGTAAAGTCCGGTCGTAACTTTCTGATCTTTCCAGAAGGTACACGTTCTAAGAACGGCAACCATGTAGGGGAATTCAAGAGTGGCAGTTTCAAAGCCGCAACCAAGGCTCGTTGCCCGATCGTCCCAATCGCGATCATTGACAGCTACCTGCCATTTGATACCAACTCTATTCGTCATGTCGATGTGCAGCTTCATTTTCTAACACCAATTCCTTATGAGGAATACAAAGGTATGAAGACAACCGAGATTGCAGACATGGTGAAATCCCTCATTGAAAAGGTAATTGAAGAAAATGAACACAACTTTGACAACCAGCCTAGATAAATTAACAAGCCACAAGTTCCTAGACCATGGGGACTTTGTGGCTTTATTAGATGGCAATTCCATACAGTTCAGACAAATACTGGCAGCAAAAGCTGATCAAGTCCGCAGACAGCATTTTGACAATCGTATCTTCATCCGTGGATTGATCGAATTTACGAATTATTGCAAGAACAACTGTCTGTATTGCGGCATCCGCGCCGGTAATTCACAGGTAGAACGATACCGGCTTACCAAAGAAGATATCTTGTCCTGCTGTGCAGATGGTTACCGGCTTGGCTTTCGTACTTTCGTCCTGCAAGGTGGAGAAGATCCTTATTACACAGACGAAAGTATGATCGATATTGTAGCCGATATCCGCAGACAATATCCCGATTGTGCGATCACCTTATCCCTTGGTGAACGAAGCCGTAACAGCTATCAGGCACTTTTTGACGCCGGAGCAGACCGGTATCTCCTACGTCATGAAACAGCTACGGAAGATCATTATAAGCAATTACACCCGGCTAGCATGTCATATGCTAACCGCATGCAGTGTCTTCAGCATCTGAAAGAGATCGGTTATCAGGTCGGCTGTGGATTCATGGTTGGCTCACCATATCAGACAAATGATAATCTTGCCGATGATCTTATGTTCATCCAGAAGTTCCAACCACATATGGTGGGAATCGGACCATTTATCCCACATTCCGATACGCCATTTGCCAATATGCCATCCGGCACATTGGAAGATACCCTGTTATTACTAAGCATCATCCGGCTGATCCATCCACATGTCCTGCTTCCGGCAACGACCGCTCTTGGCACAATTGCACCGGACGGACGGGAACAGGGAATCTTAGCCGGTGCCAATGTCGTGATGCCGAATCTGTCACCTGTTGGTGTACGCAAGCAGTACAGTCTCTATGACAATAAAATCTGCACCGGTAATGAATCTGCACAATGCATTGCCTGTATGGGACGACGCATGGAAAGTATCGGATTCCATATCGTCACCGACCGTGGTGATCATCATGGAGCACCACGCTGACAATAACCGCTGTGCACGACATCATAACTCACTCCACGATCCACCGGAATTACTTATATGAATATAATCACAAAGAAAAGAGGTAAATATATGTACAACCCAAGTTCATTACACGCTGAAGAGTTTATTGATCATCAGGAGATCTTAGATACTCTGGCATATAGCGACGCCCACAAAAATGACCGGGCTTTGATAACAGAAATCTTAGAAAAAGCTAAGAAACGCAAAGGATTATCCCATCAGGAAGCCAGTGTTCTTCTGATGTGCGAAGACGAAGAATTAAACTCCCAGATCTTTCATTTGGCGGAACAGATCAAGAAGGACTTCTACGGTAATCGTATCGTGTTATTTGCTCCGTTGTATCTGTCAAATTATTGTGTGAACGGCTGTGTATACTGCCCTTACCATGCTATCAACAAACATATTCCACGTAAAAAACTGACACAGGACGAGATCCGCAAAGAAGTGATCGCCCTTCAGGATATGGGACACAAGCGGCTTGCAATCGAGGCTGGAGAAGATCCGGTTAATAACCCGATTGAATATATATTAGAGTGTATTGATACTATTTACTCTGTTCATCACAAGAACGGAGATATCCGCCGTGTCAATGTCAACATCGCCGCAACAACAGTAGAAAACTACCGTAAACTAAAGGATGCCGGAATCGGAACCTATATTCTCTTTCAGGAGACTTACCACAAGGAAAGCTATGAAAAACTTCACCCGACCGGTCCAAAGCATGACTACAATTACCACACAGAAGCCATGGATCGTGCGATGGAAGGTGGTATTGATGACGTTGGTCTCGGTGTACTATTTGGTCTGGAATTATACCGCTATGAATTTGCCGGAATCCTAATGCATGCAGAACACTTAGAAGCCGTTCATGGCGTCGGACCTCATACGATTAGTGTCCCACGTATCCGTCGCGCCGACGACATTGACCCTTCGACTTTCAGCAACGGCATTGATGATGATACCTTTGCAAAGATTGTTGCCTGCATCCGTATCGCCGTTCCATACACCGGAATGATTGTATCTACACGTGAAAGCAAGGCCTGCCGTGAGAAAGTATTACATCTGGGCATTTCCCAGATCAGTGGTGGTTCCCGTACTTCTGTCGGTGGATATTACGAGCCGGAACCAGAAGACGAAGATTCCTCTCAGTTTGATGTTAACGATAACCGTACCTTAGACGAAGTCGTACGCTGGCTTATGGAAATGGACTATGTTCCTAGCTTCTGTACAGCCTGCTACCGGGAAGGACGTACCGGAGACCGTTTCATGAGTTTATGCAAGAGCGGACAGATTCAGAACTGTTGTCTGCCCAATGCACTGATGACACTCAAAGAATATTTGGAGGACTATGCATCTCCTGCCACGGCCGACCTTGGTATGAAATTGATCGAGAAAGAACTTGGGAATATTCCGAATCCGAAAGTCAAAGAGATTGTGACAAAGCATCTTTATGATATTCATTCCGGGCAGCGGGACTTCCGCTTTTAAATCCATCCCTCTTGCACAGCGTAAGTTAGGACGGACGTATGTGCCCAACGGACGCAACGGCCTAGAAAAATTGGTTCCAAGCCGGGGCCGTTCGCACTTAATTGCTCCAGTAGCAGCACTAAGCAGTGTAACACTATGTCCACTA
>CACWQE010000021.1 GCA_902762905.1 uncultured Lachnospiraceae bacterium | reverse complement strand
TTCCAAAGAGGGGCATTTGCGACTGTCAGCACTTAATAAGTGCGTAGCACGAATTTAGTGCTGCTACTGGAGCAATTAAGTGCGAACGGCCCCGGCTTGGAACCAATTTTTCTAGGCCATTGCGTCCGTCAGACACAAGTGTCAAATCCTTACGCTGTAGAAGTGTTTCAATCAATATAGAATTGATTATCGTTAGGATCAACTGGCATACTCCGTGCCTCAAAGGAATCAATGCGTATAAAGTGTCCTTCTTCTACTTTGTCAAGGAAGGAATCCACTAATGCCTGTTCCCCTTGCACTTCCAGTTCTACCCGTCCATCATCTAAATTAACGGCATATCCCGTGAGTCCGTAATTCTGTGCCACATAATAGGCACGATACCGGAATCCAACGCCCTGGACTCTGCCATCTACATAATAGTGTTTACGAATTACCATAATACATACCGCCTTATGCCTGTTCTGTCACTGCTTCCTTATCCTTTGGCAGGATCAGATTTGCGATAATTGCCACTAAGAATACGACTGCAACACAGTTTTCTGCGAAGATCTGCCGGATAATCTCTGGAAAAATGTCAAAAATCTCCGGTACTGTGGTAAATCCTAATCCAATACTTAAAGAAAGTGCCACGATGACAGTATTCCGATGAGAGAAACCGCATTTCTCGATCATCTGGATTCCAGACACCACAATGTTACCAAACATCATGATCGTACAACCACCAAGTACTGCATCCGGTAAGGTTGCGAGTGCCGTACCAACAGCAGGAACAAATCCGGCAATGATCATAATGATTGCACCCATTAAGATTGTGAAACGGTTTACTACTTTCGTCATGGCAACCAGACCAACATTCTGGCTAAAAGATGTGATCGGCATACATCCAAACAGACCGGATAACGCACTGATAAATCCATCACAGGCAATGGAACCGCTGATCTCCTTCTCTGTTACCTCTCTGCCTAATCCGGATGCCGCTACAGCTGATGTATCACCAATTGTTTCTGTCGCAGACACCAGAAAGATCATTGTAACCGATACGATTGCACTGATATTAAACTCTGGTTTAAACGGCATAAAATGTGGTACTGACACAATTCCGCAGTCTGCAAATCCTGAAAAATCAACTTTTCCCATTGTAATAGCAACCAGATATCCGACAACCAATCCAGCAAGAACGGATAACTGCTTATAATGCTTCTTCGCCACAATATTAAACACAAGACATACCACTAAGGTAATCGTTCCAAGAATCAGATTCTTTGCAGAACCAAAATCCTCGGCTCCGCTTCCACCACCAAACGAAGTCGCTCCTACATTCAATAATGAAAAACCGATTGCTGTTACAACCGATGCCGCTACGATCGGAGATACCAGTTTACGCCAGTATTTGGCAAGCAGACCAAGCGTTCCCTCGATCACACCACCTACGATAACAGCCCCTACTACTGCACCATATCCATACTGTGCACCAATAAAACAAAAAATAGATACGAATGTAAAACTGATTCCCATTACGATCGGCAATCCGGAACCAATTCTCCATACCGGATACAACTGAATGATCGTTCCAATTCCTGCAATGATCATGGCACACTGAATCAACATGGCAATCTGTTTACTCTCCATACCACATACACCTGCCACGATCATAACCGGAGCAATATTTGCCACAAACATGGCTAATATATGCTGTAGTCCGAATGGAATCGCACTTGCGACCGGCACCCGTCCTTCTAATTGGTAAATGTTATCAATACTTGCAGGTATCTGATTTGTCTTCTCTTTCATATCTTATAATCCTATTCTTTCTCTTATTATTCCCCGTTCCCACATTCTTCTCAAAAAGCTGTTGTATTTGCCAGATATGTCATTCCCGGCTCCTTACATTCCATAATTTACCTATTCCACATTACTGCTCGCGGAATACGATCTCTCCCGTCTCGGCATTCATGGATTCTACGATTGCCAGTGACTCTAACCGGATTCCCTGCTCACGGATATTCTTACCGCCCACCTGGAAGCCTTTCTCAATCGCAATACCAACGCCAACTACTTCTGCACCGGCATTCTGTATGAGATCGATCAATCCTGCAACTGCACATCCATTGGCAAGAAAATCATCAATAATTAAGATCTTCTCACCCGGCTTCAAATATTTCTTAGATACGATCACATCATAGACTCTCTTCTTTGTAAATGACTCTACCTTGGTTGCATACACTTCCCCATCAATATTGACACTTTGTGCTTTCTTAGCAAACACAACCGGCACACCAAAATGTTGTGCTACCACACAGGCAATTCCAATTCCAGATGCTTCAATGGTAAGAATCTTATCAATCTTCTGATTCGCAAAGAGACGTTTCCATTCCTCTCCCATCTGTGCAAAGAGATTCACGTCCATCTGATGATTCAGGAAGCTATCTACCTTTAATACGTTACCCGGTTTCACAATACCATCTTTTCTGATTCTGTCTTCTAATGCTTTCATACTTCTTCCTCTCTCTATTTGAAATATTTGTTAATTACTTCCACTAATCCATCTTCGTCGTTAGAATGTACGGTTACATAATCAGCCGCTTCTTTCACGCGTTCCTGTGCATTTGCCATTGCCACTCCAACACCAGCGTATTCTATCATGGACTGGTCATTAAAACCATCTCCGCACGCAACTGCATCTTCTTTATCCATTCCTATGATCTCAAATAAATGTGATAACGACGCGGCTTTGTCTACTCCCGGCGGCATTGACTCAATGAAAAATGGTTCCGAACGATATATACTTAACACATCTCCATATTGCTCTGCCAGTTCTTTCTCTAACTGCGGTGCCACCTCGGTATTCGCTGTAAAAAGGCATTTATTCACATCAAAATTCACATACTCTGGAAAATCATTAACTGCGGTTAATTTCATATGATTGATCTTCGCTTCTAATTCCATATACTCATCAATCCGGGTACCTGTCACAACCTTATCCTGTTCATAGGTCACAAGTCCCATATCATGCTCCATTGCATACTCATACAATGGCCGGATATATTCTAACGGGAACTTCTGCTGATACACTACCTCTTTCGTCTTGGCATTCATAATTCTTGCACCGTTGAAACTTAGAATGTATCCACCAAAGCGTTCTAACTGTAACGCATCCGATACCCCTTTCATACCATACGTTGGTCTGCCGGATGCCAATGTCACGATCACACCTCGTTCCTGTGCATCTAACAACGCTTCTAATGTCTTCGGTGTAATCTTCTTCTTACTATTCGTCAATGTTCCATCAAGGTCCAAAATGATCATTTTTTTCATGGTGGTGTTTCCTTTCATCATGTGTGTCATTCTATTGCAAATATAACCATACAACTTTCTTTTACAGAATTCAAAATGATACTATGTCATCGGTTCTGACTCAATTCTATCATCTCATCTAAGATAACCTTTGCTGCTTCTTCCTTAGAAAGAATCGGAAGCTCCTTTGTCTCGTCCTTCTTGATCAGCGTGATCACATTCGTATCTGTTCCAAAGCCCGCACCTGCTACTTTCAGATTATTCGCAGCGATCATATCCACATTCTTCGTAGTCAGCTTTTTGGTTGCATTCTCTAACAGATCCTTTGTCTCCATGGCAAATCCGCAGATTATCTGTCCCGGCTTTCTGTGTTCCCCAATATACTTCAGAATGTCTACAGTCCGAACTAAGGAAACGGACATATCCGCATCACTCTTTTTCATCTTATCTGCCGCAACATGCTCCGGGGTATAATCTGCAACTGCAGCCGCCTTCACAATATAATCCATATCGGTGTAATGCTCTTTCACCGCCTCAAACATATCTGCCGCACTCACAACCGGAACCACCTTAACAAATGGTGGCTTCTCAATTGCAGTCTGACCTGTGATCAGTGTAACCTCTGCACCACGCTCCATCGCGCATCTTGCAATGGCATATCCCATCTTACCGGTTGAATGATTCGATATGAACCGGACCGGATCCATTGCCTCCATAGTTGGTCCAGCTGTAACTAACACCTTCTTACCCTGCATATCTTTTTCGTAATGTAGTTCCTTAAGAATATAAGATAGCAGTACCTCTTCGGACGGCAACTTACCTGCTCCGGTATCTCCACATGCCAGATATCCCGTTGCCGGAACAATGATACCATATCCAAACCGCTTTAGTTTCTCAATATTATCCTGCACAATCGCATTCTCAAACATATTCGTATTCATTGCCGGAGCAATATACTTCGGGGCTTTACATGCCATAATCGTTGTTGTCAACATATCATCTGCAATGCCATTCGCAATCTTTCCAATCACATTGGCACTTGCCGGAGCCACCATAAAAATGTCAGCCCGCTTTGCCAAAGCTACATGTTCCACATTAAATTGAAAATTCCGATCAAACGTATCAACTAAACACTTATTCGAAGTCAAAGTCTCAAACGTAATCGGATTAATAAAATTCGTTGCATTCTGTGTCATAATCACATGCACATCCGCATGTAACTTCACTAACATACTTGCCAGATTTGCTATCTTATATGCTGCTATGGAGCCTGTCACTCCTAACACAACCGTCTTTCCTGTTAACATTTTCATCCTCCGGTCATTTAATCTATCTTCGTAAACTATACAACGGGGCACTTAAAAAATCAAGTGCCCGAATTATCCATTTTATATTCTAATGTAATTACACACGCTTCACCGTATCCAGCTCATGCCGGATTCTCTCCCTGCGTTCTTTCTGAAAGACTGCTCGGAACAAACGATATATCCAGAGTACCGGAAGAAGTATTTTATGTTTATCAAAAAACGGATAATACTGATACACTTCTTTTCCCGGAAACTATCTACTATTTGCCATGTGCTACTTTCATTACTATATATCGCCAATGATTCCGGCACATTCTCTGCTAATGCAGTTTCCGCCTTCGCATTCATCACTCCCCAGCCGCTCACATCCACCGCTGAAAGCACCATAAGAACCGCCATGGCTCCGGCAAACATCCGCCTTATTCCTCGTTTTCTTTGTTTCATATCTTCCTCCTTTTCCAAGTCCAACTTCTATTTCAATCCATGCCTTTCTTGATACTCTATGTCTCACATGATATCATATAATTCTAAGACCTGTTAATGTAGGAATCTATATCTTTCACAAGCTTCAATATTCCCTGTATCAACTACAAAAGACTCCGCCTAAGCGGAGCCTCTTCACTATCTCGGACTCAATTCTCCATGTTTCTCATATCTGGATACCTGAGCAATCTGATTCTTATCATCCACAAAAACGACATGCGGCTTGTGTTCCTTCGCCTCCTCCGGTGTCATCTGTGCATACGACATAATGATCACATGGTCACCAACTGCAACCTGCCGCGCAGCGGCACCATTTAAGCATATCATACCACTGCCCGGTTCTCCGGCGATCGTATATGTCTCAAACCGGTTACCATTTTCTACGTCAACGATCTGAACGTATTCATATTCTAAGATTCCGGCCGCATCCATCAATTCCGGATCTACTGTAATACTTCCCACATAATTAAGCTCTGCCTGTTTGACAGTCGCCCGGTGAATCTTACCTTTTAGCATATTAATCAACATATCAACTGTACCTCATTCTTTGTTTGTTGTTTCGCATAAACCTGCACATTGTAGCTATCCGCACTTGTATTCCCTGGTTTCTTATTATTCACTTACATTATAATCCGGTTATCGATCAGACGTGTTGTTCCAATATATACCGCAATTGCGATCAATACAGCACCTTCAACTTTTTCGATTGGCTGGATCGTATCAAAGCTTACCACCTCGACATAATCAATCTTTGCAAGTGGACATGTATTTAATTTGTCAACAATGATCTGCTTTACTTTTGCTGCGTCCTTTTCTCCTGCGTTAATAGCATCCATAGCAGCTTCTAAGGACTGGTTCAGGATGACTGCCTGCTTTCTCTCTTCTTCGGAAAGATAGGTGTTCCGGGAACTCTTTGCAAGTCCATCCTCTTCCCGGATGATTGGGCAGCCAATGATCTCGATATCAAAGTTAAGATCCATTACCATACGACGGATAATGGCAAGCTGCTGTGCATCCTTCTGTCCAAAATAAGCACGGTCAGCCGGTACAATATGAAATAACTTCGATACGACGGTCTGAACTCCACGGAAATGTACCGGACGACTGGCTCCGCACAACTTCTCCGGCAGCGTATGCATATCCACATAAGCATGAAAATCCGGTCCATACATCTCTTCTACCTCTGGATGGAAGATCAGATCTACCCCTGCCGCTTCACAAATCTTGGAATCCCGGTCAAGATCTCTTGGATAAGACTCCAAGTCCTCATTTGGTCCAAACTGCATCGGATTCACAAAAATACTGACAACCACTTTATCATTTTCTTTTCTGGCACGCTCCATCAGGCTCTTATGCCCCTCATGCAGATACCCCATCGTCGGAACTAACGCAACCGAAAGTCCCTGTTTCTTCCACTCCTTGACCTGTGCTCTTACTTCATCAATCTTACCTGAAATCTTCATCTCTTTATCCTTCTTTCCTGACAATTATATATTCATTTTCTATATTTCATATAATTTTTGCATGCTTTAATATAACTTTTCAATCACTTCTTCACTAATTCCATATTCATGTTCTTTCGAAGGGAAGGTTCCTGCCTTCACTTCCTTGTCATACGCTGCAAATGCTTCCCGCATGATCGTTCCGATATCTGCAAACTTCTTGACAAACTTTGGTGTGAAATCACTGAACATGCCAAGCATATCCTGATATACCAATACCTGTCCATCGCAAACATTTCCTGCTCCAATTCCAATCGTTGGAATGGATAATTCTTTCGTGATCAGCTCTGCTAACTTAGAAGGTACACACTCTAATACCAAAGCAAATGCACCCGCTTCTTCTACTGCTTTTGCATCCTCTAACAGCTTACGCGCTGCTGCCTCCGTCTTGCCCTGCACCTTGAAACCGCCAAATGCATTGATGGACTGTGGTGTCAGACCAAGATGTGCACATACTGGAATTCCCGCATCTACGATTGCTTTAATCTGCGGACATACCTCTTTGCCACCCTCTAACTTAACTGCTCCGGCACGTCCTTCCTTCATCAGTCTGCCGGCATTAACGACTGCATCATATACGGAAGTCTGATAGCTCATAAATGGCATATCACATACTACCAATGCATTCTTTGCACCTCTGGCAACTGCTGCGCTGTGATGAATCATATCTTCCATAGTAACCGAGATCGTATCCTCGTAGCCTAATATTACATTGCCGAGAGAATCTCCCACTAAAATAGAATTCACACCCGCTTCATCCACTAGCTTCGCTGTGGAATAATCGTAGGATGTCAGCATAGAAAGCTTTTCTCCCTTTTCCTTTGCCTGTTTAAATGTTAATACTGTGTTCTTCATATTCCTTATCTCCTTTCATCCCATTCACTGATACCGTTCATGGTCAATTAATCCTATACTGAATCCTGTTACTCTTCGTTCAATATGCTTTCTAAAGCTGTATAATCCGTTTGTGGATTCTTACGTCTTGCAAGTTCTAACAGCCTGCTGCCACATACTTTATATAGCTCTTTTTGCGTATCATTTAATTCCCGCAAATGTTTCTGCACCGTTCCGACATCTCCTCGTTCAATCGGCCCGGTCAGGGCATTCACACAGCCATCCGCTATGACATGCTCCACATTGTCACGCACCAATGACGCACTGAAGCTCCTTGCTTCCTGCTCACTGAAACCACATTCTTCCAACAACGCATAGCCGGTAGCTAATACTGCGATCACCTGATTACTCAGGATACTCGCTGCCGCATGATACTTGGGCTTCTTTGTCTTATCAATGGCAACAGAGCGATTGCCAAGTGCATCCAATAGCTGTTTCCATGCATTGACTGCATAAGGATGTCCTTCTAATGTAAAACTAACATGATTCAATTGTTGATATACGGAATCTTTGTTGCTGAACGCAAACATAGGATGAATTGATATCGCATAACCACCATACGCATCAATTCCTGAAAATACATCGGATGATAAGGAGCCACTTAGATGACAGATCATCTTGCCTGTCAGATTCTTCTTGTCGATCGCATCCCATACCTTCTTAATCGCTCCATCTGGAGTCGACAGAATAATGGCATCACTCGCAGCAATCACATCTTCAATCCGTTCCCACACCTTAGAATCGGTAAATGCCGCTGCCCATCTGGCTTCTTCCTCAACTATACTATTATAACCGGTTACCGTAATATCTGCCTGCGAAGCCTTCGTGGTAAAATACTTACCAAGACTACAGCCAGCCCTTCCGGCACCTACAAAACCTATCTTCATGTTATCACCTCTCTTCTAAGCTTATGGCTTATTCCAGTGACAACACTTACCATTCGATGCAGTTTCTTCCGAATACCGCTCGAAAAGTACTTTATCATTTTCATATCGGGTTTTCAAGTCTTTTTTCTGATACAATTTAGCAGATTTTTCCTCTTTCTGTCTCGGATGAATCTTCTTGTGAATCCTCCTTAACACATGTTTCTTCTTTCTTCTGTTTCTTTGCAAGCTTCTTCTGCTTCTTCTCTGCTTTCATGTCTTTGCGAACCTGCAATCTTATGTTGTAATCTTCGATTGCCTCTTTTGAATCTACTGTTGCATCTACCATAGAATATCGCATTGTATTCAGTAATGCAATCGCACATACCGCAGCTACAGTCAATACAATATAGACAAAGATAAGTGTTGTGGAACGTTCAAACACTTCATAGTAACTCGTCGTTGAAAATGCAATAAAAAATCCCGGCAGGAACGTCACAAGAGTATGACACACCAATTGAATCCCCAGTCCACGTAAGGTCATTTTCTGCTCGATGAAATAAAGAAATGCCATTATAATTGCAATCTCAATCAACATCATTAAAACTCTCTCATACCCGGATAGGAACAATTCACCTGCAGTTGCAGAAATCTCCTGCGAACTGTCTTTGGCATACTCTACAATCGTCAGAAAACTCTTATATCCAACCAGCATAACAGACTCCGTCGCCCCATAAGCAAGTCCCCACGCAACCGCTTTGTAAAACGATACCTGACGTCTGCAGCAAATGCCTGCCACAAAAAGAACAGGCAGACCCGCTAACACTGCACCTGCCAGTGCAACCAACAATAAGTATGGAATATAATGTGCATTCATGAAATCCTGAAACGATGTATGATTGAACAGATATGCCAGTCCATGTTCCTTAATCCCCCATTGCATTCCAATATATGATACCACTCCAACAATAGACAGCAATGTAATTCCTTTGCGTTCCATTGGATGTTTCACCCATAATGTAACCAGAATGACCAACGGTATGATCAGACTGATGACAACATTTACTACTAATGCGCTAATCACCAAACCCATACTTCTTCTCCTTTGTATCTTGCAATATTGTCTATCCAGCTTAACTACACAATTCTAATTCAATGCTTTCTGAAGTGCCTTGAGATTTTCTTTCATCAGACTGATATAATCCGCACCTTCCTTTTCCTGCTCTGCCGTTATCCCCTCAATCGGATTCAATACCATCGTTTCGGCACCTGCCTCTTTTGCAATCGTCTCAGCCACCTTCGGACTTACCAATTCCTCAAAAAAGATCACATGAATATCCTCTTTCTTGCAAAAATCAATCAGCTCCTTCATTCTGGCAGAATCCGGCTCTGAATCTGCTGTCAATCCTTCTACCGCTTCCTGTTTCAATCCATATTCTTTACATAGATAGCCAAATGCCTGATGTGCCACAACAATTGTATCTTTGGAGATATCTTTAAGTCCTTCTTTATATGTCTCATCCAGATCCTTTAACTGTGCCACATACGCATCATAATTGCTATTATAATAGTCTGCATTTGCTGCATCTTCTTTTATCAACGCATCCCTGATCACCGTACATTCCGCAATTGCATTCTCAATACTTAACCAGGTATGTGGATCATTGTGTCCATCCTCCTCGATCAGTTTCACTTCAGATGCCGCTTCTACTACCGTAAGCTTGGGATTCGATAATGCCTGAATTGTCTTGTCTGCAAATGGTTCCATATCCGCACCATTATAAATAAACATATCTGCCTGTTCTAATAGCTGCATATCTCCGGTTGACAATTCAAAGTCATGCGGCTCAGTGCCTGCCGGAACAAGATTGATGATCTCTGCTTTGTCACCCGCTATCTTACTCGCAAAATCATACATTGGATAGATAGATGTTACGATTGCAAGCCTGTCCTCATCCTGAAACCGGCTTTTCGTCGATGCACCGTCTCCGCACCCGGTCACAATACCCGTTAATACCATCAGGCAGATACTCAATATTGTTATTTTGGAATATAATTTCATGTCTGACTCCTTATTTAGTGATGATAATTCGCCATCTTATTCGAATAATCATCTGCAATCTTCTTATATTTGTTATAATCCTTTTCCTTCATCTTGCCCGTTGCAAGATTCTCTTCTAACGTTGCGTGCAATTTCTTAAGTGCATCATGCGCCAGATCCTTGTAGTTATTCTCCAGATTCACCTGAAGTTCTTTGATGATCGATTCTAACTCCATACGAACACTTCTCTTTAGCATATTCTTCTCCTTTTTTCGACATTTCTGCTAACCTTTTTACACTAGACAACATATGCTATTACTATAATCGCAAAACCACTATTTGTAAAGAGTGGAGGTGTCCTTCGTTGTCTGCTTCTCCCAAAATTCCTGCTATCTGCTCCCATGCTGCATCTTTTCACAAGCAAGGCATTACCGGAAGAAATGTTACTGTAGCTATTCTGGATTCCGGACTTGCTCCCCATAATGAGATTGCCCCATATCGTATCCTGCACTTTCACGACTTTATTGCCGGTCATCCAAAACCTTATGACGATTATTCCCATGGCACACATGTAACCGGAATCATTGGTGCCTCTTCCATCGGAATCGCACCCGAATGTAATCTGATTCCCCTAAAGGTATTAGACCGCCACGGCAACTGTTCCATCGAGACATTCACCCATGCGATTCATTGGATCCTGACCCATCAATACGAATATAATATCCGTATCGTCAACATGTCTGTCGGTGGCAGCCCGGCAGCCTTACGAAGACAACAGACGCTGTTGAATCTCTGGGTTACCCGGCTCTGGGAAGCCGGTCTGATCGTCTGCTGCTCTGCCGGCAACAACGGTCCTGCACCTGATACCATTACGGCTCCCGGCAACTGTGCCGACATTATTACCGTTGGCTCCTGTGACGGAACCTCTTTTTCCTCTATCAGTCGCAGTCTGCCATCCAAACCGGAATTATGCGCCCCCGGAGTTCATATCCTAAGCCTCAAACCCGGCGGTGGCTATCATATCAAGAACGGTACTTCTATGTCAACTCCCTTTATCAGTGGCTATTGTGCCCTTTTACTTCAATTATATCCTTCCTTAACCAACACAGATGTCAAATACCGTCTGATCCAGTCCGCCACCCCGATTCCAAGATATCCATCCTATATTCAGGGTTACGGTTCCGTATCATTAGAAAGACTACTTTCCTGATTGCTTCGAATGTCTATTACGTCTTCTCATCCGTGGCTGCATTATTCTCTGTCTGACACAGCTCTGTCAGAAAACGGGAAGGTTGCAATTCCTTATTATAATAGGTCTTTACATCATAGATATGCAGATGGCTCTTGGCTCTGGTCATTGCCACATAGAACATCCGGCGTTCCTCTTCAATCTCTTCCGGCTTTACTGCTTTCTTATAAGGTGTCATCTCCTCATTTGCTTCTAAAATGAATACGGATTCGAACTCCAATCCCTTTGCACTATGCATCGTCGTAATGGTCACCGCATCTTCTTGCTTTTTCGCATTCTTCTTGCTATGCTCTTCCAGATCTTTTCGGTATGCGTCCATGCCATCAAACCAGTCGCGATAGGTTTTATATGGTCTTGCCATCTCCTGCAATTCATCTAACACCCCATACAGATCGTCCACATTGATATGCCGGTAATCTGCATACTCCTGCAAATATTCATCATATCCAATGGCTTTGCGGATGAAATTCACTGCCGCAAATGGTTTCAGCCCTGCCAGAATCCGAAGTTCATACTCCATCTGATCGATATTATCGATCGCCCATCGTTTGCCGTCTGCCTGCCGCCGCATCTCCTCAAAACTTACAATCGGTTCCGTCAACAGATTTCTTGAAAGATAACGATTGGGCTTATTGATGATCTGTAAGAACAGACTCCGATCCCGTATTCCCATTGCAGCCCGAATATAATTAAGGATATTCTGTACCGTAAAATGATCGTATATACACGGTACATTATCCCTCATCTGGAACGGAATATTATAAGACATCAACTGATATACAATTCCCCGTGCCTGCACATTCGTACGGAAGATCACTGCCATCTCAGAATATGATATTCCCGCTTTGTGATAATCCTGAATCTGCTCTAACACATGTCGGTTTTCCTCCTGCAATGTATTCATATGATGCACCTGAATCGGTTCCTCATATCCTTTTGCACTCACAATTCTTTTGTCAAATCGAATCTGATTATGTGAGATCAGCCGGACTGCACCTTCTGTGATATTCTGACTGCATCGGTAATTCACATCTAGCAAAGTCTCTTTTCCGTCTGGATAATCCTCCTTAAAATGCAGCATAATATCTGGCTTAGCACCCCGGAATCCATAGATACTCTGGTCATCATCTCCTACAATGAACAGATTGTTCTGTGGTGCCGCCAGCATCTTCGTTATCTCATATTGTATTTTATTAATGTCCTGAAATTCATCTACCAATATATATTGAAACCGCTCCTGTAAATACTTACGGATATCCGCACGCTCTTTCAAGAGCTCATAACAATATACCATCATATCATCGAAATCGAGCTTGCCCATCTTCAATACCTTGGCTTCATATTCCCGATATATATCCCGAAATACCTCTTCCCCTACAACAGAAGAATAGAAATGCTCAAGCGGAATCAGGTCTCCTTTCATCAGGCTCATTTCCCGGATAAGTTCTGATACCATCTCTTCTTCATCCTCATATTCCAATTGTCTTTCCCAGATAATATCGCGAATCATAGAATATTTCTGATCTTCTAACAGAATGTCTTGCGACCGATAGCCATACGCCATCTTTAAGATACTAAAGAATACGGAATGGAAGGTTCCGAATGTACACTTACACTCAGAACCTCCCATTAAATGATAAAACCGTTCTTCCATTTCCCGCGCACTGGCTCTTGTGAACGTAATCACCAGAATCCGTGTCGCCGGAACTTTTGCCTGCTCAATTAAATATTTGATACGATGCACCATTGCTGTTGTCTTACCACTTCCAGGACCTGCCAACGCAAGCATGGCTCCCTGCACATGATGGATGGCACTTAATTGTCCCTGATTAAACTCCGGCATCGTTACTCCCATCTAGGCTACTGCTGCTTCTAACTTTGCAATACCAACCTCAATTCTTCGTAAAGACTCTTCCTTACCAAGAATATCCATAATCTCAAATGCACCACCCGGAGTCATCTGCTTACCAGATACTGCTGTACGAACCGGCCATAAACCTGTTCCGTTCTTAATCTCTTTCTTCTGGATGTACTCCATTAAGGTATCATGCAGGTTATCAATTGACCAATCGTCAACACCCTTAAGAATCTCATACTCTTCTCTGAGAATCTCTAATGAATTCTCGCTGTTGGTCTTCATCTTCTTATGTGTATACATTGCCACATCATAATCCGGCAGTTCTTCAAAGAAATCAATATGATCTTTGATATCCGGGAAGATCTCGATTCTGGTCTTCACAAGCTCTAAGATCTCGTCAATCTTAACATCCTTGGTGATTACTTCCTTGACATATGGCATTGCCATCTCCTTGAAACGATCAAAATCCATCTTCTTGATATATTCACCATTCATCCATTTCAATTTCACCATATCAAATACGGCTGGTGACTTAGAAATGTGATGATAGTCAAATGCTTTCACTAACTCATCTAATGAAAAGATCTCCTGATTATCCTCCGGACTCCATCCAAGAAGTGCTACAAAGTTAACGATTGCCTCTGATAAGAAGCCCTGCTCTAACAGATCTTCATAAGAAGAATGACCGCATCTCTTTGATAACTTCTGATGCTCCTCATTCGTAATGGTCGGACAATGAATATAGGCCGGTACCTCCCAGCCAAATGCCTGATATAACCGATTATACTTTGGAGAGGAAGACAAATACTCCTGACCACGCACTACATGAGTGATTCCCATCAAATGATCATCTACTACATTGGCAAAATTATAGGTCGGATATCCATCTGACTTGATCAGAATCATATCATCCAATTCCTTATTCGGTACGGTAATCGTTCCATATAACTCATCCTCAAAACTTGTCTCGCCTTCTTCCGGAACATTCTGACGGATAACATAAGGAATTCCTTTCGCAAGGTTTGCTTCTACCTCTTCCTTACTTAAATGCAGACAATGCTTATCATATTTACGGACACTCTTGCCATCTACTACTTCCTCTGTCAGATTATCCAGACGCTCTTTGTCACAGAAACAATAATATGCCTCACCTTTATCAATCAGCTCTTTTGCATACTTCATGTAAAGCCCCTGTGCCTGACGTTCACTCTGTACATATGGACCAACTCCACCATCCTTATCCGGACCTTCATCATGGATCAGCCCCGTTCCCTCTAAGGTACGGTAAATGATATCCACCGCTCCGTCTAACTGACGCTCCTGATCGGTATCCTCAATTCTTAATATAAAATCACCATTCTCATGCTTTGCAACCAGATATGCATAAAGAGCTGTTCTTAAGTTACCTACATGCATTCTTCCCGTTGGGCTTGGTGCAAATCTTGTTCTTACTTTACTCATACTGTGCCTCGATTCTACTTATTCTTACCACAACACTGTTTGAACTTTCTTCCACTTCCGCAAGGACATGGATCATTTCTTCCAACCTTTGGTGGCTTTACAACAGTTCTGGATGTCTTCTCAATCTTATAAAGTTCTTTTCTTCTTTCCGGAGTAAGAAGATTGTCCCACTCCTCTAATGTATATAACCATTCCGCATTACATCCTACCATATTCATGTAAAGCTTCTCATAATCAATATCCAAAGATACTTCGGTATCCTCTGTCATCTCTTCGATATTATTCGGTGTTTTCAAACTTTCATCAATACCATCTAAGAAACCAGTCATTAACTGAACGGTTGTCTCATATTTATCTGCTAATTCTTTGACAGTGCCCTTTACCATAACCGTAGGATTTGCAAGAATCTTTTTGTAGATTCCCTGTTCTACGCCAAAATAATTCAACCAGAACTGCTTGCCTTCCGGTGTTCTGTCATCCAATCCATACGCATAGTCACGCCATTCTTTCAATAAACTCATTTGTTCTATACCACCTTTACAAAATAATGAATTCCTGTCATACACATATGCATACGACAAGCTAGATTATATCAAACCGTATCTGTTTTTTCAAGTTTTAAAAAATAAGTATAATATCTTCTTAATTGGTTATACTGTAACTATCAACGAATGCAAAACATCTTATATTCAGATACATTTTGCATTGGCTGATTACCAGTTCTTTTCTAAGAACTGAATAATACTTTATCCTCCCCTATTTACGGAGTCGGTTCGTCCGGCTCCGTTCCTTTTTTGCTTCGTTCTAATGCATCCATATCCTCTTTGGAGATTACAGAGGAATCTCCATTCACCAGATGGGTAAACCACATAAATACCCATAATACGATTGGAACTGCAATCATCAAAAATAACATACCAAAGAAATACTTGCTTCCGGTAACTGCACAGATGATCGTTCCGATAATGAGACATGCGATCACTGCAATTGTGATCCAGGCTACAATCTGTCTTACTCGTTTCATTCTTCTTCCTCCCCTAAATGCTCAAGATGTTCCTTCACTTTCGCTTCATAACCATTCTCACTCGGATAATAAAATCGTTGATCCTTGACTTCATCCGGCAGATATTGCTGCTTCACATAATGCCCTGGGAAATCATGCGGATACAGATATCCGACATGTCCAAGTTCCACCGATCCTTTATAATGTGTATCCCGAAGATATGGAGGAACAGCTCCTGTCTTCTGTTTCTTGATCAGATCTAACGCACCAAAGATAGCATTCGTTACCGCATTCGACTTCGGGGCACTTGCTACATAGATTGCCGCATTAGCAAGAATCAATTGTGCCTCCGGTAATCCAATCCGTTCGACCGCCTGCGCACAGGCAACCGCTACCTGAATTGCCTGCGGATCTGCAATCCCAACATCCTCACAGGCACAGATCATAATTCTTCTTGCAATGAAAGTAATACTCTCTCCGGCATCTAACATTCTTGCTAAGTAAAATACTGCCGCATCCGGGTCAGATCCTCTCATGCTCTTGATAAATGCGGATATCGTGTCATAATGATTATCTCCATCCTTATCGTATCTGACAGCACGCTTCTGAATACATTCCTCTACTACCGAAAGTGTAATATGAATCTTACCATCTTCGGAAGGTTCTGTCGTTAGGATTCCTAACTCAATCGCATTCAATGCACTTCTCGCATCACCATCACTCATATCTGCTAAGAACTCTAATGCATCCTCATCAATCTCACCATGATAAGAACCCATTCCTTTCTCAACATCATAGACTGCCCGATGCAACAGCTGCTTAATATCTTCTTTCTGTAATGGTTCTAACCGGAAAATATGGGAACGGGACAATAACGCTCCATTCACTTCAAAATACGGATTCTCTGTTGTTGCACCAATCAAAGTAATCGTACCGTCTTCCACAAATGGCAGAAGATAATCCTGCTGCGCCTTGTTAAACCGGTGAATCTCATCAATAAACAGAATGGTACGTTTCTGATACATTCCATAATTATCTTTCGCCTTCTTGACAACCTCTTCCATATCTTTCTTACCTGCAGTTGTCGCATTCATAGACGTAAAAATAGAACTGGTGGTATTAGCAATCACATGCGCCAATGTTGTCTTCCCAGTTCCCGGCGGACCATAAAAAATAATCGAGCTAATCTTGTCTGCCTGAATTGCCCGATATAACAACTTATCTTTCCCTATAATATGTTTTTGACCAACAACCTCTTCCAAGGTTGTTGGCCGTAATCTCTTTGCAAGCGGGGATTCTTTCTCCATATTGGCTTCCCGCATATAATCAAACAAATCCATGTTCGCAATCCTCTACTTCTCTGTCTTAGCAAACCCCATCTTCTCAAGAAGTTTCTCAAACTTATCCATTACAATCGGTTTACAGATATAAGCATCATAATCATTGCATACCTGAATGCTGTCTAATACGACTTCGTCTAATGCACTGATCATAATCACCTTAGCTCTGTTATCAAACACAGCATAACGGCTCTCAGCTTCCCGAATTGCCTCTAGTGTCTTATATCCATCTAACTTCGTCATCATAATATCTAAACAGATCAGATCAAAGAATTCACGGCACTCCATGCCACGAACCGCTTCATCTACTGCCGACATACCATTATCAACCGCAACTACTTCGCCATAATTAGCGAACATCTTCTCTAAAAACTTTCTGTTCACGAAATCATCATCTGCAACTAATACTCTCATAAGAATCCTCCGACATTTATTCACTCATTCATTATCACTTATCTGTTCGCAGCATATTGGCTAAATGCTCTAACATGGAATCTGCGAACTGAGTATGGCTTGTATGATCGTATTCAATTCTACGATTCAACAAGTCTCTGCTCAGACTACCCATAAAAATATTGGAAAGCTCCTCCGGTGAAAAATCATCCCGAATCTCTCCTTCCTCCATGGCTGCCTTCAAATGTTGTCTTATAAATTCGGTTCTCATCTTAATACAATGTGCAATTGCTTCTCTCGTATTCACATTATGTAACAATTCTTCATAATTAAGCGCAATGGCACTCATTTCCTGATAGCCTGCATAATAAGTACCTAATGTTCTTAACAATTCCAATACTTTATCAAAATGTGAAATCTTCTTCGCATCAATCGTGGCAAGCATACTCTTGTCGAACTTCGTATAGGTCTCGATTACTTCTACTAAAACTTCTTCAATCCCACCAAAATACCGATACAACAAGGACTCAGACATGTTCTCCTTCATGGCCAAGGACTTGGTATTCAGCGAAGAAAGTCCTGCTTCACTGATAATCTCAATCGCGGAAGCAATAATGCGGTCTTTCCTGTTCACAAAATTATTATTCATACATAACCCCCAATTTGTGAATCCTTATTCACTTTCTATATATTTTATGGCATGTACAAAAATTTGTCAACATGTAGATGTCGGATTGTCGGTTAAGACCCAACTGGGTAACTAAGAATCTCTTTCTTCTCCCGATCATAATAATACACTTGATCCGATAACAGATCAATCAATCCCACGGAACTTTGATTCGCATCTCTCACCAGTTGAGAAAAGAATGCTGCATCCGTGTCTTCCTCCTCTGGCACAAGAATAACCTCATGAACACTGGCCGGCAGAATCAGAATATTCCGCTCCTGTACCTTTGCAAAATTCTCCAACACCTTATCATACAAAATACAGGTAGCTCCATTGATTCCAACATCATTTGTGAGTACATACATATTCACTCCACACTGTTGATTCATCACCTCTAGCATTGCCTGATACACATCTTCAGACAACAGTTTCATCACGTCCTTGGATAAACACTCCGCTATCACCTTAGCAAGGGAATCCATCCGCCACGGAAAATGCTGCATTGTATTGCAAATAGCAATCTCATACAGTTCTTCCATCGTAATTCCCCATGCCTCAAATTCCTGATTACTGATCATAGAACTGGCAACTCCTAACGCATCTTTTGAGGCGAGATAACGGAATGTAATCGCAAAATCCAGGAATGGAATATATGGACAATGCATCAATTCCATCTGATTTCTCTCACGATTGATCAAACGCACAACAATCTTAGTACGTACCTCTTCAAAATGATACACATTATCTACTTGCAATGTATCTGCCTCCGCCATCTTCTCCTCATAATCCATGATCATCTGTTGCATAATTCCATCAATCGGGCGTCCCATCTGATACTGTTCATAATATGCATTCACATACATGTTCGGACTGATCTTCTGTCCTTCTTTGTATAATGTAATGGCATCTAACATAATACCATTATTCTTAGAGATCTTCTGTAATATGACCTCATACTCATTCGGATCAAAGGTAATATCCTCTTTGCCAAACGCATGTCGATACTGACCTAATACCTGCACAATGTGATTCTTAATATACTCCAAAAAATCTTGATATTCCATCTTCTATCTCCTTCATAATCTAAGGAAACAGCAAAAAATATGTAATTCACACTTTGGAAAACGGGATATGATATACATCCCTTAGAAAAATAGAAATCCGTTACGTATGTCTATACTATAACGGATTTCTATATAAACGTCAATATTCTATCTGTAGTTCACAAATTCTTCATGATTACTGCAGATACTTCTCTAAAAATGTAACAAAAGCCTTCATCTCATCATCTGTACCAATAGAGATTCGAAGATAATCGTTAATTCTTGGCTTATTAAAGTATCTTACAAAAATATGCTCCTTCTTTGCAGCCTCAAATATCTCTTTTGCCGGAACGCTCTTATGCTTTGCAAAAATAAAATTTGCATAAGATTGTTCAAAAGTAAAGCCTAATCTTGTCAACTCTTTTCCAAACCATTCTCTTGTTGCCATTACTTTGTGAACCGTCTCCTGGAAATATTCCTCATCTTCCATACATGCAGTTCCCATGACAATCGTAGGATAATTCATGGTGTAGGAATTAAAGCTATACTTGACATCATTTAACGCCTTGATAAGTGAAGGATTACCTATTGCATAACCGATTCGCAGACCTGCCAGACACCGTGACTTTGAAAATGTACGGACTACTAACAGATTCTCATACTTCTCCAATAATGGTAACGCAGTCTGTCCACCAAAATCAATATAAGCTTCGTCTACAATCACAATCACATCCTGATTATGCTCCAAAATATCTTCTATAAATGATAATTCTACCAATTGACCTGTCGGTGCATTTGGATTCGGAAATATTACACCACCATTTGCCTTATAATAATCTGCTGCTACAATATGAAACTCATCATCCAACGCCGGAGTCTCATACGGAATACGGAACAGATCTGCCCATACATCATAAAAACTATATGTAATATCCGGGAACAAAAGCGGCTTATCCGAATTAAAAAATGTAAGAAACGACATAGCAAGAACATCATCGGAACCTACACCAACAAACACCTGACTATCTTCTACTCCATGATAAGATGCAATTGCATGCACCAGATCTTTTGCTTCCGGATCTGGATACAGACGCAGACGGTTCAAGTCCATCTGTGCATTCTTAACCTTCAATGAAGGCGGATACGGATTCTCGTTCGTATTCAGTTTGATTACTTGTTCCATCTTTGGTTGTTCTCCCGGAACATATGGTACTACTTTTCGAATGTTGTTCTCCCATGCTTTCATTGTGCCACCTCTTATTCCTGTTCATTCATTTTTGCAAGCTTGGCTGCCTGATCTGCTGCAATCAGACTGTCAATGATCTCATCTAAATCTCCATTCATTACCTGATCTAACTTATGCAGAGTTAATTTGATACGATGATCCGTCACTCTTCCCTGTGGGAAATTATACGTACGAATCTTCTCAGAACGATCTCCTGTTCCTACCTGACTCTTACGAAGTTCTGCCTCTGCATCATGTGCCTTCTGTAATTCCATATCATACAACTTTGCACGCAACACTTTCAATGCTTTATCCTTGTTCTTAAGCTGTGATTTCTCATCCTGACAGGAGATTACAATTCCTGTAGGGATATGCGTCAGACGTACTGCAGAATCTGTTGTATTGACACACTGTCCACCATTACCGGACGCACGGAATACATCAAATTTACAATCGTTCATATCCAATTCAAAATCCACTTCCTCCGCTTCCGGCATAATTGCAACCGTAATCGTAGAAGTATGGATTCTACCACCGGATTCTGTCTCTGGAACACGCTGTACACGGTGTACTCCGCTTTCATACTTCAATCTTGAGAAAGCTCCTTTACCATTGATCATAAATGAACACTCTTTAAATCCGCCAATTCCATTCTCATTCAGACTGATAAGTTCTGTCTTCCAATGCATCTTATCTGCATATTTCTGATACATACGGAACACCTCTGCTGCAAACAATGCAGACTCGTCTCCACCTGCACCTGCACGAAGCTCTACAATAACATTCTTCTCATCGTTTGGATCTTTTGGCAACAATAGAATCTTCAATTCCTGTTCAATACGTTCCACAGCATCCTTGGACTCATTTAACTCTTCTTTTGCCAATTCCCGCATCTCTTCATCTTTTTCTTCTTCTAACATAGCAAGACTGTCTTCAATTGCCTGCTTTGCAGCTAAATATTCTTTGTATTTGGCTGCGATTGGAGCAAGATCACTCTGTTCTTTCATCAATGATGTATACTTTGCCTGGTCATTCAACACATCCGGATCACTTAATTGCTCCAATACCGACTCATAACGTGCTAATATATCTTCTAACTTATCAAACATATCTATATCCTCTCATTCTTACAATCCTATCCGCATTCGCTTCGAATACAATATACCCTACTCTTCCATGTACCGCTACAAATGTCCATAGACCACACGATCTAATCCTGCATAATCTTTTACCACCTGCACTTCTGAAAATCCATTATCTTCCATCAGTGTTGCCACATCCTTGCCTTGATTATACCCAATCTCAAAAAACAACCATCCATGCTCTCCTAAATGAGAAACTGCCTGTTGGATAATACTCCGGTAAAACACAAGCCCATCTTCTCCACCATCTAATGCTAACATAGGCTCGTATTCCCGCACTTCTGGCATTAACGTATCAATCACACGGCTTTCTATATAAGGCGGATTACTTACAATCATATCATATACATCTGATATCCCCTCGAACAGATTCCCGCAATGTACTTTGGCATCTACCTGATATTTTCCCAGATTCTGTCTCGTCACCGCAAGTGCCTCTTCCGAAACGTCCGAAAGTGTCAGATTTATCTTTTCATGATATAGCTTAAGGGAAATGCCAATACATCCAGAACCGCAGCAAAGATCTAGGATCTTAACTTTGTCCTGCTGTTTTTCCATATCTGCAAGAACCGTATTCGCATTCTCCACTAAAATTTCTGTATCATTTCTAGGAATCAGAACATGTTCGTTCACTACAAATGTGTAATCCATAAAATGTGCATATCCAAGCAGATACTGCAGTGGGTAATGCTCACTTCTTCTCTTAATCCAGGAACGATATTGTTGTTCCTTATCCTGTGACACTTCCTCCTCACCATGGGTAAGCATATACATATAATTACACCCTAAAGCTGCTTCTAGTAACACTTTACGGTCATACTTTGCATACTCGTTCCCGCTTTGTATTAACTTGTCCTTTCCATAATCAAGCAGCTGCTCAATGGTAGACATTATTCTTCCTCATCTTCTGTTGCTTCGTCCTGTGCAACTTCTAACTCATCTTCATTGATATCTTCGGTATCATCCACTTCTGTCTGATCCATTTTCTCTTCATCTGATGCAATATGAATCCCCTGTGCTTCATTAACCGCGTCCACATACTCCTGTCCATACAAAACAGCCTCTACAGAAATTATTGCAACCTGAATCATCTCTTCTTCTGGTTCCTTGGTCGTCAATTTCTGAATCCACATGCCTGGTTTACTCAACACATTAAGGATTGGATTATCGTTCCTTCCAGCCAAACGAATGAACTCATAAGAGATTCCTGCAACAACCGGAATTAAAACAAGCCGTAATAAGAAACGAAGCCACATCTGCTTTGCTGTAATAAACATAAATACAAAAATACTGACTACCATAACGATGAACAGAAAGCTTGTTCCACAACGCTTATGATATCTGCTATGTTTTGCTACATTCTCCGGAGTCAGCTCGTCGCCGGCCTCATAGCAATTAATTGTCTTATGCTCTGCTCCATGGTACATAAATACCCGCTTGATATCTTCCATCTGTGAAATCAACACAACATAGATTATAAAGATCAATAAACGAATAATTCCTTCAATCACAGCAACTATCATGTGACTATCAATCCATTTGCCTACAAATTCAGCAATTGCTGCCGGGAATAACATAAACAGTGCCACAGCAATCACAACAGATAGTAATACCGTAAAGCCAATGATCACACTTTCTGCCTTTTCCTTAAAAATATCTTTGAATAACTTATCCGCCTTCGTCTCTACTTCATCTTCTTCATAGAAAGATGAAGAATACGATAATGTCTTCGTTCCCACAACCAAAGATTCTCCGAAACTGATCACACCCCGGATAAATGGTATCTTACCTAACTTATGCCGTTCACCAAATGACTGATATTTGTGTAATTTGACCTGTATCTTACGATCCGGCTTTCTCACCGCAACGGAATAACTGTCCGGTCCTTTCATCATAACGCCTTCAATTACAGCCTGACCGCCTAATGTTCCTTTTGGTAATCTATCTTCCATCTATATCAACCTCAATTATACTCATATAAGAAAACAGGGTTGAGATTATTCAATCCCAACCCATAACCGTTACTAATTAGCCTTAACTCCGTATTTACGATTGAACTTATCAATACGACCACGAGCCTGTGCTGCTTTCTGCTGTCCTGTATAGAAAGAATGGCACTTAGAACAAATCTCTACGTGAATCTCTTCCTTTGTTGAACCAGTTACGAACTCGTTACCACAGTTACAAACTACTTTTGCCTGATAATAATTTGGATGAATTCCTTCCTTCATTAATATACACCTCTCTAAATATATTGGCAGATTCCAACCCGCCTAAACAACTTCTACAGTTTACCATAACATACCTTGTATTGCAAGTATTTTTTGAAAAATTATCTTCGGATTCTGGAGCGTTTCATCATATGTAAGAATTCTTCATTATTCTTCGTCCGGACAAATAACCGAAGTACTTCTTCAATGGATTCCTCTGCACGATTACCAGAGAATTCCTTATGCAGCATTTCAACTACTTCCTGCTCCAACGGTGTCAACAATAAATCGTCTCGTCTGGTTCCAGACTTGGCAACATCTATTGCAGGGAAGATACGCTTTTCCTGTAACTTACGGTCTAATACCAGTTCCATATTACCAGTTCCTTTGAATTCCTCAAATACAACATCATCCATCTTTGAACCAGTCTCTACCAAAGCAGTTGCTAATACCGTAAGCGAACCTCCCTCTCTCATATTACGGGCTGCACCAAAGAATTTCTTCGGCATATGCAATGCTGCAGGATCTAATCCGCCAGTTAACGTTCTACCACTCGGCGGTACGGTTAAATTGTACGCTCTTGCCAATCTTGTAATAGAATCTAACAGGATAACTACATCCTCTTTGTGCTCTACCAAACGTTTTGCACGCTCTAACACCATCTCTGATACACGCTTATGATGCTCCGGCAGCTCATCAAATGTTGAATAGATCACTTCTACATTTGGTCCCTCAATGGATTCCCGGATATCTGTCACTTCCTCTGGACGCTCATCAATCAATAATACAATCAGATGCATATTCCGGTATGTCCGGCTGATACTGATTGCGATCTGCTTAAGCAATGTCGTCTTGCCCGCTTTCGGAGGTGCCACGATCATACCTCTCTGTCCCTTACCGATTGGAGCTAACAGATCCATAATACGCATGGAAACCCCATTCGCATGTGCATTCTCTAACCGAATTCTCTCGTTTGGGAATATTGGTGTCAGGTCTTCAAAATTCTTCCGCTTTTGAGCTTCTTCCACCGTATATCCATTAATGGTCTTGATATAAAGTAACGCTGCAAATTTCTCTTTCTCTGTCTTTACTTTCTGATTGCCGACGATAATATCACCTGTCTTCAGATTGAATTTCTTGATCTGTGCCGGCGATACATAGATATCATGATCCCCTGGCAGGTAATTCTCACAACGGATAAAGCCAAAGCCATCCGACATTACTTCCAAGATACCATTCGCTTCTTTTCCACTGTCTAACGAAGATTCCACATGCTCTGGACGGTGCTGTGTTCTGCCTTCTCCCGCACGTTGTTCCTCCGATACTTTCTCTTCTGTTTTCTTCTCTTCTACCTTTTGCTCATCTTGTCCCGGCTCCTGCTTAGCTGATACTTTATTCATCGGTCTTCTGCCCGTTCTCTTTCTCTCCGGCTTAGAATCCTCTTTATCTTTTTCCTCTATATCTACCTTATGGGATACTTTCTGGTGACCTTTTACTGCATTCAGTAATTCTACCAGTTCTCCCTTTTTCATTCCTGTAATGCCTTTGATCCCTAACTCCTTTGCGGCAGCTTTCAACTCCTGCAAAGTCATCTCTTCATAACTCATAAAGACTCCTTTCTCTAACTTCCCAAAAGAGAACACTTGTCCCCTTTCACTAGTTCTTCCTGTTATATCTTACTATATATTGTGATTGGATAAAACTCTGAAATAGATATAGATCATAAATAAGTAAATTATTTTGCTTCATTATAGCATACTTTTTCACTTTGTAAAGCCCAAATCCACCCTTGCACTTCCTCTGCGCTAATGGTAAAATTAGAAATAGTGTGTTTCTCACAAATTTATAATAAAAGGTGGATTAAAATGGACGTTTACGAAAAATCATTACAGTTACACGAGCAATGGGCAGGCAAGATGAGTACAGAGCCAAAATGCCCGGTTAAGTCACGCGAGGATCTTTCCCTTGCATACACTCCCGGTGTAGCAGAACCTTGCCGTAAGATTGCTGCTAACCCCGAAGATGTATACAAATATACCCAGAAAGGAAATACCGTTGCCGTTGTATCAGACGGAAGTGCTGTCCTCGGACTTGGTAATATCGGTGCTGCTGCTGCCATGCCTGTTATGGAGGGGAAAGCCGTCTTATTCAAGTCATTCGGCGATGTCAATGCCGTTCCAATCTGTCTTGATACACAGGATGTTGACGAGATTGTAGAGACCGTTATCCGTATCGCACCTGCCTTTGGCGGTATTAACTTAGAGGATATTTCCGCTCCCCGCTGTTTTGAGATTGAGAAACGATTAAATGACGCATTAGATATTCCGGTATTTCATGACGACCAACACGGAACTGCCATCGTCGTCCTTTCCGGCATCATCAATGGTCTTCGTATTACCGGTAAGCACAAGGAAGATTGTAAAGTTGTAGTCAATGGTGCAGGCTCTGCCGGAATTGCCATCACTAAGTTATTACTAACCTATGGTTTCAAACATGTTACCATGTGTGATCGCAATGGTATCATCCACAAAGACTATGAAGGCCTTAACTGGATGCAGCAGGAAATGCTCAAGGTAACCAATTTAGAGAACCAGACCGGAACCTTAGCAGATGCCTTAAAGGGTGCTGATATCTTTGTTGGCGTTTCCGCTCCTGGTATCGTGTCTGCTGAGATGGTACAGTCCATGAACAAAGACTCCATCTTATTTGCTATGGCTAATCCGACCCCTGAGATCATGCCAGATGTTGCCAAAGCCGCTGGTGCCAGAATTGTGGGAACCGGTCGTTCTGACTTCCCGAATCAGGTCAACAATGTAGTTGCCTTTCCTGGCATTTTCAAGGGTGCACTAGAAGGTCGTGCTTCTATCATCACAGAAGAGATGAAATTAGCGGCTGCCGAAGCAATCGCAGGCCTCGTATCAGACGAAGAATTAAATGATGACTTCATCATGCCGGAAGCATTTGATCCACGGGTAGCCGATGTGGTTAGTCAAGCCGTGAAGTCTCACATTAGAAAATAAGAGTAGGAAGAATAGATTATGACAAGCGAAGGATTAGTTCTTTACAAATTAATGATATTATATATGTTAGACCGGGTTGATTTTCCTCTTACTGGTTCGCAGATTTCCCAGTTCATATTAGATAAAGGATACACCAATTATTTCAATCTCCAGATTGCCCTTAATGAACTGATCGAGAATGATTTTATTAAGCCAACAACAGAACGGAATCATTCGCTATACGAGATTACCGATCAGGGCAAGGAAGCGTTGGAATTATTCGAATTCAAGATATCAGATGCCATTAAGATGGACATTCTGAATTACCTGAAAGAACAAAAGATTGAATTACGTAATGAATCTGCGATCTCATCCGACTACTATCCTTCCAATAATGAGTATATTGCACAATGCAGCATCAAAGAACGGAACCAGACACTACTCGAGATTAAGCTTACCGTTCCGACACAGGAACAGGCAATCCATATCTGTGATTCCTGGAAAGATAAAAGCGAAGATATCTATCAATATCTGATTACACAAATATGGCAGGTATAACCCCGCAAGGGGCTACCTGCCATATTATTTTACAGATTCGGCAATCTTATATTATTAAAATTACATAAGAGTTCCTACCTGATATTCCAATCCTACTCTAGAAACGTCCCAATATATTCTAAGATCTCATCTCTTCCCTGTTTGGACAATGCAGAATACGGAAAGATTAATCCATCCTTATCCATCTCTAACTTCGTACGGATAATCTTGAGATTTTTCTGTAACTGTGATCGTTTGATCTTATCTAACTTTGTTGCAATGATAACCGGAGTAAATCCATTATGACAGATCCAATCATACATCATTTTATCATTTGAAGATGGTTCATGGCGGATATCAATTAACAAAAAAACCAGAACCAACTGCTCTGAACTATGCAGATATCGTTCAATCATCTTACCCCATTTTTCTCTCTCGGTTGCAGACACTTTTGCATATCCATATCCGGGCAGATCTACAAAATAAAAAGATTGATTTACCTTATAGAAATTGATTGTCTGCGTCTTGCCAGGCTGTGAGGAAGTTCTTGCCAATGCTTTCCGATTCAACAGACCATTGATCAACGAAGATTTACCAACATTTGACTTACCTGCAAATGCAATCTCAATTCCTTCATTATGGGGTAACTTACTTGTAACGCCACATACCGTCTCTAATTCTGCACTTTTAATTACCATATCATTTACCTCATTTCTGTTTCAACGCAAACCCACGTTTCACGATTCCTCCTGCGATTACTTCACGCATATCCGATACATATATGATATCCATGCCTTCTATAATCTCCGCTTTTAATTCGTTTACATTCTTCTGATTCTTCGCCGGAACAAACACTTTAGTCATACCGGCATTCTTTGCGGCTAATAATTTTTCTTTCAGTCCTCCAATCGGAAGAACCTGACCTTTCAGGCTGATCTCACCGGTCATAGCCAGTCTTCCATTTACTGGACGATTCACCAATGCTGAATATATTGCAAGTGCCATCGTAATTCCTGCCGATGGACCATCCTTTGGAGTCGCACCTTCCGGCACATGAAGATGAATCTGATGCTTTTCAAAATAGTTCTCCGGCATCTTCTTAATATCCGGCAATGTCCGGACATAAGAAAGTGCGATCTGTGCAGACTCTTTCATTACATCTCCTAAATTACCGGTAAGTACAAGTCCTCCTTTTCCGTTGAGGATATTCACCTCAATCTGCAAGGTATCTCCCCCTACTTTCGTCCATGCAAGACCTGTTACAACACCTACCCGGTCTGTATGATCCCTGTCTTCTGCTGAATACGGCTCCACTCCTAATAACTCCACTAATTTCTTTTCAGTCACCCGCAACATCTTATATTCTTCCGTAAGAATTCCCCGTGCTGCCTTCTGCATCAGTCGTTCAATGCGACGTTCCAAACTACGCACTCCGGCTTCTCTTGTATAATCCCGGATCAGCTTATGAACCGCCCCATCTGTCATCTTGAACTGACTACTCTTTAGGCCATTCTTTGCCCGTTGTTTTGGTAGCAGATATAACTTGGCAATATGGAACTTCTCATTCTCTGTATAGCTGTTTACCTCAATCAGTTCCATTCGATCCCGAAGCGGTGCCGGAATTGTACTGGCATCATTTGCTGTAGCGATAAACAATACGCTGCTAAGATCTACCGGAACCTCAAAATAATGATCGACAAAATGAGAATTCTGCTCTCCATCTAATACTTCTAACAATGCTGATGAAGTATCTCCTTTGTAATCAGAACTTGTCTTATCAATCTCATCTAATAAAATTAATGGATTATTCACGCCCGTCTTTGTGATTGCAGACACAATTCGCCCCGGCATAGCACCAATATATGTCTTACGATGTCCCCGGATCTCCGCCTCGTCCCGGACACCACCTAATGCAATCCTTCCATATTCCTTATGCAACGCTGTTGCAATAGAATGGGCGATGGATGTCTTACCTGTTCCCGGCGGGCCTACCAGACAAAGGATTGGTGCATCTTTTCTACCACTTAAGTTCCGGACCGCCAGATAATCAATGATACGTTCCTTGACCTTCTCTAATCCATAATGATCTTTCTCTAACTGGTTCATCGCATCTTTCAGATTAGAATTCTCTGTCGTAGACTTATTCCATGGATATTCCAATACCGTCTCGATGTAGTTACGTAATACTGCACTTTCCGAAGAAGAATACGGAAGATTCTGAAATTTCTTAATCTCCTTTGCAATCTTCTCTCTAACCTCTATTGGAGGATCAACTTCTTCCAGACGTTTAAGATACTGCTCTCCTTCATCCTGACTATCTTCTTCTCCTAATTCCTGCCGTATGACTTTCATCTGTTCCCGAAGAACATAATCTCTTTGATTCTTATTCACACACTCCCGTAACTTTCCAACAATCTCAGTACGGATCTGCCCAATCTCTATCTCATTCAATAGAATCTCTAACAATGCTTCTGTCCGTTCTTTCAAATCCATTGTTTCAAGAATCTTCTGCTTTTGTGCCGTTGTAATTGGTGCCGCTTCTGCAATCAGATCCACAAGTGTTTCTAACGATCTTACTTTCTTCAATGTATTAACAACCGTTTCATTTGTAATAATTCCATTGCTCTCACATTGTATCAATATGTCTTTCACCGTTTTTAGATAGGCACGTCGTTGTGTATCAGACAATGAATCTTTCTGTGTCTCCACCGCCGCCACTGTAGCCATATGCCCGGTCATCGGATCTTCTACAACCGACTTAATCTTTGCTCTGGTCTGTCCAAGCAGCATAACACGTACAACATCCTTCGGAAGTTTTAACATTTGCTTTGCCTGAACAATCGTACCTATCTCATAAAGATCTTTCCTGGAAAATGTATCTCCCAACGCAGCATCCTTTGCCGTCACAACAAAAACATCCAGATTCTCTTTCATCGCATATTCAATTGTCTTTAAAGAATCTTCTCTTTTCACATCAATGTGTACACTTGTCTCTGGCATCATGACCAGATCCCGGAACACAATCATAGGAAGTGTCTGGTATACTTTTTTTCTCATGTTCATTCCTCTATATAGAAACGGAACCTGATGCAGTCAGCAACAGATTCCGCTATATCACTTTCTTTACGTTTATGCAATCTCACCATTGTTTGGCTTTGGATGACGCTTTACAAAGGACTTTCTTGGACGTGGCGAATCTGAATATACAATCTCCGGTTCACCTGTACCTTCTACTGTTTCCTTCGTTATAATGCACTTAGTAATCTCCTCATTCGAAGGAACCTCGTACATCAGGTCAGTTACACTCTTTTCAATGATAGAACGCAAGCCACGGGCTCCTGTCTTTCTCTCCATCGTGATCTTTGCGATTGCACGCAATGCATCTTCATTAAAATCAAGTTCTACACCATCTAATTCAAACAGTTTCTTATACTGCTTGCAAATTGCACTCTTCGGTTCCGTTAAGATCCGCATTAATGCGTCTTCATCCAAAAGATCCAATGTAACCGTTACCGGCACACGACCAATGAACTCCGGAATCAATCCATATTTCACAAAATCGGATGGTGTTACCTGTTTCAATAACTCGCCAACATTCTCATCCGTATTCTCTGCCAACTCAGCACCAAAACCAATTGACTTCTTACCAATACGATTCTCGATCACTTTCTCAAGACCATCAAACGCACCACCACAAATGAATAAAATATTCGTAGTATCAATCTGAATAAAATCCTGATGCGGATGTTTTCTTCCACCCTGTGGTGGAACAGATGCAACGGTTCCTTCAATAATCTTAAGTAATGCCTGCTGTACACCTTCACCAGATACATCTCTTGTGATGGATACATTCTCTGACTTCTTCGTGATCTTATCAATCTCATCAATATAGATTATACCATGCTGAGCACGCTCAATATCGTAGTCCGCAGCCTGAATGATCTTAAGAAGAATATTCTCTACATCTTCACCGACATAACCAGCTTCTGTTAAGGCTGTTGCATCCGCAATCGCAAATGGAACATTCAAAAGCTTTGCAAGTGTCTGTGCCAGATACGTCTTACCAGAACCAGTTGGACCAACCATCATAATATTACTCTTTTGTAATTCTACATCGAAATCTTTATCTGACAGAATTCTCTTATAATGATTATATACTGCAACTGACAGTACCTTCTTCGCTTCTTCCTGACCAATTACATACTGATCTAAGAATTCCTTAATCTCCTTTGGTTTCAGTAAATTAATATCTGAAGATTCTTCATAATCTTCTAACTCATCCTCGATAATCTCAGAGCAAACCTCGATACATTCGTCACAGATAAATACATTCTGACCCGCAATTAACTTACGAACCTGATCCTGTGTCTTGTTACAAAATGAACAACGTAAAGGCTTTCTGTCATCACCACGAATTGCCATTGCTACACCTCATTCTCTCAATCTTTGTCTTACTGACGATTCTCTACAACAGAATCAATCAATCCATACTCTTTCGCAGCAGCAGCACTCAACCAATTATCACGATCGGTATCTTTCTCGATCACTTCAAATGGTTTGCCCGTCTCTCTTGCTAAGATCTCATTAATCTTTCTCTTGGTGTTCAGGATATGCGCTGTTGTAATCTCCATATCACTTGCCTGACTGCCACTTGGCATTCCACCCATTGGCTGATGAATCATGATCTCTGCATTCGGAAGAGCCATACGCTTACCTGGAGCTCCACCTGCTAACAAAAATGCTCCCATACTTGCTGCCATGCCTACACAGATGGTTGATACATCACACTTGATATAATTCATGGTATCAAAAATACCAAATCCTGCAGAAACTGAACCACCTGGGCTGTTAATATATAAGGAAATATCTTTCGTTGGATCTTCCGATTCCAAGAACAACAACTGTGCAATTACAAGACTTGCTGTTGTATCATTGACTTCCTCTCCAAGAAAAATAATACGATCCTTTAATAATCTGGAGTAAATATCATAAGAACGCTCTCCCCTGCTTGTCTGTTCAATGACATAAGGTACCAAACTCATACAAAATCCTCCTATCTGGGTTATACGGCTCACAGAAACTCTGTGAGCCGGGTTATTCAAAATCTTATTTCTCTACAGCTGCTTCTGTAACAAGATCTACCGCTTTCTGTACTGCGATATCCTGCTTGATTGCGTCTTTCTCAGAATCGCCAACCAAACCAGTTAACTGCTCCAAATCCATCTGATACATATCAGCCATCTTCTTAAGTTCGTCATTCAACTCATCCTCAGATACCTGAATATCCTCAGCCTTCGCAATTGCCTCTAATACAAGACGTGACTTAATTCTTCTCTCAGCTTCTGGAGTAGAAGTCTCTAAGAACTTCTCTCTTGTCATTCCTGTAAACTGGAAGTACTGATCTACAGAAAGTCCCTGATAACTTAACTGCTGTGAGAACTCATTCAACATCTGTTCTTTGGTTGTCTCTAACATTGGATCTGGAATATCCATTGTAGAGTTCTCAATAATCTGATCGATTACAAGACCTTCCTTTGTATTCTTAGCAGCTTTTTCCTTCTTTACCTGAAGTGTTGCCTTCAAATCTGCCTTATATTCATCCATAGTATCAAATTCAGATACTTCTGATGCAAACTCGTCGTCTAACTCTGGAAGCTCTGTCTCCTTGATTCCATTCAGCTTACACTTAAATACTGCTGGCTTACCTGCAAGATCTTCTGCCTGATAATCCTCTGGGAATGTAACATTTACGTCAAATTCCTCTCCAATATTCTTGCCAACGATCTGATCCTCAAATGTATCAATGAAAGAATGAGAACCTAATGTCAACTGATAGTTCTCTCCTTTACCACCTTCAAATGCTTCACCATCTACAAAGCCTTCGAAATCAATTGTTACTTCGTCATCCATCTTTGCAGCTCTATCCTCTACTGGAATGGTACGAGAATTCTGCTTCTGTACATTCAATAACTCTGCCTGTACATCCTCATCTGTTACTTCTACTTCTACCTTATCAACTTCAACACCTTTGTACTGACCAAGAGTAACTTCTGGCTTAACAGCTACTGTTGCTGTGTAGATGAAGTCTTTGCCCTTCTCCATCTGTGTTACATCGATCTGTGGACGGGATACAACATCTAAGCCACACTCATCTAATGCACCAGGGTAAGAAGATTCCATACATGTATTCGCAGCATCCTCATAGAACATCTCTGGACCATACATCTTCTCTAAATATGCCTGTGGAACTTTTCCTTTACGGAATCCAGGAACAGAAATCTTTCCTTTCTGCTTATTGTAAGATGCCTTCATAGCCTCAACAAACTCATCAGCAGGCACCGTAATCGTAAGCTTTGCCATATTCTTTTCCAAATTTTCCACTGTTAAACTCATCTTTAACAATTCCTCCTTAAAAATATATCTTTTATTCTTTTGCAGCATCTCCTTCGAGATGTATCATTATCTGCCTCAGGGCAGTCTTTCTCTGCACTAATCAGTCAATTATAGCACGTGATACATAGAAATGTCAACAGATAGAGACTTCCTATTTCCTGGTAGTAGAACTGCTTTTACCCAAAAAAAGAAAGGCCATAATCTGTTTTTATTAAAAACAAATTATGACCTTCCCATATGGCATCCGCTATCTACGAATTACCGATCGATATCTGGCATCGTATGAAACGATTACTTACCAGCGATCTGGTTCATCTGAGCCTCTACCAACTTCTTAGTCATCTGTCCACCAACAGAACCATTCTCTCTAGAAGTTAAATCTCCGTTGTAACCGTTCTTTAAAGAAACGCCTACTTCTGAAGCACACTCCATTTTGAATCTGTTCATTGCATCTGACTTCTTGCTAGAATTATTACTTGACATAATAGTTCCCTCCAAATCTATAATATTTAAGACATCTTGATGTCTTGAGTATAGTATTTGCAGGGAACTATGTTTTATTAAGGTAATAAATGTAAAATATTATTTTTGCTTTAATTGTCTGCGAAGAATGCCTGCACAACCGAATGCTACAATCATAAGTCCAAACAATAATGCAATCGAAGTTGCATCTCCTGTCTTTGCTGTACCGGAACTTCTAAGCGAACCGATTGAAGATGTGTTAGAAGCCTGTGGCTTCTTATCATTATCTTTGATGTTCTTCTTTCCATTCTTCTTTGCCTGATCCGCCTTCTGTTCCGTTGTCGTCGTTACACTTGTTGTATTGTTTGAAACACCCGGTTTATTCGTTGCATTGTTATCAACTTTCTGTGTTGTCTGTTGTGTCGTCGCCTCTGTCGTAGGTTCTACACCCGTGCCATACAGCACTGCATATGTTGAGAACTGATTAGTAATGATTGTATACGTATTCACATTATTATCCTGATCGGACAAAGATGCTCCGATGAAATTCTCACCATCATTATGAATCCGAATCACTTCCAGATCCGGTTTACCTGCTAATTCTCCTAACGGAATCGTAATCGAAATATTCGCTCCATTTGCCAGATCGGTAACTCTCTTCTTCTGCGTTGTTCCATCTGCTTCCGTCACAATCTTATATAAAGTCAGATCTAAATATGCTCCAACAATCTTATTCTTGTCTGTTACAGCATACATGGCGGATATCTCGCCAGCTGATACATTCGATACTGTCATCAGCGTCGCACACAACTGAAACTCTACCGTTCCACCTGCATCAATCAATGCTTTATCATCTTCTGTAAAGTTGATTAAATCATCTGTAAAGATAGAATCCATATTATCCGCTGAAATATTCGGTGTATCCGGTGTCGTAACATAGATACTAGTATTCTTTCCTGATAAAACAAGATCTATGTACTGTGTCGGATATTCGATCATACCATCCTGAACGGATACGCGAATACTCTTAGAATATACACCGTCCGTAGCAACAACATTATAATTGCCATCCGGCACATGCTCAAATACAAATTCAGAACCTGCTTCAATCTCTTTTGCCATGATACAGCTATATCCCAAATAAAGACCTACTGTAATGGTTCCTTCTTTCTCTGTCGTATAACGTGCTGTACCTATAACTGATATACCATCTTTTAGATTCGATGCCAATGTCTGGAAATGACCCTCATACTCTAACACCTCTCCTGCTTCAGAAACGGCAGTTACCTTGTATACATAATTGGTTGCACTCGTCAATCCACTCAATATTGCCGACAAAGATATATTACCTTTTGTATCCTGATTCATAACCGCATCTGTCTCTGTATATGTATCATCTGCCAATTTACGATACGAAATGGATGCGGAAGATATATCAAATGTACCCTTATATATAGATGCACCTACTGTTGCCGTCGAATCTGTAATATTCGTAATTGCCTTAATCTTCATACTCATTGGTGTAAATGCAGCCTCATCTGCTACATTACCTGCCAGATCGGATGCCTGAATCGAATAGTTACCAGTCTCTGTAATTTCAAAACTTCCTGCATAACCATCTTCTGTCTCTTCCACCGATGCAGTAATGCTTTGACTTCCATGCAAAATCTTAATAGAATCTTTGTCTACACCACTTCCTTTATCTGTCACATCAAATTTCACGATAATATTCGAACCACTGCCTTTTTCAGTTGTAAAAGAAATGTCTGGTGCTGTCGTATCCACTTTCACATCCGTAATATGACTATCCGCATCCGCGCAAGTAACACCGGAAGCGCTCTCACTCCATACCTGAATATGGAAATATCCATCGTCTTCCATTACAACATTCTCATCTTCTTTTGCAATTGGTGTCCTGTTATATGAAGTCTCTCCATCTTTCCAGATAGAATACTCACTTTCAACCGGTGTGCCATCTGTTGTATTCAATACCGTATGCAACACTGCTGTTGGCTTTGCAATATACCAGCCATTCTCACCATCCGCCTCTTCTGGCTCAAAGGAAACTGTCGGACATTCTGGAATCTCTTTTGATATCATTGTAATGTTCTTCGTCCATGAAGTAATATTACCGGCTTTATCCGAAACTTCTATTGAATACTGTCCCTTCTTTATTGCCTGGAAACTAGCCTTATATACTCCATCTATTGGACTGCCAAGATCACAATCTATTGTTTTACCATCTGCATCCGTAACCCGGGCATAATAGATTCCGCTCAGATCATCTGATGTTGTAAAGGAAATCGTAGTTTCCTTGCTCCACACGTGTTCATCATAATCTACTACCAGCTCCGGTGCAATATCATCCAACTTAAATGTCACTGGGTTCGTATCAACCTCATTACCAGCATTATCTCTTACTGTTGCATATACGGTATATGGATCATCTGTATTGGCAGCAGTCAGATCTTTGGTAAATGTCTTGGATGTAACCTTCTTAGAAAGATCACCTACTGTCTCTTCTTCCTCTGTTCCATTGATATGCCAGGTAATACTGTTAATACCAGATACCGTATCCGTAACAACCAATCGCCCCTGACAATGATTGTAATAAGCCATATCTTTGTCAGACTTACCAGACTGATCGATTACTAATACATTCTTATCGACTCCTGAGTAGATGGTTAAAGGCTCCATGCTTGGTCCTACCGTCTCAACACTCCATTCATAAGAATCGCTGGAATCTTTGGTTGGTTTCAATACAATGGTATCGCTTACATTACCTGCCCGGTCAACTGCACGACAGCGAATAACTCCTACTTTAGAATCTGCGTCTTTAATGGAATCTTTCAATACCTTGATCGTTGCGATTCCGTTTGTTGTATTGAATTGGGTAGTTCTTGTTCCAACTTCTTCTCCAAATAGTCCATACTGTAATTCATTCAAACCTGAAGTATCGCTTTCGTATTGAACCTGAATCGTCACTGTTGAATTCACATATGTACCAAAATCAAATGCCCCACCCATTCCAGGGAAGTACAAGGCTTTTCCTGTAAGGGACGGAAGAGTATCACTGGAGTATTCCAGCTCATCCACTGTATATCCTACATATTGAGGTTTTGTAATATCATATTTAATGTTAAATGAGCCAACGGAAGTGATTGCTCCGGTCTGGCTATTAGTCAGATAAATCTTAAGATTCGGATTACCGCTATACTCCTCTTTCAGTACACCGCCGCTTACAAAATTCGTACCATCTTCTGAAAGCCATACTGTATCATATGCCGAGTCTGCTTTTGCCACTACCTTACCATCAGCACCTGTATACCAGTCATCCTCTCCTCTCTGAGCTTGAATAAAATAATTCTTATCCAGGATTGGATTTTCCTGAATAACATCAAAGGTTCCTTTCGCATCCGCGTTATCTCTCATTTGGATCAAATAGTTCGAATCGGCTGTTGTCTTGGCACTGATCGAATATGTATCAGCCTTTATCAGATCATCCTCCGGTCTGGTCGTTGTATATTGAATCTCTCCTAAGTCAGAAATGGTATCTCCTGCAGCCAATCCCATCGTTCCCTGACTATTTGCTGCCGAATCCTCTACTACATCAAATGCATCAAACGGTGTCTTCATGCCGGAAAGAACAGACTTCACAGAACTGATCGTCTTCAGATATACCCACCTCTGCGTAATCTTACAACCGGATATCGTATAACCGGATAACTTATAATTATCTGCGCTGTCTCCACTTCCAACATTCAAAGTAACTGTATCCGAAATGGTAATCGTATCTGCTAAAGCTACATCCTTGGAGTTATATACCGGTGTTCCCGTATAACTGACAGTGATTGCAGTCTGCTTACCATCTTCTCCAACAGTATTGATATTCGTTGGAAATTTATCTGGAACCGCAGTCGTTCCATCATAGATCTTCGTCTTCTGATCATCTGGAACAGATAGCGTTAACACTTTGGGTTCAATGCTGATCGTATACTCGAATTGTTTGCTCTTGTTAGAATCATTTGCATCTTTCACTGTAAATATCAACTTAATTGGATTACTGCCTGTTACAGAAGTTGGCCCATTCGAATCTGTAGTAAGTGATATTCCATTCTCAGATGCTGTCACATTAATCCCCTTTGCTGCCAGCTCAGAATCACCACTATTAATTGTATATTCAAAAGTTCCTGCTGTCACTTTATCTGAATTATACTTGGCTTTCAATAAAACCTGATGTGCTTCTGTCTTATATTGATAGCTGATCAGACCATTCTCCGGAGCATTTTCAATTGAAAAGTCTACATATTCCATTACCGGATATAATTGCACCATTGTACCACTATTATACAACTTCTCTCGATATGTATAAATGGAAGCACCTGCATCAATCTTTGTTCCATCTGCAAATTGCCACTTTGTAAACTGATATCCTGGTTTTCTTTCAATTCCGACATTATCGTCATATAACAAATTCTGTCCTTCCTTACCATATACCAGATCCATCTGCCATTGTGCTACGGCATTATCACTTTCATTCAGTTCTTTCTTCATATATTCAATGCTGAATGTCTTGCCTTCCCAGGTTGGGGTAATAGTTCTTGATGTCGCCGAACTTTTATTTAATGATACATGTAAGGAGGTACCATCACCCTCTACCACATCAGCCGAACCACTATCAACAGACGCTCCTGTTAACTGATATCCATTACATTTGAGTCCAGCTAATGTGAAATCTGCAGTTCCTGTATCCTTAGAAATATTCACATAATAGATATTGCCATCCGAACTGGTTGTTAGTCCACTGCTGACTGATGCATCAAAAGTAATTTGCTGTTCATCATAACTTGTAGGTAATACAAGTCTGTATCGATTCAATTCTCTCTTTACATATATAATAATGCCGTCATCACTATTCATATGCAGATTCGAAAAATCCGTAACCTCTTGTGTACATGCAGCATCTAAATAAAACTTCTGTATAATATCAAAACAACCATTGTCTGTATAATTGGCTTCCGCATCTCCTAATGCCTTAGATTTCAATGCCTCAATACCTAATCCCAAGCTATTATTTTCCAAATTATAGCTATACTTAGAATCACCCCAGCTCTTATCCAAGACTTCATTAGACTCAACATCACCAGAGATATAACGCCATGACTCCAAGCGGAAGAAAAACTGAATCTTCTTCTTTTCAGCAGTTGCCACCACATCTTGTCCATCTGCTGCATAATTCGCAGTATCTTTACCATCTTCTACTGTTATATCATTAGAAGATGCTGTATTATTTTCTGTACCATTATCCTCTGTAGCAGAAGTATCCCCTATTGTCTCATCCGTTCCTACCTCTGTATTCCCTGTTGTTCCATCCATTTCTGCTTTTGCATCCTCTGTACTTACATTCTGTTCAGAAGAAGTTGTCTCGTTCGAGGATACATTCTGCTTCACATTGTCAGCCTGTGTTGTCTTCTCTTCTTTTGCATCCTCACTTGTAACTAACTCCTGCTTGTCCTTGGTATCTTGTTGTTGCAACTCCTGTTGTACCAATGCCGCATCTGCATCATCCACCAGCTCATTTGCCGATGATGTCAAAAAATATGACTGGGATACCAACAGCACCATAACCATAACGACTGCAACAATTCTCTTGCCCGCTCCGTTCGTCCACGAAAAGAAATAACTGAAGACACTGATCACTGCAACCAACGCCAATACCGGATAGGTTAGTACCTTATGCTTCTTCGCAACCTTTAATAATCGATTAATCAATCTGTTCTTTGTGTTCATCCCAATCACCTCTACATATAAAAACTGTCTATACTATTATATCGTTATCTGTTGTCATTTTATTAATAGTACAATATGGATATACCATTCAAAAGTATACAAGAACGCACTATTTAGCGTAAGTATAGCATAATTATATTGAAATGAAAAGTAAATTTCCATTCAATCTCACAAAACCTACTCACACAAGCAGCCTTCACCTACCACATCTTGGGGTTGTCCCTATTTTTTCCACTTTCTTTATCCCCCTGTTGCAAAAAACATATGTATATTGAAACGGATTCACGTATGCTTTCATTTTGCTTCATGATTCTCATGGTTATCATCTTGACCAAAATGTCTTCAAGTGATACTATATTTATTGATTGTATATATTAGGAAATGATTCCTAACACAACGAAAAATAATAAAATGAGGTGTACGAAGATGACAAAAACATTTGATGATTTACTTGCAAAAGTATCTGCTTGCAGCACTAAGACCGTCGCTGTAGCAGTTGCACAGGATGATGCCGTACTTGAGGCTGTCGCAGAAGCTAAGAAACGTGGTATTGCTAACGCAATCCTTGTCGGAGATAAGGCTAAGATCAAAGAAGTTGCCGCTTCTATCAACATGGATCTCTCTGATTATGAGATCGTTAATGTAGAAGAGCCATATGAAGCCGCTTTAACAGCTGTTAAGATGGTACATGACGGCAAAGCTGATATGTATATGAAGGGATTGATTGATACCAAGTCTTTCTTAAAGAGTGTATTGGATAAAGAGGTTGGTCTTCGTACAGATAAGACACTTTCTCATGTATGTATCTTTGATATTGAAGGACATGACGGATTATTATTCTTAAGTGATGTTGCATTTATCCCATATCCAGACTTAGAGACTAAGGCAAACATCATCCGCAACACAGTAGAGGTTGCTCATGCTTGTGGTATTGAGTGTCCTAAGGTTGCTCCTATCGCTGCCGTTGAGGTTGTTAACCCTAAGATGCCTGTTACTGTAGATGCTGCAGAGCTTACTAAGATGAATGAAGAAGGTAAGATTACAGGATGTATCGTAGATGGTCCTCTTTCTTATGACCTTGCCATTGATCCAGAAGCTGCTAAGCATAAGGGTGCAACTGACCGTAAGATCGTTGGTGATGCCGATGTATTATTATTCCCAGATATTCACGCTGGTAACATCACATACAAGGCACTTGTTCACAATGCTAAGGTTGTTAACGGTAACATTTTAACTGGAACCAAGGCTCCGGTTATCCTTACATCCCGTTCTGATGATTTCGAGACAAAGGTTAATTCTATTGCCGTTGGTGCTGTTGTTGCAGAGGCAATGAACAAATAATAATTATAACATCGCATTTAATACAGGTAGTCCTCCGGGATTGCCTGTATTCTTATAAAATGATTTATACAAATTAGGAGGATTTAACAGATGGCTTATACTATTTTAATCATCAACCCAGGTTCTACTTCTACCAAGATTGGTGTGTATGAGGACGAGAAACAACTTTTTGAAGAGACTTTAAGACATTCTACCGAAGAGATTGCAAAGTACGCTTCTATCATTGACCAGAAGGATTTCCGTAAAGAAGTGATTCTTAACGTATTGAAGGAGAAGAATTTTGATATCAACACATTAGATGTTGTTGTTGGACGCGGTGGATTATTAAAGCCAATTCCAGGTGGTACATACGCCGTAACAGATGACTTATTAAATGATCTCAAGATTGGTGTTCAGGGACAGCACGCTTCTAACCTTGGTGGTATTCTTGCAAGAGAGATCGGTGACCAGGTTGGGGTTCCATCTTATATCGTTGACCCTGTTGTTGTTGACGAGCTTGCTCCTGTTGCCAGATATTCTGGTATGCCAGAGCTTCCAAGAAGAAGTATCTTCCACGCTTTGAATCAGAAAGCAGTTGCAAAGCGTTACGCAAAAGAGATTGGCAAATCTTACAATGAATTAAGCCTGATCGTGATTCATATGGGTGGCGGTGTATCCGTTGGTGCTCATAAGAACGGTAAAGTAATTGATGTCAACAACATCTTAGATGGTGAGGGTGCATTCTCTCCAGAGCGTGCCGGTACGGTTCCTGTTGGTGACTTAATCAAGCTTTGCTTCTCAGGCAAATACACAGAGAAAGAGATCTACAAGAAGATCTGCGGTAACGGCGGTTTCAACGGATATATTGGAAGCAACGATATGCGTGATCTTATGAAGATGAAAGCCGAAGGTCGTCAGGACGCTTCTGATCTGATTGATGCATTCCATTACCAGATTGCAAAGGATGCTGGTGCTATGGCAGCCGTATTAGACGGTAAAGTAGATCAGATCATCTGCACAGGTGGTATTGCATATAATGCATTCACGATTGATGAACTCAAAAAGAAGTTAGGTTTCATCGCTCCATTTACTGTATATCCTGGAGAGGATGAATTACTTGCACTTGCACAGGGCGCACTTCGTGTTATGAATGGAGAAGAGGAAGCTCAGACCTACTAAAATTCTCCTCTTGCACAGTGTAAGGGAACGGACGCGCATGTTGAGGGTTATGAACCCGGCTTTGGGCGGTGTCATATTGCAGCAGGCACATTTGCATTACGGGCTCGCACGCAACAGACACTAATGCTCCTTATAATATGCTAACTCACAATAAAAGAGGCTATGG